>CAYPEJ010000003.1:0-6726 GCA_964409685.1 uncultured Anaeromicropila sp.
CAAAATACAACTTGACTATTACTAGCTGGTCTCGCGGGGATTTACTTAGTTAAACTTTAGAGTTAAAAACGGAAAGTTGTATCCTTTGTTTGTTTCCGTCCCCTCGCGGGGATTTACTTAGTTAAACGTATTTCGTTTAATATCCTTTGTACACTGATTTTTGAGTTTCCGTCCCCTCGCGGGGATTTACTTAGTTAAACTATAGCCACTAAGAAAGTGACTATACAAGTTTTAAAAGTTTCCGTCCCCTCGCGGGGATTTACTTAGTTAAACTAATAAACAGCTTGATGTCATTAAGGGTTGCGGTTGTTTCCGTCCCCTCGCGGGGATTTACTTAGTTAAACCTCCTTTAGGTAAAATAATAGAATCTCATATTATGGTTTCCGTCCCCTCGCGGGGATTTACTTAGTTAAACGATTCGTTCGGTCAGCTTATCTTCGTCATCAACATGAGTTTCCGTCCCCTCGCGGGGATTTACTTAGTTAAACGACATATGTACAATCTCGAAGCGACTCCCGCTGAATGTTTCCGTCCCCTCGCGGGGATTTACTTAGTTAAACTATTGGGACAAGTGTTTCTGATTATTTTGGTTATTTATAGTTTCCGTCCCCTCGCGGGGATTTACTTAGTTAAACTATTATACGAGCTTTGTGTTCCTCTTTTGATTTAGCTTGTTTCCGTCCCCTCGCGGGGATTTACTTAGTTAAACTAAATTAGGGATAATAATCAGTACACAGTACCCGAGTTTCCGTCCCCTCGCGGGGATTTACTTAGTTAAACCAAATGTTACAAATGATTGAGAAAGCTGGAAAGATGGTTTCCGTCCCCTCGCGGGGATTTACTTAGTTAAACTTCTTTTTCTGTTTCAGTTAATAACCTTCCACAATTGTTTCCGTCCCCTCGCGGGGATTTACTTAGTTAAACCAGTTCAAATTAACGAATCTTCAAAAGGAATTGTGTTTCCGTCCCCTCGCGGGGATTTACTTAGTTAAACTGGTATAAAATCCTTAATAAACTGGAACTCAAACGTTTCCGTCCCCTCGCGGGGATTTACTTAGTTAAACCCTTCCCTCTGAAACCCTCACCATTACTAGCTTCAAAGTGCACTTTGCGGGGCAAACGATTTTCAAGCTTGATTACACTATCTAAGTACACCCAAAAAACGCTGAAACCCGCTCCCAGCTTGATGCGGGGCAAAACTTGAATAATTTACCAATAATCAATCAAAAAACTATTACAAGTTTACCACTCGCATCCCTATTTTTCAAGTACTATTTTACAAAATAATTACATCCCTACCAGCAACATCATTTTCACCATTCCCCCAGCTCAACACTTCTCCATTACTGGACAACTTATAAACCCTCACATTATCTTCCATTTTAATTCTCGAAGGGATTCCCTCTATCAAACGCCGATAAAGCAATTTATCCAACTTCCCCTCAAATGCCGACTTCTGCACACGAAATCCATAGCTCGACACAAACTTTACAAATTTATTTCTCCTTTTATCATCCACAATATCATAAATCACCAATACCCGATACCGCACCCGTCGCTCCAAGGTATCATCCGTTTCAAATAATGCCTCTTCCTCTTCCGTCAACATAACAATTCCTCCTTATCGAATCACAATCGGCTCGTATTTATTAAAATCACCTGCTTCAATTGCCTTCACTAACTCACCAACTTGTAGCCAAATTGCGTGTCGAAAGCTCGTCTTAGATGACACATACGCTAAATAGTTGTTTTCACTCTGCATTTTCATTTCCAATTTTTCTAAAAATATTTTCTTAGGTTCTTTCTTCAAACGCATACCGCCAATTTCATCGATTTCAAAATCATCCACTTCCAACTCATGCCCTTGAATCAAGCTCATCACAACCGCATCCACAATTACCGCTCTCCACTCTTCCAATAGGTCACTAGCCAACGACGGATGTCTTTCTCTATCTTGGTGCATAAATCCCCCATAAGGAGTAAGTCCCCTATTTTCCAATTCGCCCACAATCTCAGACATCAAAATTGTGTACCCAAAACTAATCATCGCGTTAAACGGATCACGCGGTGGCATTCGATTTCTACCATCAAATGCAAACTCTGGCTCAATCATCTTCGCCAATCCCTGAAAATAATTCTTCGACGCAATTCCCTCAAATCCCAACACTTGCTCTATCGTCTTGCACCCATGCACTTTTCCCTGTGCATTCCGCATTGTATTTTCCTCGACTGACAAATCCATTCCTTTCGTTCGATTATACCTTTTAAGCAATACAAGCTGATTGTGAATCTTCGCACTAATAATTTTCTTCGTAAATCCCAGCGTAAATTCCGCATTTTCAGACATATGAACCTGCTTCTTCAAACGAAAAATATTCGTCTTCCGAAGTGGTTCCAACTTTCCAAAATAGTATCCACTAGTCGAAAAATAGCAAACGGGTATCTTCTTTTCCAAACACCATTTCACACAAGGTGTTGTCAAATGAATATTTCCAAAAATCCCTACTGATTCCAACGTCTCCTTCGGAATCTTCGTAACATCCCCATCTGGATTCGTCACAACAAAATACCCAGCATCAAGATTAATCGTAGAACCACTTTCATTTACATACAAATAGCACATGGCGAACCTCCTTAAAATTCCTGTTTGGAGTATTGCCATGTGCTAGGGAAAAATTCATTATTCTTTTGTAAATTCATTTTTTCATAGTCCCATTTTGCATTGAATACTTGGTGAATAGGTACATGTATTTGTTTTGTCAAAATCATATTCATACATCTGTACTTTTCCAAATGAGGATGCCTTTTGTCCAAGCATAAACATCATTGCTGCTGGAGCTTTTGCAAAAATATGAAGTGTGCCTCTCTTTTCTTGAAGCGTTCTTCTATCCAATTCATTGCATATGTAATTAACAATACTCCATGCATGATTACCATTTTCAATAAACTTTTCTCCGTTCTCATCTGAATCATACTGATATTCAAACACTTTGCTGTAAGTAATGGGGTTTTCTTGAAAATAATCTTTCACTGCATCCATAATATTATTCGGAAACCCAAGAACCAAGACACTATCTATTCCATTTCCTTCTTCTCTAATTACTAATTCTCCTGTAGGATATCTTTTACGATCACTTGAATCACTAGTCCAACACTCTGTTTCATTTGTCATAACATTTCTCTGCATTGGAAAAATATGATAACCTTGTTTACTATTTAAAACATAGCCTAAATAAAAAGCGATTGATAGGTGTGTTGAAAAGTGTAACTCGTATTGTTTATTCATAACTAAACTTGTACATTTAAAATGATCTATTGTATCAATAATCTCTTTATTCCATTGGCATCCTTCTATTAAGCAACGATTCGCCTTTTCAGCTAAAAAGTATTTGTTTAAGTCTACACAATAATCGACTTGTGGTAATTCTCCTTTTGGTAGAAAACTTTGAACAAAAATAGTTTCTTTATTAGTTCTCTGCTCATCTAATTGAAACTCTCTTATTATCTTCTTAATATACTCTACATCAAATTTTTTCACCCGTTCATCTATCCATTGATCTACAAGTGATACATACTCTTGATTCGCAGAATTCAGATCAATACGTTTCATTTGTAGTAAAGGAGATGATAATTTTGCATTAATCATTTCTACTAATTTATGTAACTCCCACTGATTATGCTTAATTTTGAATACTGACAGTATTTTTTTTAATACATCTTCTTTAACATCCATATATTCACACATTTTTCTTCTAGCTTCCCTTATTTCGCTACTACTATTCTTATTGAACAGTACATTTAGCTCCCATGAGAAATCATATGAAGATACTAATTTATCCAATACATCATGCTGTTCAATACTATGAGTTGTGTACAAATAAAATCTACATTTTAGCATATCTTCTCCCAACTTATCCCATACCTTCTTCAAATTTTTTAAAATAGAAGATTCACTTGCACCAATATATTTAGGTGTCATCAAACTTTCAAGCGTTATATATTCTTCTTTCCTCATATGAAATTTAACTTGATAGTATTCTTTGCGATATGGCATTTGACTTTGAATACCTTGATCATTTTTATATTCTACCACAATATCATCGAATGATTTTATCTCACTATATTCATAATACACCTTACTATATTTTTGGGGTTCTAATAGCATATCACAGATTTTATCCCAAAACACATATGCCTGATATCTATCTCCTCGTTTTCTTGCCCTAATAGCATCACTCATCCTACTTTCTCTCCTCTCCACATCTCATTCCTCCCATTCCAATCCCACACTTTATCCCAACTCCTGCAAACTCTCCAAACCTCAACAAATACTGTGCAAGATTCACCAACGCCTGTGCCCCATCTATTTTCACTGTAATCTCCCCAAGGAACGCTGGCACCTTCGTCCCTTCCAGATGAAAATCATAACTTCTAAGCTTATACTTCACTACCCGAACATTCTTCTCAAAATGCTCCATAATCTCATCCCCGAACAACTCCCCATCGTCCGAAAATGCATCGTACTTCATCATCAAACTCTGAAAAATCAACCTGATCGACGGATAAAACACATACTGCCCTTGGCTCTTAAATGCCGTCGGAGTCACAAACTGAATCTTCTGATATCTGCTTCCATCGGTAAAATAGTAAGCCTTCCTCAACTGCTCATAACTTATCGTCTCAACTTCCTTATCCACAATCTTCAATTCCAAATCTTTATATCGAATATAAATACTCTCCACTTTCTCATCCATAAGTGGCACAATAATCTGTTCATATGCCTTTTTTGTCATAGTATGTATCGTCCACACTACATTTTTCTCATTTATCTGTACGTATTGACTATATGGCTGTCTGCTGCCACTATGAAATTCTGTTGCGCTTTCGCTACTTATCATTTCCATAATTACACCTTGTAATAAGGAAGACATATTCACACTTAATCGAATTTCTCTTGGTTTTGCTAAAATAATCTGTAATCTGGTAAGCAATTTTCCGCCTGCTTTCTTCTATATATTTTCGATATTTTTGTTTCTTTTTATAAAATTATAAAACTATGCTATTTTAACACACATTTTCTATAGGCTGCAACAAAATCCATCTATTTTTTGGAACTCATCAAACCTTTATGGAATACTTTTTCGAATACTGTATAAAACTGCGATAATCTACTTGCCTTAAATGCTTCTATCGAGTCTGCTCGCGCTGGGGATGCTTCTAAATAATTCCTCTATCTATCAATACCTTTTCAAGTTCATCCATCTTCCACCTTTTCGATGGCAAAATGACTGCATTTTCTCCAATCACTTCCGCAATAATTCTACGCTCTATTGCCTGTCTATGACGAAGATACTCCACCAAATCTTTAAGTTCCTTACATTCATGGGATTTTCCATAAGGGGAATCTTGCAAATATGCCATCATAAGTGGATACCACATCTCATTTCCATTCTGATCACAACGTTCTTCGCGAATAGTCTCAATATTCCCTTCGATATCATCTCCATCTAGATAGAACAAACAAAATGTTTCTTTCTCAACCTTCTCATAGAATTCTTTATAAAACGCAACAATGTCATCATCCGATAATTGTAAAAATAGAATCATCTCATCCACAATATATTGTAAAAATGCACATTCAAATACATTTCCATTCTCTCTAAAATTCTCATACCTTTGAAATACTACTTCTTTCAATTCCTCATACGTTTTTCTTCCATTATAGATTTCAAACTGCTCCATGTATTTATGAAATCCTGGATAGTCCGTAAGAATTCTAGTATAAGCAACGATAACATGATCCCCTTCTACTTTTGACCATTTTTCAATCTCGCTAACGATATCTGGATACTTTTCCTTAATCCCCTCGTACTCTTCTAATGTCATCCAACTGCACCAAGCCAGTTCTAAAGGACAGATATCTCCTTCTCTATATACTTTATAATCAGACAGTTTTTGCAAAAAAACACGTACCAATGTACTTTTTCCCATTCCCTGTAAACCTTCAACAAATATATTTTTCATAGCTTAACTCCTTTCCAATATGACAAATTGTACTATATTTGATGCTATGATATCAATGTTTGGAGTGAAGAGATTTTATCTTTGCGGAATTAGACTTGTAAAAAAAGAAAGGATATGATATAGTTAAGGTATTAAAAGGTTTAGTCATCCACTGGATGACAACCTTACATGTGGTTTGTCCTAATCGGACAAAGCCAATCCTGTTTGGTGGAACAGGGTTGGCTTATTTTTTGTGCTTATCTTCTCTTTCGATATAAGAAAGCAGCGCAATAATAAACATAGCAAATGCTATCATCAATGTGATAATTCCTAATATCACCGTAATAATCTCATAAGCTGTCATTTCACACCACCTCCTTTTTATGTAATAGGAGGCTACCAACCTTGTTTTTGACTAAACCTTATCGTCATTTTATCATAGAAAATTTTGCGAAACAACAAAAAACACTCTCGTTTTTATTACATAAGTCGACAAATGCATATTACTATTTGTAAACAATAATAACAATTCTTCATATCATTAATTCCCCTTGCAAACCTTTCCACAATATGCTATATTAACAATATAAAAGGTTTAGTCATCCACTGGATGGCAACCTTACATGGGTTTTAATGTCCTATATGGACATCGCCAATCCTGTTGTAGCGAACAGGGTTGGCTTATTTTTTGTGCTTATCTTCTCTTTCGATATAAGAAAGCAG
>CAYPEJ010000003.1:6826-167669 GCA_964409685.1 uncultured Anaeromicropila sp.
TTTGACTAAACCTTATCGTCATTTTATCATAGAAAATTTTGCGAAACAACAAAAAGCATCTTCATTTTTGCTACATAATTCGACATTCATCTTCCTAAGCAATCAAAAAGGCATCCCAGCCTCAAAAGTCTCCCAACTTCCTCACTAGAATGCCTTCCAACCTTATATAAATCCTATTCAAATCTAATTTACATAAAGAATCTGAATCCCTAACTTTTCTTCAAATCCGTTACCATCGCCTTCTGCCATCGCTTGGTCTATCTCTTCAAATGTCAACTCTTCCTCATTTGCCAAAACCGTCAACTCTGTCTCCTCATCAGCTCCAGTAAAAGTCCCCTTCAAATTCAACAAATATGAATATGGACCATTTCTATCAATTGTACTAGCAAAATCATAAACATAATACCCATCTTCATGATAAAACAAATCATAAATTGGCTTATTTTCATCATAGATAGACACAATTCTCAGACCAACTTCTTTTCCTTCTTTAGCAGAAGACTGAAAGAATTTCCACATCTCTTCATTGCCCACAGGAGTACCATTTTCAACGACATAACATCCATCTTTAATAGCCTCATCCTTGGTAATATCTGAATGAACCCCTAAGAATCCATCATACACTCCTTCTTCATTCACTTCATATGGCAAATCACATGTAATTTTTGGCTTCACCGCTGGTTGATACTTTTCACATCCTGGCACAGCTACCAACATAAGACTTGCTAATCCTGCCAATACTATTTTCTTTCCCCTCATATTTATACACCTCATTTTTTGAACTTTTTACCAGTATAACACAAAATTCTTAAAATTCCAACTCAACTTGTTCTGCATCTTGCACAACAAATCTAGATGCCTGAATTTTCTGCATATAAAGATTCTCCGCGCCTTTGATGTGCTCGGCTCTTACATAGGTCAGATGTTTTGCAAGTCCTGACTGAACTAGATTCAACACATAAATGTTATCGAATCGGTTATAAATGGCTTCTCCACCAATACCTGTTAGACAAATTAACTGGGTATTACATTTCTTTGCAATATCCATCAGTGGTTTTAATAAGTGAAGTGATTGTGTCTGTGCAAATGGATTATCCATAACAAGGACTTTTCCTTCTTCACGCTCTACGAATAAATCTGTTTCGTCTCTACGCATGTAACTTAACAAGCTAGAAAGAACAACGAATGCGGATAAGAATCCTTCCCCACCAGAATTCTTAGCTACGTCTTTCCATGTGATTGGAGATTCACGGTCTGCTTCGATTTTGAATAGTTTAATCCCTATCGAACCAATTCCCACCACAGAATCATACAGATTTTTCGTTGTTAACGCTAAATCTAATGTCTCTCCAATATTTTCATTTCGTTCTAATTTTTCCAATACTCGATCAGTTAATTCCTTCATAAAATCACTTAAACGACTTTGGAATTCCTTCTCATGTTCTTCCCAATTCAATAACTGTAATTGAAGCATTTTAACCGATTTTTCACGAATATGAATGGTTGAATTCTTATCAATTTTGTCTAAGTTACGATGAATTTCAGCTACATACTCAAACAACATTTCCATGATTTTTTCACGTTCATCTGCCACAAGGGATAAATCCACCTCTAGTTTTTCTAACTGAATCTCAAAAGAATCTACTGTCATGGCAAGTTGCTCTTTGAGTGCTGCTATTTGACTTACTAACTTGTACATTGTTACAATCGGTGTATGGAAGAATTCCTCTTGGTAAATCGTTCGATACAACATTTCTTCGATTTTCTTCTCTAATGCACTACGTTCTTCATCGAGATTTGCAACACTTCTTCGGTAATCACGAATTAATTCCCCTCTAAATTTATCTAAGTGTTTAATGGAAAGTTCCTTCAATTCTGCTACCTTGTATTGACTTAACTCCATTGTAAAATCACAAGATTCCATTGTATCAAAGTCTGCAAATTCTGATAAGCTAGAATAGTTTGTACTATATGCATTCCTAACTTCTACGTATCTACTATACAGCTTCTTTTCTCTGTCTTTCTCAGCATTTGCTTCCTGTATTCTTTTTGTAAAATCTAATTTTCTAATTTGATCCTTTGGTACCAAAGTATCTTTTTGGAAAAGAGTCTTTATCTGAGTTTGTAAATTGCGAATTTCATTTTCTGTTACTGCATTTTTCGTACGAATCGTTTGTAGACTTTCCGATTTTTCCTTTATTTCAATGCCAAGTTGTTCCTCTTTCAATCGAAGTTCTTTTTCTGCATCTTCATCTGGTGCAATTGTTGCAAACTCTTCTTCCTCTAAATTGTGTACACTTTGAACTCTTGCTAAATTATCATTTCTCTTGCACAACAGATTACGTTCTCGCTCTAATTGATCCTCAATGATTTTTTGATTCGTTCCAAGCTGCTCTGTAATCGCTTGATAACGTGCTTCTAAGTCAACAATCTCACTATTAATTACTGTTCCCTCTTTATAGTTTTCATAAATCGAAACTTTGCTCTTGTATTCTTTCTGAGTTTGTTTACTTGTTCCAATGTCTTTAATCAATTGGTGTAATTGAGCATCTACATCGGTTAGCTCTGAGGCTAGCTGTGCTATCTTTTCATTCTTTTCTTTAATGTTCCTTTTAATCGTTTCTTGTTCTTGTCTATTGTTCAAATACTCTACATAGTGATCACATAATAATCCAAACGATGTTTGACGACTTTTTAGCCTACTAATCACTTCTTCGCCAGCTTCGATCTCTTTACCAAGCTTTTGTATCTCTAGCTTTATGGTATCTTTTCTATCTCGTAATTTGACAAGCTTATCATTTAGGCTTTGTATGCTAGTATGATAATCTTCGATTGCTTTTCTACAGGCTGTGTACTTATCTTTTGTTACTTCTTGATAACGAATCATGCTTTGCTTTTCTTGATAGACACGGATTTCTTCCACTTTTATATCAAGTTTTGCTTTTTCCTTTGCGATCTCTTCTTTCTTTTCTTCTAATAATTTTCGCAGTGATTCTTCATTTAATAAATGTTGATTAAATGATGTAAAGAAATATAACGAACCTGTTTTTATTACTCCTCGTTCCGCAATCATTTCATCTTTGGATAAATCCTCGCGTACTAAAATTGGAATTGGACTTGCTGTATAGAAAGAAACATCTACGCTCTCTAACTTTGCTAATTCCTTTCTCGTTACGATAATACTGTATGGTAAAAATGGATTTTTTCGAACTAGTTCTTGTTTTTCCTCTTCGCTTGCTGGATTCTTCTTCAGATATTCCATTCCATATAGATAATGAATGTCCAATTGATACAATAACTGAACCATTTCTTCTGGAAGTTTCATCACTCGACCTGTAGCCATATTGTGATGTTCCCTTTGTAGTTCATCTACAACGCGTTCTACCTCTCGTTTTCCTTCCTCTAATCGTTCAATGTTCTTTTGAAACTCAGCTAAAATATCATTTCGATCGAATCGTTTCTGTGAGTTAAATCCAATATATCGAAGGGCTTCTTTACGTTGTTCTAATTCGTCATCCCATTTTGAAAGTTTTGACTTTTCCACTTCAATCGAAGTTTCTAAACGTCCCAGTTCCCCTTTCATATCTTCAATCTCACGACTGATATCATTTTCCTTTTCATGCAATGCAGCTCTTTTTTGTTTCCAAGAAGCAATCAACGTTTCTTTTAAGTCCCATTCCCTTTGGTACTTCTTCTCTAATTCAGCTAACAGACCTTCTTCATAGATTCCTAGGATACTTCTTGCTAATTCTATCTCATATTGCTCACAAAAAAGCTTCTCTTCCTTATCGTAACCTGAAAGTTTTCCTTGGATTATACCATCCTTTTTGTACAATTCTTGCTGTTGTTCCTGTAATCTAGTTGTTTCTGTTCGAATGGATGATTTTCTTTCTTCCTTTTGACTTTTTGACAAGTCATATTCCTGATGCCTTTCTACTTCCTTTTCAAGTAAAGATTCATAGTAAAGTCGTAAGTTATAACCAATGTTATTTCTTTCTGGAACAAGGCTCTTTTCATCTTGTTTTAGAACTTCCAACTGCTGCTCAAGCATACGAACTCTTTGTTGTGATTCACGACAATCCACTAATAGACGAGCGCACTCTAAGATATTTCTCTTTTTCTTTAGAAGCTTTTTCTCCTCTTCCATTTGCGCTATTATTTGCTGCAATAGACACTCCTGTTCCATCTGCTTTTCCTTTTCGTCAATATGTTGGTATGTCTTATAAGATAGCTCCTCATACTGGATTTGCTTTACATATCTCTCATATGCCCAAATCTGTTCTTCTGACTTTTGTACAGAAACACTTGCTTCCTCTTGCAATGCTTTTAATTGACAGCGTAGATTCCCTATCTTCTTTTCATAAGAAAGCTTTTTCTGTTCTACGATTTCATAATTTGAAATTTGTTCTTGAACTAATTTTGCATCTTCACGAAACGCAAGTATGGTTTCCTTTTTCTCCATCTTGGACTCATTTTGTTTGTATTGTTCAAAATACTTATATAGAAGAGAAGAAAACTGTTTCATCTTATTTTCTTCTCGATTTAACTTACTCTCCACAGATGGTAAAAACCATTTCGTCACAAGACCCGTCTCATCTTTTGCATCTTTAAATAATTCAGAAAGTCCCGATTCTTTCAAATTCACTTTCTTAATAATGGTTTCCCATTCTTTATTATCAATCTGATATTGCTTTAGCCTTCTAAAATACTGACTTTGCTGTGCTGAGTGTGTCAAATCGTATCGTTGAAAATGTACACTTTTTTCTGCCTTAATCTTATCAAATAGTTTTAAAACCCCTTGATAACTTAATAGTTTTTTATGACCATCTTCCAACTCTACAACTGGAATATTACGAATATCATATTTATTTGGTTCACGATATTCATAGATAATACCATTTATCTCTAATTCTTCTTGATTATCATCCTCTACACTAGCATCTCTTTTACGAACCACAAGACCTGTTAGTACATAACCAGCACCACCATCTAAAACCCATTCCACCAAGATATGAGTAGGACGATTAGTTGTAAAGTAACTTGTAAACGTTCTATCGCCTAAATCTCGATAACGTTTTCTTACAAATGGTGCCATCATCATCTGTACTAAGACCGATTTCCCACCACCATTTTCTAAAGAAAGCAAGGTACTACTTCCGTTTAATTCAAATATTTCATCTTCAATCTTTCTTGCATCGTTGTTATAACTTAAATTTACAACTCGCAGACAATTCATTTTACTCATTTGTTTCTACCCCCAACACACGCATTACTCTGTCATAGTTATTTCGATTCAAGAGGTTCCAATCCATAAAATGATTTAATTTGTCTGTTGTGTGAATCATTTCGTCTGCCTCAATATATTCAATTAGTCCTTGTTTTTGTAAAAATACAAGAATTGTATGAACAAAACCTTGTTTACTTGTCTTTGACTTCGCACCTTTCACATGTTCTACACTTTTTAATGCTTCAAATGCCTCAGACATATTAGAAAAAGCAATTCCTTCTTCGTCTTCTTGCTTTTCCATTCCTTCTTTCAATCTTTCTGAAACGCAGTTTATGAGCTCGCCTACTTTCATAAATTCTCTTGTTCGACTTGTTCTTCCTTGTCCATCGTAAAATTCTACTAATAAAGTAAGAATAACAAATTGCGATAAATAATAATCCTTATCGGTAGCTCCCGAACGACATAAATCTGCCTTTAAATTTGCCTTAGAATAACCTAAAAAATCGTTATTTTCATTTGGAATCAAATAAATTACATTTCCATAACGCTCTATCATACAATCAGCAAGTTCCCCCTGCTGCTTTACTAATTTCATAACTTCTTCATTTTCCAGATACGCTTGGTATAACTCTTTTTCTTCTTGTTCTACTAATTCTCTATTCTTTAGTAAATAGTAAAAAATCTCTTGGCTCTTCTTAATTTCTTCTATCTCGTATGCCATAATACCTCCTATTCCGCCAGAAAAACGATATCCGAGCAACGGATTTTTTTCTTACTTTCCTGTTCACTTGTTACATTTTCAAATTCAACAATTTTCCTTTGCTCTGTTCTCTGTACCTTCAGCACTTCGATATGAGCCTCTTCCATCTCGTCTAACACTTCTAACAGACAGTAGTTTACTTGGAATTCTTTTGCTTGTTCTTGAAAGTGTTCTTGACGCTCTTGTCTTAATTCCTGAATAGGAAATGTACCATTTTTTAATAATTCAATCATAATCTCACGAAAAATCTCCACAGTTGGAATCAGTTCCTCTTTTTCGTCTGCGGTTAGAAGTTCTTTTATCTGACTTAATGTAATCTCTCTTTCTCTATTTACATATTCAAGTACAATTCGAAGACTTTTTCGATATCTTGCGAGTTTTTTTTCTATCAATGCTGCTTGTTCTCTTAGCCATTCCTCACTATCAAAATCCATAAAATTATCGGCTTCTTCTACTTCCTTTTCCTTGATATTTTTTTGAAATTCAAATGCCTTTTCAAGATTATAAGTCTTTTCAATCGGACGATTAAACAGTGGTCGAAGGAAATGAATAAGATGCTCTAATGAACTTGCATCTTCTAACACTTTGTCATACAAGTCATTACGCAAATGAAATCGTTTAATCATAGACATCTGTGACAAGGATTCTAATTCCTTTGTATATAACGCCTTTAAGTCAAAATGAGAAGACAAAATCTTCTGATGCTCATCGAGAGAACGATTTAAGTATTCTTCAATCATTCTTAAATGCTTTAGATTTTCTAGGTCTTCTTGATTTAGTTTCTTCACTTGTATATTTTTCTTTTCTAGATCTTCTAAAAGCCCCATTACATGATTACGATAATCGACAAATTTTTTCTTTGTCTCTTCCAGCGTAGACAGATTTCCTTCTAATATATCTTTATAGTCTGCTACGGAAAATTGTAAAGCATTTTGACGAATCTTCAACATAGCTTCTTCCATCTTCTTTAACTGAATTCGAAGTAGATTAAAGATGTTTTTCATATCTTCAACAGCCTTATCATAGCTTGCCTTTTTAAGGTGCAGATGAAAAATCATTTCATGGATCGTCAGCTTCATATTATTCTCTAGTTCCAAAGTGGAAAGCATAAGATTATATCCTTCATCTGTAAGATAATAGGATGTTCTTCGAATATCACCATCTACATACACGATTTTATTAGCAATAAAACTAATATGTATCTGTTCTACTGTTCCTTCCTCATAATTGAAACCTTCAAAATACATCGCCTTTCCTTCATCGCATAAAATATCATTTACAATAAAATCTGCTAATTCCATGCACGCATCATAGGTCCAAGCTTTCTTTAATTGTTGCATATTAATGCTATCTAAAAAATTTCCAATATCATGTATCGTACATACTTCATCTTTCAATGATTGTTCCATAATATAGAGTAAAACAGAAAATACCACATTTGTCTGTTCCATAAAGTTTTCTAGTTCGTATAATTTCCAACTCTGCTTTGGAAGTATGTTGCGAAAAAGCATGGCATATTCACCAACATGCTTCATTCGCTTATCAAAATTCATCAAAAAATTTAATTCCATCGTGTCTCCTTAAAAGTCTTTTATCTGTAAAATCTCTTGTGGAATATATCGCTCCTGCTCTAAGATTTTCTTCATTATTTCTTGAACATCCGATGAAAATGCACGAAAAAATTTAGTTCCTATCAAACGATCCTGCTTCTCTTTTGTTATTGGTAACTTATTAAAAGATGGCATTGTTTTCTGCGCTTTTCTTATCATCCGTTCATATGCTTCACAAAATGGCTCAATCTGAACAATATCTTTCATTTCTTTATGCAATCCTTCATATATCTTAATTCCTTCATAATCTAAATCGCCAAAATAAAGCATCTTATTTTCTTTGGAACGTAAATAGTTCTCCACACAAAGTTCAAAATCTTGAAATGTATTTCGTCTAGATTTTCCGCCACAATATATAATAGTTCCAACCTCTTCTCCACAGATACAAGTACTTCCATCTAAAAGATGTTTTCTCATACTGTAGAAGGTATCTTTATTCTCAATCACAAGAATTGTCTGAGGTACATTTTTATGATGAGAATAATATGCTAATGGTTCGGTTGTATGATATACATTTAAATCTTCAATCGTAAGATTTAGGTTCTTTAAAATGCTTTTTCCACCTTTTAAGATAAATTTTTCTTCACGAAAAATCTCAAAACTTCTTTCATTTATAGACACTGCATGTTCCAAATTATCTTGCTCTTTCCAGAAGTACTGGTTAAGCATTAAAACATATTTCCTATCTTTTTCGTATTCCGCTAAATGTGTTAAGTAGTATTTTGCGCTAAGTCTATGATGAAGCTGAAACTTTAATTCATTGGTATACTCCTCATTTTCAAATGTTGGACGAATTATCTTGTATTTTAAATAACGTTCGGGTGTTTTTCCATTTCCTTTGTGTGCCCGAATGGGGCTAAGTATTCCTTCATTGACTTTTTTATCGATGTAATTCACAAGTTCTAAGTATTCTTCTATTCCTAAATATTCTTGTATTTCATCAATCGTAATTTTATTTTTGGTGTAGTCTAATATTTCTTTCAATTTCTGTTACCTCTAGATTATGTTCATTATAATCTTTGCCATTTATTGCCATATTAATCGCATATATCTATGAAAAATTGTGTTCGTTATATCATTTACACAAACTAATGTTCTTATCATATCATAATTTTGCATCTTTGTCACATTTTTTTCAAAAAAATCAGCAGTGAAAGGTAAACGTTTTTCCTATGAATCAAGAAAAGATCCCATACTGTGTCCCATCACGAAATACGGAACTCCTTTGTCCTTCCTACCTGTCTTACTTTATTCTATTTCTTCATCGTCTTCCGCCCATGCCAGAGCACATTTTACAGCTCTTTTCCAGCCTTTTCTTCGCGCATTTCGTTCTTCTTCCTCCATATGTGCCTGAAATTCCCTGTCTAGTTTCCAATTCGCCACAATCTCTTCTCTGCTTGCCCAATATCCCGTTGCAAGACCAGCAAGATATGCAGCTCCTAAGGCAGTTGTTTCAATACATTCTGGACGGTATACGCTTTTCCCAATCATATCTGCTTGAAACTGCATTAAAAAGGAATTAGCACTTGCACCTCCATCTACCTTCAGGTTTGTAACTCCAATTTTTGCTTCGTCTTCCATTGCTTGAATGACATCCATCGCTTGATATGCAATGGATTCCAATGTCGCACGGATAAAATGCTCTTTCTGGCACCCTCTTGTAATCCCCACAATCGTTCCCCTGACATGGGCATTCCAATAAGGAGCACCCATTCCTGCAAATGCTGGAACAATATACATGCCATTGCTTTCTTCTACCTTTCTTGCATATTCTTCTGACATAGAAGCACTTTGAATCATGCGCATACCATCTCGTAACCACTGAATTGCCGCACCTGCGACAAAGACACTGCCTTCTAGGGCATACTCCACATTTTTATCGGTACTTGCTGCAATGGTAGTTAAAAGACCATGTTCTGATTCTACAATTTCATGCCCTGTATGCATCAAAAGGAAACAGCCTGTACCATAGGTATTTTTCACATCCCCAGGTTGAAAACAGCATTGTCCAAAAAGTGCTGCCTGCTGATCTCCTGCTGCTCCTGCAATTGGAATATTCCCTCCTAAGGTGCTGCTGTCCGTACTGCCAAACAAGCAGCTGGATGGTTTCACTTCTGGTAACATAATTTCTGGAATATCAAAAAAACTCAATAATTCCTTATCCCAGCATAAATTATGAATATCATATAACATGGTTCGAGAGGCATTCGTATAATCTGTTGCATGCACTTTTCCTTTTGTCAGGTTCCATATCAGCCAAGTATCCACTGTTCCGAATAACAATGTTCCGTCTTCTGCCTTTTCTCTTGCCCCTTCCACATTGTCTAAAATCCAAGCAATTTTGGTTGCAGAAAAATACGCATCTGGTATTAATCCTGTTTTTTCTTTTATCTTTTTCCAAAAATCTGTCTTTTTTAATGCATCAATCACAGGTGCAGTTCTTCGACACTGCCACACAATGGCATTATAAACAGGCTGTCCTGTCTGCTTATCCCAGACAATAGTAGTTTCCCTCTGATTTGTAATCCCGATGCCTGCAATATTCTCTGGCTTTGCACCTATCTTCGCCATCGCCTCGATTGCCACTGCTAACTGAGATGACCAGATTTCCATTGGATTATGTTCTACCCAGCCTGGCTGTGGGTAAATCTGTTCAAACTCTTTCTGAGCCATACTTACAATCTTCCCCTGCTGGTTAAATAGAATACATCTAGAACTAGTCGTCCCCTGATCCAATGCCATAATATACTGTTTCATTTGTATTACTCCTCCATTCTTATATACTTTCTACAATAAAATGAAAACTCTTAATCCTTTTTTTACATTATAAAACAACAAATACTATGTGTGAATAAAAAAATATGTTTTCTATGACATGAAAAATGCAGGTAAAATGTTAGTAATATATGCAAAAAACCATAAAGAGGCTCCCAAGTCTCTAAACTTGAGAACCTCTTACTTCTTCATTTTCTTCTATTTCTAGTTTACGCTTATATTACTCGACTTCCAAATGGCATAAGTGCTAATTTCGCAATCTTAAAGCATTGTAATCCAAATGGAATTCCAATGATACTTATGCACAAAACTAAACCAAGTGCTGCCGCTTCGATAGCTAAAGGAAGTCCTGTAATTAGAATCCAAAGGATATTGAGAAGTAAGGAACCAGCCCCACCGCCATACTCGATTTCTTTTCCAAATGGAAAGAAGGCGAGGCTTGCGAATTTGAAACACTGCATTCCTATTGGGATTCCAACAATGGTAATACACCATATAATTCCTGAAACAAGCCAAGAAAGTCCCATAACGAATCCGCCACAAAGAAACCATAATAAATTTCCTAAACACCCCATCTCTCGTTCCCCCTTTATTTTTCATTTAGGTTCTTATCTTATCATATTATTTGGGGTTTGTCATGTATTACAAGAAAAGCACTTATACAGTAAATATTCCTAGTAATGTTTCAAACGACAGTAGTTTACTAATCTACTATATTATCCATAATATGAAAAACTCGCAATCATGCTAGTATTAATGATTGCGAGCTTTCTTTTTTACTGTGCCAATTTTTCTAATATTGTCTGGATGATATCCATTTGAAAACCAGCCAGATAATTTGCTAAAGATTCTTGAAAATGATCTGAGATAGTAAAGTTCTTGCGGAATATCTGAAGCTGTCTTGTATAGGCTTCCTCTGATAATACTTTTACTAGAAATGCGCCTGTCACATCTTTGCATCTTGCGACTTCGCTTGCTACGTTTGCAATAACATCTTGTAACTGTACATCTTGTTCGTGTAAGAAGCTCCAGAATTCAAGTGCTGCTAAGTAATATGAGAATGTAACCACTGTTGAAAAGGACTCCCCTGGTAATTCAAAAAGCGTTGCCATCATGACAGCACTTTCCTCTGGGTTCTTGCCAGATAAGTTTAATGTATTGAAGATAAAATCACTTGTCATATTGAAGATTGCTTGCGCATCTTCTGCTGCTTCTAGGTTTGTTAAAATGATATCTTCGATTTGGCTGTATTGAATTGTTTTATCAAATATATTTTCTAAATTCAAAGTTATAATTTCCTTTCTTAGGTATGTATCTATTTTGGATAAAATGGTGGGAAATGTCAAGAAGAAGTCTTCTATTATTCCTCACGCTATTTAACAAAACTAATCCATCTTTACAAGTTCCGATTAATAATAAGATTATTCATCAACTCTGCATATATAATGCTCCATCATATAATCATAATATTTCATAAATTCGCATAAATCCTCATTTTCCTGTTTACCTTGCTGATATGCTAAGATATCATCCATATTGAAATTTTGGCAAGCTTCTTCTCTAAATAAAAAGCTATCATCAACCGAATCGTACTCTATGTATCCTACATATACCTCTCTATCTTCTGTCATAATAAGCAACTTATAAATTCTTGTTTCTTGATCAAAATTCAATAAATATACACTATTTGCCTCTGTTGTTTCAGCAAAAATAGGTCTGTTCGAATGTTCTAACATATCAGTTTTATTAAAATAATGCTTAATAATATTCTCTTTCAGATCTAACAATCGTTCTTTTTTCCCGTCGAAATCTTCATATGTAACTTCTAGATCTTTTTTTATGTAAAGTTGATCACGACTTAACAGAATCAAATCTTGAGAATTCCATATGCTTTTACATTTTTCCACATCAGAAATCACAATATTTTTTAATGAAGAATCCATTTTCACTTCAAAAATTCCATTCAAATAATTGCTTTCTTCCTCCTCTTGTGCGATTTTTACAATGATATATCCTCGTTCTTCATAGTAAATATCATAATCTATATTTTCTCCTTCAAAAACATTATCCACTATATTTATGTTTTTATAATATTCGTCCAAAAAAGTGTGGATAGTACTCTTAATATCTTCAATTACCAAATTTTCAACTTTCGTCTCACTTTTTGATGTGCATGCTACGTCAATATTGGATTGAGTAGATGTTTGATTGTTTTTTATGCCACATGCTGAGAAAAAGAACATACATGATATTGTAAGCAAAAAAAATATGTGTTTCATCACTACCTCCTTGTATAAAATCTCACTTAATGCACACTATACCACGTTTTGTTCTATTAATGCAATGAAAGTTTTTTTTCTTTTATGACCCATTTTTTTAATAGAAAAAGCCAGAAAATCTACCCCCCTCTTGGTAAACCTTCTGGCTCTCTACTATCAAACTCTACACTACGCATTTGCAGCTAAAGATTTTCCTAATGCGATACACTCAGCTTCTGCATCTCCATCAGGAGCATCTTGTGCCATTACACCTTCACCGTCTACAACTGTTGCTCCAGCGTTTTCCATACGTTCTACCCAGTCACGCATCCATTCACCATCGCCCCATCCGTAAGAACCGAATAGACCGATTTTTTTGCCTGCTGCGAAGGCTTCTACATCGCATACAAATGGTTCCATTTCGCCTTCCTCTAGTACTTCAGCACCCATAGCAGGGCAACCTAGAGCGAATACACTGGCTGCTTTTAATTCATCTATGTTTACTTGTGATATATCTAAAACCTTTGCTTCTTTACCGCCTTCCTCGATTCCTTTACCAACCATTTCAGCCATTGCTTTTGTGTTTCCTGTTCCTGACCAGTATGCAACAATAATACTCATGTTAAAATCCTCCTTTAAATCAAAGACAACTATATACAATTGATTTGTTTTATGTTTTGTTGGTTAGTCCTTGCTAACTCTTGAACATAGAATAATATATTTCCATTCAAAATGCAATGGGTTATATGATAACAATTCTCATTTTCAAAAACAGCGAAAAATCCCTTCTACACCTAATGCATAAAAGGGATTTCCACTACTATTTCTTCAAGCTCTTATCATACAAAAGAAATCATCCTATTCACCACATAAATAGCAATTCCATATTTTCTCAAGGCACCACTTATATGTAATTTTATCTACAGCTTCAATGGTATGTATTTCATACTCTTTTAAAATATCATCGCCAAACTTATACATAACCTTACCAACCGTCTCTCCTGCTTCTACCGGTGCTTTCATTTGCCCTGGAACTTGATACTCGGTTTCTACCTGCTCCCCTTCCTTTAATAAAACTGGAAAAGTTTCATCTGTTCCAAAATCAATGGACACATTCACAACTGCATCGTCGGATAATTGTTCAGACATTGGTATTCCATCTAATACAGGGATTGGTGAAAATGTCTTAGTTTTATCTAATACATCTTGGTAATTATAATATTTCAAACCATACTCCATAAGCTTCTTGGTATCGGACCATTTATATGTTTTATGATTTGGCCAACCACAAGCTAACAAAGCAACAATAAAAGTCTTACCATCTCGCCTAAGAGAACCTACATAGCAATAGCCCGCTTTCGAAGTGAATCCTGTCTTTCCAGACAATGCACCTTCCATCATACTTAAAAATGCATTATGGTTGACACAGGAAAATGAACGGGAACCTGCAACATTGGAAAAACTTACAGAAGATGTTCGAGTAATATCAAGAAACTCTTGCGCTTTTGGTGATTCTTTGATGCAGTAACGCATGATTTTTGCAAGGTCCGTAGCTGTGGTAGCATGTTGCCCTTGACTATCGCTTCCATCTAATCCATTTGGTGTAACAAAGTGGCTTTGCGTACAGCCAATATCCATCGCCTTTTGATTCATCATAGCTGCAAAACCTTCTACCGAGCCACCAATATGTTCAGCAATGGCAACAGCGCTATCATTATGAGACTCTAGCATTAAGGAATAAAGTAAATTTTCTAATTTAAATTCTTCTCCGGATTGTGCATTTAATTGAACATCTGGCTGCTTTGCTGCATTTTTTGAGATCGTTACGATATCATCTAGATTGCCATTTTCCAATGTCACAATACAGGTTAAAATCTTAGTAGTACTAGCATTTGGCTTAGGGTCATAACCATTTTTCTCATATAGGACACGACCACTATCGCCATCTAACAAACATGCAGATTGGGCGTACAATTGACTAAGTTCTTTGGGCGTGGTTTGTGTCTGTTCCATATCTTCTTGCATATCTGCTTGTATCGTATCGGCAAATACATGTTCATTACTTTTACAACAACACTGATTTGAGAGCCCCACAGCAAGTATGAAAGCTAACACGACTGCCAAACACCGTAATTTTATTTTCAAAAAAAATCACATCCATTCTGCATTTCTTTCACATATATATGAAAAAGAAGCAGATAATATGAATGTGATTCGGTTATCTATTTTTATGAAAATCTAAAGAACTTTGATTTCGATTTTTATGTCAATATGGACTCTGATTCCTACGCTTCAGAACGGAATACAATCTCACCTGTTTCCGCATTCATAGATTCAACGATTGCTAAGGATTCTAATTGAACACCTTTATCACGAATTAGTTTTCCACCTGATTGGAATCCTTTTTCAACTGCGATACCAACACCCGCTAATGTTGCACCAGAAGCATGTACCATGTTGATAAGACCTTCTAATGCACAACCATTTGCTAGGAAATCGTCGATGATTAGAATGTTGTCGCCTTCGCCTAAGAACTTTTTAGACACGATTACATCATAATCTCTACTATGTGTAAAGGAATGAATTCTAGATGAGTAAACGGCACCATCAATATTTAGTGTTTGTGTTTTCTTTGCAAATACAACTGGCACACCAAACTCTTGTGCTACGATACATGCAATCCCGATCCCAGAAGCTTCAATTGTAAGAATCTTATTGATCTTCTTATCTGCAAATAAACGCTTCCACTCTTTTCCCATCTCAGCAAATAACGCTGTATCCATCTGATGATTTAAGAAACTATCCACTTTTAATACATTTCCTTCTTTTACAACGCCATCTTTACGAATTCTTTCTTCAAGTAATTTCATATAAATACCATGCCTTTCAAATTGTTTTAACCATTATATACATTACTTTCTAGTGGAATCAAGTCTTTTTTACAGGAATTTTTCACTAATTCCTAATCGATATTCTTAAATGCCTTTTTATAGGCAATGATAAATAAAATAACAGCTAATGTACTAGCAATATAATCCGTTACAGGTTGGGCAAGTACAAGCATTTTTGCTTCATCAAATATAGTTTCAAATATCTTTAGTATAGGAAGATAAATTAGTCCTTGTCGACTTATCGATAATATCAAAGATGGGAACGCGGCTCCCATAGCTTGCAGTGTATTCATAAATACAAATAGTACTCCAAGGATTGGTCCTGATAACATTAGTAATCGAACGAATTCTAAGCTGTATCCAAATGCGTCTTGATTGTCTAAGAAGGCACGGACTAAATCACCTGCAAATGTATAACAAATCACTGTCAGCGTAACACCTAGTCCAATTACTAAAACCAGACTGAATTTGATTACGCCAATAAATCGTTTCTTATTTCTTGCTCCATAGCAATACCCTAATAATGGCTGAATCCCAACACCGATTCCGATTAATAACATAACAACAATTAAATTTACTTTCATAGCAACTCCAAGTCCTGCTACGGCCATATCTCCATGAGCTGTCATAGAACGGTTAATCATAATATTAGATGTACTCATTAAAATAGAATTCAAAGATGCTGGAATTCCGATCAATAGTACACCTTGTGCAATTTTATTTCCAACCATATAGTCCTTTAATCGAATGGATAGACTGGAACGTTTGGATATTAAATGAAAGATGTAGTAACCTGCGCCACACATATTTCCTACAACAGTAGCGATGGCTGCACCACGAATGCCCCATCCAAATCCTAAAATCATGATAGGATCCAACACGATATTGGTAAGGTTACCAACAATCATACCTATCATAGCTTGGTTCGCTTTTCCTTCTGCACGAATGATGTTACTAAAACTATTGGATACAATTAAAAATGGTACTCCTAATGCAACAATTGAAATGTATTGTTTTGTGTATTCCATCGTATCTTGACTTGCGCCAACGATCAAACAGATTGGTGTTAAGAAACACCACATAGCGATCATTCCAAGTACGCCGATTCCGGTTCCTGTCCAAAAACAAAATGCGGATACATGTTTTGCTTTTTCTGGATTTCCCTCGCCTAGGGATCTAGAGATAAGAGAAGTTCCACCTACGCCAAATAACATACCGATTGCCATAAATAATAGAAAGGCTGGTGTTGCAATGGATACTGCTGCTACCATAAGTGGATTTTTAGTTTGTCCAATAAAAAATGTGTCTGCTAGATTGTAAGCTAATACCATAAGCATACTTATGACAGAAGGTATTACATTTGCCAGAACTGCTTTAGGTATCGGTGCATTTTTAAAAATCTCTGTGCTTTTATCTTGCATCGTAATTCCTCTTTTCTTTTATATTATGTAGCATATTCATCTACATTTTGTACAAATTATGTCGCATACTATCTAATATAACAAATCACTTATAGATCCGCAAGTATCAATTCTATTGCTCACTATATATATGAAAGCAAATCATTTTTACAAATCAAACAACCATTTTAATATACTCTCGCAAATTTATATGTATGTTACACAAAAATGCAATATGATTATTAGAAATTTTATATTTATTTACCACACTATATTATTTAAAATATAATTGTATTGTAGATATCTACATATCATCTTTAGTAATACATACCAATTTTTCTAATTCGTCAAAAATGAAAGGGAGGATTTATTGTGCGTTTAAAGAAAAAAGTTCTATCACGTATCTTTGCAGGTGTTCTTGCTGTAAGCACAGCATTCACCATGCAACCTACTACAGTTAGCACATTTGCTGCATCTACTTCAACAGTGAAGGCTGCTGCTAACTACACTTCAACGAAAAATGCTGACACATTCTCATGGGATAATGCTAATGTTTATTTCCTACTAACAGACCGCTTTGAAAATGGAAAT
The DNA here is from genome assembly GCA_964409685.1 of uncultured Anaeromicropila sp. Taxonomy (GTDB): domain Bacteria; phylum Bacillota; class Clostridia; order Lachnospirales; family Lachnospiraceae; genus Clostridium_AI. The sequence goes on from CAYPEJ010000003.1 coordinate 24,339, forward strand.
ACTTCCAATGACAACTCTTACAATCGAGGTCTGGGCCAAAATGGTAACGTTATCAGTTACGCAGACCAAAGTGCTACATTCCACGGTGGTGACTTTGCTGGTATTACAAACAAGATTAAAGAAGGCTATTTCACAGATCTTGGCGTAAATGCATTATGGATTAGTGCTCCATACGAACAAATCCACGGTTATGTAATCGGTGGTGACGGAAGTGAAAGTTTTGCTCACTACTCCTATCATGGTTACTATGTACTTGACTACACACAAACTGATAAAAACTTCGGTACAGAAGAAGAATTCCGTGAACTTGTAGATACTGCTCACGAACACGGCATTCGTATCGTATTAGATATCGTTATGAACCATGCGGGTTACAATACAATCTACGATATGAATGAATATGGATTCGGTACTCTATTATCTGGTTGGCAAGACGCTTACTACCGTTCATCAGGAATTAATAATAGTACATATCACGGTGTAATCGACTACAACTCTTCTGCTACTGATTGGGGAAAATGGTGGGGCTCTAATTGGATTCGTTGTGGTCTACCTGGATACACAGAAGGTGGTTCCAACAACCAAAACATGTGTCTTTCTGGATTACCTGACTTTATTACAGAATCTAGCAACACAGTTGGAATTCCTAACATTTTAAAAACAAAATGGACAAAAGAAGGAAGATACAATTCTGAATATTCAGCATTAACTTCCTATTTATCTTCTCATAACATGAACATGACTGTTACAAACTGTATTACCTATTGGCTTCAATCTTGGGTTCGTGAATATGGTATTGATGGTTTCCGTTGTGATACAGCAAAACACGTTGACCTTGCTTCTTGGAATACATTAAAAACAGCTTGTGTTGATGCTCTTAACGATTGGAAAGCAAAAAACCCAAGCAAAGTGTTAGATGATAATGATTTCTGGATGACTGGTGAAGTTTGGGATCACGGTGTATACAAAGATGCTTATTACACTCAAGGTGGCTTCGATTCCATTATCAACTTTAGCACACAAGGTGCAGGTATCTTAAGCAAAGACCGTGTAGCAGGTACTTACCAAGGTTTTGCTGACAGCATCAATTCCGACCCTGATTTTAACGTGCTATCTTACATATCTTCACATGATAGCGTTTTAACAAGAGGTAACTCTATTTACAATGGTTCTGCATTCCTACTTTGCCCTGGTGCAGTTCAAATCTTCTACGGTGATGAAACAGATCGTCCAGTAGATTCTTCCGCACAGGCAAACGGACAACACAATCTACGCTGTGATATGAACTGGGATGACATGAACGAAGAAACTTTAGCACACTGGCAAAAAGTTGGTACCTTCCGTAACAACCATATCTCTGTAGGTGCTGGTCAAAATGCTGCTCTTACAACAGATGACGGAATTGCATTTTCCAGAACATACTCCAATAGCTCCAAAGATATCTATGACCAAATCGCTGCTGTTATCGGTTGTACAAGCAACACAGATGTAACAGTTGACGTATCTTCCTTATGGGCAGATGGTCAATATCTTGTAAATGCATACGATTATTCTTGTGCTGTAGTTACAAATGGTACAGTTACATTTAACAGTGGTGCAAATGGTACTATTTTAATCGAAGAACCAGACGGAAAACCATTAGCAAGTGTTATTGGTGCTACTGATTTCGTTAATACACAAGAAGTAACATTATCTCTTTCAGGTGCTGATACTGCAAAAGTATCCGTTGACGGTGCTAAGAAATTTCTCGCACAAGACGGCGATACCTTTACAATCGGTGAAACTGCTTATGTTGGTGATACTGTTAAAGTGACTGTGGAAGCTACAAATGAAAATGGTACAAGAACTGCTACATTCTCCTTTAATAAGGTAGAAGAAGCTACACCAAGCCCAAGTCCATCTGCTACTACAAATCCAGATGACCCAACTCCTTCCCCAAGTGAAGATCCTATTACAGAAGATATTATTTATGTAAAAGCAGATTTCGTTCCTTATGTATATGCTTGGAAAGGCACAAGCACAGCACTTTCTGGTGCATGGCCTGGTACAAAAATGACGGAAGTAGAAGACGGTTACTACAAATTAGAACTTGGAACGACTGATGTATACAATGTTGTAATCAACAATGGTTCTGGTAGACAAACTGCCGATATCACAGACCTTCAATGTGGTGTATGGATTACTGTAAATAGTGATATGTCCTACACAATCGACAAAACAAATGCTCCTGAACCACAAACATATGCTGACGTAGTATACGTAGAAGCGTCTACTGCTCCTTACTGCTACGCTTGGAAAGGCTCTAATACAGCTCTTGCTGGTGCTTGGCCTGGTACTAAAATGACAGAAGTAAATGAAGATGGTTACTATGTATTAGACTTAAATTCTACTGATGAATACAACGTTGTATTAAACAACGGTTCTGGTAAACAAACATCTGATATCACTGGTTTAACAGGTGGTACATGGATTAAATTAAACAGCGATATGTCTTACTCAATCGTAAAACAAGAAAATGCAAGTACTAGTGGCTCTACAAGTGGTGGTTCTTCTTCCACTGGAGGTTCTACCTCTACTACTAAGAAAAATATATTTACATTCCAAGTATCCAGTTGCACTTCTGCTGCTCCTTACTTATATGTATGGGATAGCACAGAAAACTCTTACACAGGTGGATTCCCTGGAACTTTAATGACAGAAAAAGATGGCGATTACTATGTGATGACAATTGAATCTGATTCTGATTCTTTAAACTGTATCGTAAGCTATGGTAACAGCACAACACAATCTAAGGATATCACTGGTATTACTGGTACCGTAACAATTGATATTGAATCTGCTGATTGTAAAACATGTACCGTTACAAAAACAGCTCCTGTTGAATCGAACTTCAGTAAATTAAAATCTACTGCAAGATTGATTAAGAATTTAACGGAAGAAAACTTTACAGAAAACACATACAAAACAGTTTATGCTTTTGTTACTCCTGCTGATGTATTAATCGCTCTAGGCGAAGACGAAGCAGATAAAGACAGCGTTGATTCTTTATTAGCTCAAATGCAAACTGCACTTGCTAACCTTCAAGTTGCTGCTCCAGTTATCAACACAGTAAAAGCAGGTGCAACCACAATCACTGGTACTGCTGCATATGAAAGTACTGTTACTGTAACAGTAAATGGTACCACATATACAACTGTTGCAGATGATATCACAGGAGAATGGTCTGTAGATGTAAGTGCTGTAAAATCCAATGCAACCATTAAAGCTACTGCTACACTAAGTACTTACAAAACAAATACAACTACATTAACTGTATAATCCATAGATAATATTCTAAGTTCCCCCACATAGAATATTATATGGAAAAGCACCCTGGTCATAAAATGTGACTAGGGTGCTTTCTTAGTTTTCATATTAAAAACTCGGAAAATAATTCGAAAATCTGAACCAATGAATCTAACTCACATTCATTTATTATTCATATAATCTTATATCTTAATTGGATAATATCTCATGATTTCGCTCCATATATTTTCGTATAAATTCCTTGTGTTGCTTCCTAGCTCATATTTACTCCATTTTCCGATATCTCAATTCGCTGATCTGTCTCTCGAATCAAGCTTAAATCATGGGTATTAAAAATAAGTGCTGCGTCTGTAAAATTTCTCAACAACTCCATCACTTCTGCTGCATTTTTTCTATCCAATGAGGCCGTAGGCTCATCTGCAAAAATAATCTTTGGTTCTTTTGCAACCGCCCTTGCAATGGCAACTCTCTGCTGCTGTCCTCCCGATAGTTGATATGGCTTTTTATGCATTTCCTTTTCCAAACCTAATTTACACAGAAAATCTTTTGCCTTATCCATTCTTTCTTTGCTTCTCTTTCCGTCTTCACCAATCAACACATTCTGCAACACTGACAAATACGGAATTAAATAATGCTGTTGAAAGATAAACCCAAAATACTTCATTCTTACATACGATGTATCTTCCAAATCAGTAATTACTTCATTTTCAAATACAACACTTCCCTCTGTAGGCTTTCTCAAACCCGAAAGCAAATACAAAAGTGTACTCTTACCAGACCCAGATGGTCCAACGATAGCAATTCTCTGTTTGTCTTGAATCTCAAGATTCACATTTCGAAATATTGTCCTTTCCTGGTCTCCATCTGGATACTTCATTCCCAAATTCCTTGCAATCAGCATACACTACCTCCTCCAGTCCTAATAACCATACTCTGCTTATCGAATTAACGATATTAAATCCTGTTTTGACAACTTCCTAGTTACTGTAAATACCGTAATCAAAAGTACAACAATCGGTAATGCAAGACATATCCATAACGCACTCCATGAGAACAACGGCATTATCAGCCCCTTCGGAGTAAACAAAATTGCTCTCAGCGCTGACAACAATAGAAAGGATAGTCCATAACCAATGACCCATCCAAAGAACGATACATAAGCAAGTTCGGAAAGTATCATCTTCGTAATTTGTTGCTTTCTATATCCAATCGCACACAAAATCGCAAATTCATCAATTCTTGCATTATAAATATTGTAAATAAACATACAAAGTGACAACGAAATTATTAAAATAACCACTACATAGATCCATAGCAAAAACATGGAAGCTGTCTCAAATTCCTCTTGAACCATACGTTCTTGGTCATCTAATGTATAACGTGATACATTTTCACCTGTATCTTTACAGATTTGCTCGATATCACTTAATAAAGCATCATTCATTTTTTCGATGCTCTCTTTTGGAAATGCTAAATATGTAGTAATCACACCAGATAACTGGTATTGATCAACAAAACGACTTCTCGTCCCAAGTGAAATAATAGAGTCTCCAGATAAACTTCCAACAATTTTATAGTAACCATCGTCTAACCAAATATAATCCCCCACTTGATATCCATAGTTCTCTAATAACCTTTCATGCATAGCAAGTTCATACACATAATCTTCACTGTCATCATGGGATTCTTTTGGTAATACGCCTTCTGCAACCTGTAAATTACATGATTCCATCAGTTTTGAGACACCTTTCTCTTCATTTAAGAAAAATGACATGGTATCCATTGTTCCAAAAAGTGTATCCATATGGATTAATTGAATATAGCAGTTCCACGCTTCTTCTACTTGCTGATTAGAATCCACACTTGCTATAAATTCCTCTTGTAACACTGCATTTTCCGAGGATGGAACAATTGCCGTAAATCCTTGAAATGGCTCAATTAGTGCTGCTGTCTCCGTCGCTTTAATTGAGGATGTTGTAGCAGTTACTACAAATGAGATACACAAAATCGCCAATACAATAATTGACATAATGGATATCATCTTTCCTTTGTTATTACGAAAATAGTTGATATGTATCATGCAAGCCCTCCTTATTTGCTTTATCTCTTTACCTTTCCCATCTTATTCTTTTCTACATCTTCCATTAAGAAAACAATATCCTTAATCTTCTTATAAAAAGGCAATTTACCATTTAATTGATGAATATATGTTTTTACTTCTTCACCACGTTCGATTCCCATATATAATTGGATTGAAAATAATGAACTACACTAATTACATCCCTATATAGTGTTTTATAGAAAATAAAGAATTCGTCCTGCTTTTTTTCGAAATTGAACCTATTGTAGCATTTTACAAAATTGATTGCAATATTGATTATTATTTTTAATATATGACATTTTTTTTATTTTCCCCAAATAATCACCTATAATTTTCTTCCAATTGATAATTTGTATGAAAAAAACTAATTTTTTTGTGGATTTTTTAATTTTTCCTTTCACATTATTACAATTCTATGGTATCATTAATAAAAAATAATTGTTATTAGTAGATTATATGCATGTATATTCTATTTTCATAAGGGGGAGAAAATAAGCTAATCATATAACTGAACATTACTTTATTTTTACATGTATGTTTACAATCACAATTGAATACCAAAGGAGGATATTTTGATGGCTAAGGGAAATTCTATCTTAGTAGAAAACGAAAAAGATGCAAGCAAACAAGTCGCCAAAGTAATGCGAATTACATTTTTAATTTTTACGATAGCTTTTATTCTTAACGTACTCGGAATCTTTATTGTTAAAAAGAAGATCATGACAATTTCCTATATTTTAGGTTCCTTGTTTTTGTTAACACCTACTATATTAAGGTTTGTATTAAAAAAAGAATCCAAGTGGACAAAATATATAAACACGCTTTGTGCGGTTCTTTTTGTCACAATTGCAACTATTACATTGACTTATCATGTCGTAGTACTCTACATATATGCTATAGCCGTTGCTAGTCTATACTTTTCGAAAAAATTAAATCGATTTGCTACCTATTCATCTGTTATCTGTGTTTCCGCAGGTCAGTTAATTGCTTTTTACTTAAATACATTCCCAGATAAAAACTTGAGAACAGTACAATCCGTTATTACATTCGGTATCTTGCCTCGTGCTTTAATATTAATTGCACTTGCAACTATTTTTAGCATGTTAACAGAACGAACAACTTCTCTCTTATCCAATTTAATGGGTGCAGACGAGCAGGAACGTGTTTTAGAACATATGCAGAAAATGCAAGTACAATCCACAGAAACAGCCGAACAACTTTTAAATATGGTACAAGATTTATCTGTTATTACCAATTCTTCTACTATGGCAAATGAGAAGATTGTACATCAGACAGAAATTGTATTGGATGGTGTTTCGGATAATACTAGTCAGATTAAAGATATACATATGAAGATACAAAATATGACACAACAATTAACCAACCTAAGTACAATGAATTCACAAGTAGCTTCCTTGGCTGAAAGCATTACCAAAACCACACAGGTGAATCAAGATAGAATGGATTCTGCTACTTCTAGTATGGAACAAATCCATAATAGTGCTATTAATTGTAAATCCATCATTCACGACTTAGGCGAAGAATCCAAACAAATTTTAGGAATCATTGAAGTTATTACTGAGATTTCGATTCAAACAAACGTTTTAGCTTTAAACGCAACTATCGAAGCTGCTCGAGCTGGCGAACACGGTCGTGGATTTGCTGTTGTCGCAGAAGAAATCCATAAACTTTCTGTACAAACCAAGACCGCGGTTGATAGCATTGCTGAAATCATAACGAAAGTAGCCGAAAATACAGATCAAGCAGTAGTTGCCATGGAAGAAAGTGCTTCTCTTACACAGATTGGAATGCAAGCAATTAAAGAAGCTGGATCTTCTTCCTCTATCATTACTACTTCTAACACAGAAATGTCTGACCAAATTGTATCAATGGAAGAAATCGTAAAAACCGTAATGACTTACAGTAGCAAGGTTGCTCAGAACATGAATACTGTTAGTAAAAATACTCAAAAGAATTACAATGCAATTCATGATGTTACAACCGCTAATCAAGAAAACTGTGCCGGTATAGCAAGCATCTCTATAATGGTAGAACAAATTCGTGATTTGGCAGCGAAATTGAGTGAAGTTGTAGATGGATAATTTGAGACTTTTACGAAAAAACAAAATGTATAAAACAAAGGAGCATTTAGAATCACCACATCTAAATGCTCCTTTGTCTTATCATAATTATGAAATCCAATATCAAATCTTTATCACGGAAATCTCAGGAATGTTGAAAAGTCTTATCTGAAAAGAGTGCATACCCAATCCTTTTGACAACACCATAGTTGCATTCCCTAAGCAAAACTGTCCAAAGTCATACTTGGGAAATATCCTAAAATTCGGCGCAATCATTCCACCTAGAAATGGTAATATAATCATTCCTCCATGAATATGCCCTGATACAACTAAATCTACATCCATTTGGGAATATAATTGAAAATATTGCGGATTGTGAGCCATCAAAATACGATATTCTTCATTCGAACTACGACTTGGAATCTTATCGCTAAGCTCCTCTGTATTCAAAGTTGGTTTATGCCAAATCTTACGATAATGTTCTAATTCTAAATCTAATCCGATAATTTCGATCTGTCTTCCATTTATTTGAATATGCTCAGATGCATCAATTAAATAATGAACTCCCATTTGTTCCAGCTGACCTTTGTAAGCAAGAAATCGTTCTCTACTCTCTTCCCAGTACTCCATAATCTTCTTTTCATGATTTCCATTCGCATAATACACTGGGGCAATTTTCACTAATTCCTTTATCAATGCAACGGGAATCTCAATTTTGGGTTCTGGCGATTTAATTAACATATCGCCTCCAATTAGAATCATATCGGGATTTTGATTTTGAATTTCCTGAATTAATTTACTATTATATTTTCCATAAGAATTGCTATGAAGATCTGTCAAGAATACAATGTTTATATCCCTATCCTTTTTTTTTCGATCTGTTACATCATAATATACCGCCTTCACATGATTGGTTACATAAACCCAATGAATGAATAGCATAAGAATCAACACACACAAGCACGCATGTAACACATCCATAACAACCCTCCTTTTCTAAATATCCATTCGTAACTGTATCTCTTCTTCTGCCTCTTGTTTAAAATCTGCCATTTTATCACGATTGGCAACTGGTAAATCCTCAATAGATTGAATTCCAAAGTTACGTAAAAATTCTTCTGTTGTTCCAAATAAAATTGGTCTGCCTGGCGCATCCAAACGCCCTACTTCACATACTAAGTTATATTCTACTAACTTATTTACAGCGTGGTCACTTTTTACACCACGAATATTTTCGATTTCAATCTTTGTAATTGGCTGTTTATACGCCACAATGGATAACGTTTCCAATAGTACATCTGTTAATAAGTGTTTTTTCGGTACATGAGTAATCTTTGTAATTGCCTCATACATCTCTGGCTTTGTACAAAGCTGAAATGCATTTTCCAATTCGATTAATTGAATCCCTCTGTCTTCCTCTTCATAACGATCTTTCATATTATGAACAATCTTTCGAATTGTCTCCGTATCATGTCCTAGTGCTTCTGCAATTCGCTCACATTCTACGGCACCGCCTAACGTAAACAGAATTGCTTCTATCTTAGCTTCTAATTGCTTAATTTCCAATTTCTTGACTCCTATCTACGTATGTAATTCGTATATCATCAAAGATTTCTTCCTGTAAAATACGCAAACTACCTACTTTAATTAATTCTAAAACCCCTAAGAAGGTTACAATCGTCTCCATCTTAGTGCTTTGTTCTTCTAATAAACTTCGAAAACTAAATGTACGATGCAATTTTCCATATTCCTCGATATAGTGCATCTTATCTTCTAAGCTAACTTCTTCTTTTTTTATATTTCCGAACTTGCTTCGAATGGGATCTAGTTTGTCCACTTGACGCTTAATAATCGAATCAAAAACAGCATGTAACTTCGAAAGTGTTAGGTCAGATAATAATTCCCCCAGATCCACTTCTTCTTTTACATCCAACACTTCCTTCGGAATATTGGGTTCTCGATAGAGCACACGAGCTGCATCTATCTGCTTATCTTTTAATTCGTAAGACATGTACTTGTAAATCTTATATTCTAACAGTCTATCCACCAATTCTTGACGTGGATCTTCTACTTCTTCTTCCACCTTTGGATCTCGCGGTAAAAGCATTCTTGACTTTATGTTTAATAAAGTTGCTGCCATAACTAAGAATTCACTCATAACATCCAGATTCCTAGCATTCATTGCATCAATATATTCCATGTATTGTTCCGTTATCGTTACAATAGGTATATCGTATATATTGACTTTATTCTTGTCGATTAGATGCAACAATAAGTCTAATGGTCCTTCAAAGACCTCTAATTTCACTGGTATACCCATAGTTTCACCAAACCTTGCTTTATCAAATTTGTACTTGAAGCATTCAAGTATCAACCACTATTTTACTAATAAAATTTGAATAAGGCAAGTTTTTCTTATGAACAATACATGGAAATTTTGTTAATCTGCAATAAAAAATCGCTTCATTATTTTTTCCAAATAATCCATATATTTTGCTTCTCCAACCTCTTCTGCAGAGGTAATTGGGAGACTTCCAATCTGCTGCCCATCATAATAGTATACTAATTCACCAATTTGATCTCCCTGTTTTACAGGCGCGCATATGTCTTTATTTATGGTCACTTCTTTTGTGATTTTATCTGCTGTTTTATCTTTTAATAGCAAATATTTATAAGATGACGTTACCTGTGGCTGTATTTCATCCTGTACGCCTCGTTTCACCTTTACTGGCTCTAATACAACATCTTTGTTATCATCCTCATACATACTACAATTTGCGAATCCATAATCCAACATAGAAGCGGCCTCTGCAAACCTTGTTTTCGGTTCTGGTGCTGCCATAACAACGGCAATTAAGTCCATTCCATTTCGGTTGGCAGAAGCGGATAAACAGTATTTTGCTTTGCTTGTAGAACCTGTTTTCAATCCAGTGATTCCAGTATATGTACGTACTAATTTATTGGTGTTGGTTAAGCCGAATTCACTTTCACCTTTTTTGGTTACATGAATAATAGAATCCATCCATGTTGTAGAATATTTTGTAACTTCTGGATGCTTCATAATCAGTTCTCTAGACATTAATGCAATGTCGTAGGCACTGGAATAATGACCTCCTACGGAGATTTCATCATCTAATCCACAACAATTCATAAACTTCGTATTCTGCATTCCTAACTCTTGGGCTTTTGCATTCATCATGGCTACAAATTCAGTTTCCGATCCTGCAATAAATTCTGACATTGCGACACATGCATCATTGGCACTGGCAATGGTGATACACTTAATCATGTCATCAACAGTCTGCGTTTCATTTGGCTCTAGGTATACTTGTGATCCACCCATAGATGCTGCATGTTCACTTACCAATACTTTATCGGTTAGTGATATTTTTCCACTGTCTAATGCTTCGAAGATCAGTACTAATGTCATGATCTTAGTGATACTAGCTGGAAAACGTTGTTCATCCTTATTTTTCTCATATAAAATAGAACCTGTTGAACCTTCAAGTAAAACTGCAGATGCAGAAGTGATATTCAAGTCTGGATTTTCTGTGGTAGTCTGATTTGTATTTTTCATATTGACATCATTTGTACTTGAATCACGCGTATTGCTATTATCCTGTATTGTTTGTTCCGTTGGCATAGGCGATGTTTTTACCGTCTCTGCCGAAATAATTGGTCCTACAAGCTGATTACATAAAATTGCACCGCTTAACAAGAAGGCAAAAATCTTCTTCATATCTTTCACCATATAATTTAATTAGTACTATTTTAGTACGACTTTGCGTAAAATATGCTTTCTATTTAAATAAATTTGAATAAATGATTGATAAATTCTATAACATAGTCTCGAAGTGCCAAAAAAGCGTTTTCAAAATGTTACGTTACTTTCACTTTACATTTTAAAACCTTCCCTTTCACCCGAACTTCAATTATCGTTGTCCCTTTTTTCTTAGCATGTATAATTCCAAATCGATTAACGGTTGCAATATTGGAATGCTCATTTTTATAAGTTACACCTCTACTATAACCTTCTACCTTTATTTTTTTATAAGAGCCGGTTCGCATACTTATTTTTTTCTTACTCAATCCAACTACATAAACTCGGAATTTATATGTTTTCTTATCAGCAGTAATCGTAATTACCGTCTTTCCAGTTCGTAACCCTGTAATAATCCCAAATCCATCTACTGTAGCAACTTTAAAATCACTTGAACTATATTTTTCAAAACCACCCATATCAAATAAATCTATTTTGTATCGTTCCCCCACCACCATGTAAATCGTTTTTGTATTTACCCTTTCTGAAAATGATGAAAATGGACTCCACCGATACCAGATAGACGTATGTGGTAATATGAGCATAACAATCAGTGCAAGAAGCGCAAAGTAATAGAGCATATTCATTCCAATAAGAAATACATTTTTCTTTCTTCTAGGATTGGACATTCTCATCCCTGATTCTGCTTTTTCTTTATTTTATGATGTGAAATCATGTCATATAACTGAATTTCATTTTGAATTTTTGTAAAAAATATAGCGAAGAGGAATTTCCTATGAATCAAAAAAGACAGTGTTCTATTCAGACAAAAACTGCCAATGAACTCTGCCTACTTATAATTATTGATCTTTACGTGAAATATATGTACTTATCACAGCGATTATTACCAAACCAACAAGACCTATTGTTGTAGAAATGATACCTGTCGCTATCAATGCTAATAGTCCTAGCGCTACTACAAATAAGATTAATGTTTCTATAATTTTTTTCTTGTAAACTTTCTTTTTCTCACGATCTTGTTCTGGAATTCGATTCAACATCTCTTCCTTTTTTCTTTTTGTAGCTTCTTTTTCTGCATTTTGCTCCTCTTTTGATACCTTTACCAAATGAATATTATTACTTTCTGTACTCATGTTACTCCTCCATTCTCCGCCAATTTGCTGTCTTCCGATGCATAGGCAAATGAATATTTATCCATCCTGCTTCCACCATAACAAGCAATGATGCCGTTAGTAATGGAAACACTCCAACTATAATTGATTTAAGTCCTAGTTTTCTTTCAAATACGTATAATATTGCCGCACCAATATGAAAAGACAAAAGCACTCCCCCATAAAATTTTGCTCGTCTCCAATCTTCTTTTTCACCATTACAAATATATTTTGTCAAAGAAATCGTGAATTGCCTAACATTATTGGTTGAGAATATAGTCGAACTTGCATACCCATAAATATCTGCAAATACATTCCATTGAAACGCCATTGCAAAAAAAATCGGATACAGTGCCACCACTGTATTCATCTCTTTTGGTAAAAACATCAAAATGAGAATAGCAACAAAATCTATAAATATACTTATAAGGCGGACATTCCACTTGGTGTACTTAGGGATTAAAACAGTAAGCATCGTTCCCAACATGTAAATAAGTAATGCGATAAATCTTATCATGACTTGTCTAACATCTTTCCCTAATATATCTAAAACTAAATGAACTAAACTAGCTGTTTGCGCATTTCCAATCATGTCACATCGATTCAAAACTCCATAAGCTCCAAAAACTCCTCCACAAACCGCCATATTATAATGTATGTACTGGCATATTTTTTTCCTCTTTTGCATCCGAACACCTCCTATCCCAGTTTATCACAATTTACCTTCAATAGCAAAATTTATTTCTTTCTAAACAAATGATTGACTATTCCGTAAAAAAAGAATAGAATTATTAAGAAATACATAGAAAAGGGAGAGAACAAGATGAGTTTACATTACCTAAAGGCGGCAATGACTCCAGAAGAGATTATTGAAAAATACCCATTGCCTGCTGAACACAGCAAATTGAAAATTCAAAGAGATAAGGAGATTGCAGATGTCTTTACTGGTAAATCTGAGAAAATCGTTATGATTATCGGTCCTTGCTCTGCTGATAACGAAGATGCTGTATGCGACTACATAAATCGTCTTGCTAAAGTACAAGATAAAATTAGTGATAAAGTGATTATTATTCCAAGAATTTACACCAACAAACCTAGAACAACTGGTGAAGGTTACAAAGGCATGGTTCACCAACCAGATCCTGAGAAAGCTCCTAATATCTGTGAAGGTGTTATCGCAATTCGTAAAATGCATCTTCGTGCTATTGCAGAAACACATCTATTTGCAGCAGACGAAATGCTATATCCAAGCAACTGGTCCTATCTTTCAGATATTTTATCCTACGTAGCCATCGGTGCTCGTTCTGTTGAAAATCAATCCCACCGACTTGTTGCAAGTGGAATTGATATCCCTTGTGGTATGAAAAACCCTACTAGTGGTGATTTTTCTGTTATGATGAACTCCTGTATCGCCGCACAAGGTAGCCATACTTTCCTATATCGTAACTGGGAAGTAAAAACAACAGGTAATCCACTCGCACATACCATTTTAAGAGGTGCCGTTGATAAAAATGGTCAAAATATCTCCAACTATCACTATGAAGATATGATTCGCTTGCTTGAAATGTATGATAAATTAAACCTTCAAAATCCTGCTTGTATCGTAGATTCTAACCACTCTAATTCTGGTAAAAAATACGACCAACAGCCTCGTATTATTGAAGAAATCATGCACAATCGTTCTATCTCAAAAGATATTCATAACTTAGTGAAAGGTTTCATGGTAGAAAGTTATATTGAGCCTGGTAATCAAAAAGTGTCTGAGCATACTTATGGAAAATCTATCACAGACCCATGTCTTGGTTGGGATGAGACCGAAAGACTTCTTTATCGTGTTGCTGAATTGGCATAATTACATATTAATTAAATATTCTAAGGGCAAGTTAATGCTTAGCGTATTTACCCTACAAAAAGGTGGATTTTTAGTTTGAAATCCACCTTTTTTAACGCTCTCATATTATATTGTCGTATTCATATTTTCATATGTAGCAACTCTTTTACCCATCCCACCAATGCTGGATTTAAAAATGTCTCCATAAAACATCCAATAATTGTAAGTGATAAAAGCACCAAAAAAGATGGTAACTGCTTTAAATAAAGTCTTGACTTTTTACTGTATACCCCACTGCAACTCTTCTCATGCAACTGATATGAGATAAGCACCGTATTGAGCAACACAATGATATATACGATATAATGTGGCAAACCAAGACTTAATCCACTCACAAATCCCTTCCATCCATAAAGGTATGATAAGGCTCCAAATACAAATCCCGTTGTAAATCCTTTATATATGACATAAATGTTATTATACGGAATGGCTAAAATAGTAATGCTAAACAGCCATAGTAACAAATACTCTTTTAAGCGATATTGCATAACAAAGATTAAAAGTTGCACTTTATCTAACTGTGCAAGATCCAAACTTAAAAGTGTTCCCATATAATCACTACTTCCATTTGCTGTTTTTGAACAATATGCAATCAAGATTCCTATCACAAAAGAAGCTACCAATTCGATTACTGTTATCTTAAACAGACCTAGCTTATTTTTTATTTTATCAAAAATAATCATGACAACCTCCCTCATAGTTACTTTATAACATATGAGTTCAGCGTCATGATTATGAAATAAACTTTTATTCTTATAATCCCATCTTGGCTTTGTATGCAAATATTCCTGCTACAGTCTTACTGTCTTCAATTTCTCCTGATAGACACATAGCAACGATTTCATCCAAAGTATAACGTTCTACTTGAACAAATTCATCGAAATCTAAATTTTGCTTAGAAGGAATCAATTTATCTGCGTAATAAAGGTATATTTTTTCATTACAGAAACCTACCGATGTAAATACATCAATCAAATGTTCTGCTTCTTCT
Source organism: uncultured Anaeromicropila sp. (assembly GCA_964409685.1). Taxonomy (GTDB): domain Bacteria; phylum Bacillota; class Clostridia; order Lachnospirales; family Lachnospiraceae; genus Clostridium_AI. Next base: position 39,641 of record CAYPEJ010000003.1, read on the forward strand.
ACGCGATATCCAGTTTCTTCTTCTAATTCTCGCATTGCGCAAGTTTTAGGATCTTCTCCTGGATTAATTCCACCTGCTGGTAGTTCTAATGATTCTTTTTGAATGGCAATACGATATTGTCTTACCATAAGGATCTTACCGTCTTCATCGACAGCAACCATCGAACAGGCTCCTTTGTGCTCTACTACATCGTACTTTTCAATTGCACCAGAAGGTGTACGCATATCATCGCGATATACGTCAATTATTCTTCCTTTGTGTACTAATTCACGTTTTACTCTTTCAAATTGCTCCATGACAGTACCTCTTTTACTATTTTTTGAATCCAACAGTCTTTTCATAACATTGATCAGTTGCTTTTATAATTGCATTACGGAAACCACATTCTTCTAATGCGGCTACAGCAGCAATTGTTGTTCCTCCAGGAGAACATACATTATCTTTTAATTTTCCTGGATGCTCCTTAGTTTCAAGTACCATCTTAGCTGCTCCTAACACAGTCTGTGCAGCAAAAGAATATGCTTTGTCTCTAGGAATACCATACTTTACAGCTCCATCTGCTAATGCTTCAATAAACATGTATACATAGGCTGGTGAACTTCCACTTGCACATACTACCGCATTCATAAGCTTTTCATCCACTACTTCACATTTACCAAAAGATTCGAAAAATTCTACTACAGTAGCTTTTTCAACTTCAGATAATGCAACACTACCAAAACATAATCCAGACATGCCTTCATTTACTAAGGCTGGAGTATTTGGCATTGCTCTTGCAATTTTCAGCTCTCCACCTAGTTTCGTCATAACATCTTCTGTTGTAATACCTGGTGCAATAGAAATAATAACATGGTCTTTTGTTACCACATCTTTTATCTCATGTAGAACAATATCATAAATCTGAGGTTTAATTGCCAAAACAATATATTTACATTGATTTACTACTTCAGTATTAGTAGATACATGGGCTACACCCGTCTCCTCCGTTACTTGCTCATTACGTGCTGTATCCACACTTGAAAATAATAAATCGTCTTTGTTGTATTTTGTTAAGGCACCTTTCATCATGGCATAACCCATATTACCAATGCCAATAAAGCCTAAAATAGCCATTGAATTACTTCCTTTCTGTAACTATAGCTGCTTTAGTAATTCTTCGATTCGATCTAAACCTTTACCAATCTGCTCAATAGAAATTGCATATGATAAACGGATATAATTTGGTGCACCAAAATCGGCACATGGAATTACTGCAACTTTAAAATCATCTATTAAAATCTTAGCTAAATTGCCACTTGTAGCAATTTTTTCGCCTTTATATTCTTTTTCTAATACTTCACTTACATCAATAAATACATAGAATGCACCCTTTGGTTCTAATACAGAAACTAGAGGCATCTTACTTACTCTATCATACATGTATTTACGTCTCTTATCAAATTCAACAGTCATAGCCTGCATAGCTTCTTGTGGACCTGATAATGCTTCTAAAGTAGCTCTTTGTGCAATACTGTTTGCATTTGATGTCTGATGACTTTGCACGCTACTCATAAGTTTTGCAATCTCAACTGAAGAACCTGTGTATCCAATTCTCCATCCTGTCATAGCATAACTTTTAGAAACACCACTACATGTAATTGTTCTCTTATAAATCTCATCATTTAAGGATGCGATACTAATATGTTCTGCTCCATCATAAGTTAAGTACTCATACATTTCATCTGCAACTACATAAATATCCTTTTTCACAACTACATCTGCAATAGCTTCTAGTTCTTCACGAGTATAAAGCATACCTGTAGGATTGCTTGGGCTGTTTAAAATAATGGCTTTTGTCTTATCTGTACATGCTGCTTCGATTTGTTCTGCTGTTACTTTAAACTGTTGTTCTTTTGTTGCTTCTATAAACACTGGAACCCCATCTTCCAACTTAACAATCTCAGGATAACTTAGCCAAAATGGAACAGGGATAATTACTTCATCGCCTGGATTTAAAATTGCACTAAATATATTTGTTAATGAATGTTTTCCACCATTACTTACTACGATTTGATTTGGTTCATATTTAATATGGTTAAATTTTTCGAATTTATCACAGATTGCTTGTTTTAACTCTACAATACCTGGAACTGGAGTATATTTTGTAAATCCTGTTTGAATTGCATCACAAGCAACATCACAAATATTTTTTGGTGTGTTAAAATCTGGCTCACCTGCGCCAAACCCTACAACATCAATCCCTTTTGCCTTTAATTCTTTTGCTTTCGCTGTAATCTCAAGTGTAGAAGAAGGTTTCACCGCTTGAGCTTTTTTTGATAATGTTAAAGCCATTATAAGCACCACCTTAATTTAATTAATCATTTCAATGTTATTTTAATATATATACAATTATATTGCAAGAAATATTTTTTTTCTTTCGTTTTTCTTATTAATTTTCTTCATTTCCTTAATAAATGCACCAAAAATTCATTCAACTAAAATAATTTCTTAACAATCCATGAAGGATTTTCGTTTAATTCCATCATTTCTATTCTATGTATTGTTGTGGCTATTCAAGGGAAAACAACCACAACTTGCTATGCTTATGGCATATTACTACTTACATGTGAATGTTGAACAGACTGTATTAATCGCATGGTCTGCACCACATCCACAAACATTGACATCACTGGCGTTACAATGACAATCTTTATTATATTTACAATTTTCTGCACTACATTTAATCTTCGTTTTTAGTTGTGCAGAATCCACATTTTCATTATTCAATTCTTGAATGCTGTTGCAAAAAGTGGAACAACATGTTTTACCTGAATGATGTGCACTTTTTCCCTTCACAGCAATTTCATTAAGTTCACAGCAAGAACAACTATTATGCACGCAATTGTTTACATCACATTTCAATATTGTCATATGACACACCTCACCAAATATTTATTTATTACCACTATTATTTTGTAAAAAAATAAATCTTTTATACTGGAAGAATGTGCTTTATGTCAACATTTCCTTCATACTTGTTATTACAAAATTCATTCGAAACATGGAATCTTTTTTGAAATGTTTTAAAATATAAAATTTATAAAGAATTTATAGAATATAAAAACTCAGCAATTCCTATTCAGAACGACTAGGAATTCACTGAGCTTAATATAATTAACAAAAGTTATTTAGCGTAATCAATTACTCTAGACTCACGAATAACATTAACCTTAATTTGTCCTGGATACTCTAATTCTGCCTCAATCTGCTTTGATACATCGCGAGCAAGTAAAATCATTTCTTCATCATTTACTTGTTCTGGAACTACCATTACACGTACCTCTCTACCAGCTTGAATTGCAAAAGATTTATCCACCCCTTTAAAGCTATTAGTAATATCTTCCAACTGTTTCAATCTGTTTGTATAAGTTTCAAGTGTTTCTCTTCTTGCACCTGGTCTTGCCGCAGAAATAGTGTCTGCTGCCTGAACAATACAAGCAATTAATGTTTCTGGTTCTACATCACCATGATGAGATTCTACTGCATTGATAATAATTGGAGATTCTTTGTATTTTCTACATAAGTCTACACCAATCTGAATATGTGAACCTTCCATATCATGATCCACTGATTTACCGATATCATGTAATAAACCAGCTCTCTTTGCTAACCTAACATCTACACCGATTTCACCTGCAAGAAGTCCGGCTAAATGAGCAACCTCGATCGAATGCTTTAATGCATTTTGTCCATAGCTTGTTCTAAATTTCATTCTACCTAATAATTTGATTAATTCAGGATGAATGCCGTGAACACCTACTTCTAACGTAGCAGCTTCACCTTCTTCACGAATCATAACTTCCACTTCTTTTTGAGCTTTTTCAACCATTTCCTCAATACGAGCTGGATGGATACGACCGTCGACGATAAGCTTCTCTAACGCGATACGAGCAACTTCCCTTCTAATTGGGTCGAATGCTGATAAAATGACTGCCTCAGGAGTATCATCTATAATTAAATCGACACCTGTCAAAGTCTCAAGAGTTCGAATGTTACGTCCCTCTCTACCAATGATTCTTCCTTTCATTTCATCATTTGGAAGTTGAACTACAGAAATTGTAGTTTCAGCTACATGGTCTGCTGCACATTTTTGAATTGCAGTAACCACGTATTCCTTCGCCTTCTTATTCACTTCTTCTTTGGCTTTGTTTTCTAGTTCTTTTACTAACATAGCCGTTTCATGCTTTACTTCGTCTTCAACAGTTTTTAAAAGATAATCTTTTGCTTGTTCGGAGGTAAGTCCAGATATTTTTTCTAACTCCTGTAATCGTTTCGTGTGCAACTCTTCTACTTCAGAACGTATTCTTTCAACTTCAGCTTCTTTGGAAGAGAGCTTGGATTCTTTCTTCTCAATGGCTTCTGTTTTACGATCTAAGGTTTCCTCCTTAGTTAGTACACGTTTCTCATAACGTTGCAATTCGGATCTGCGTTCCTTGATTTCCTTATCTAATTCGTTTTTTGTACGAAGAGATTCTTCTTTTGCTTCTAATAAAGCTTCACGTTTCTTTGTTTCCGCTGTCTTTAAAGCATCATCTATGATTTCTCTAGCTCTCTCTTCCGCACTTCCAACTTTGCTTTCTACAAACTTAATTCGATATGAAATCGCAGCCTTCCATGTAATGAATACAGCTATAGCAACACAAACTACTACAATTGCAATCACTTTTAGAATTTCCACAGGAGCACCTCCTTATTAAGTTTTCATTGTACATAAATACAACAAATAAATTTTATACTTTTTTGTTTGTATTGTCAAGTATAGATACCAGTTATTTATGCAAAACGTCAATATAATTACTAATATCTGGAAAGCTAATACATTTTATCCATCTATATACGTCACAACAATTAATCGTAAATTGAAATCTCTCTTCGAATATCCGATGGGGAAAACCCCTTACGATAAAGCTGTTTGCACAGTTTTTCTCTTTCTTCTTTTGACATATCTGCCAAATTAGGTGCCTTTTTACGAATCAATGTCTGTAATTCACTTTCTTCATTATGATATTCATCTAAATAATATCCAATTTTCTCACTATCAAAACCTTTTTTCTTTAGCTCCTGCTTTAAAAAAATTCGACTTTTTCCCTTTCCATGGTAACGAATATAGGTTTCTAAATGATTATCTTCATTAATGTAATGATATGAATTTAGAAAATCTATCGTGTTGTCTATGATAAACTCAGGATAACATTCTCTCTTCAATTTATCTCTCAATTCCTTTTCTGTCTTGTCGGAGCGAATTAATAAATCCATTGCTTTTTTCTTTGCTCTCTTTTCAATATAATCCTTCATCAATTCTTGGTAGGATTCTTCCGTGATCTCTTCATCATCATATAAATCAAACTTACGAATCTCAGAACGATAGCAAATACACTCAACTCCATTGTCAAATGTAATCTTTGTCTTCTTAGTATTAATGGCTTCTGTGCGAATAATGTACATGGTTACCTCTATCTCTATTTATATCTCTATTTATATCTATGTTTTAGAATCGATTCATTCCTAATCTATATATTTTTATTCTATGCGTTTTATTATATATGAGAAAAGATGATGTATAAACATCATCTTTTCTCATGGCACTAAATAGTATCTGCTACTATATAGCCTTCTAGCAAATTCCTATTGAAAATCCATGTTAGGATTAACCCTAAGAATTACTAATTTTCTTCTTTGGCTTTTTTATCTTCCCTTTTATTATCGTTTTCTTCCTCTGGAAGTTCTCCTGTTCCAGGTACAAGATTATACTTTTCACGTACTTTTTGTTCAACTTCTAAAAATACAAGAGGGTTTTCTTTCAAGTATTGTTTTGCATTCTCACGACCTTGACCAATCTTTGCATCGTTGTATGCATACCAAGCACCACTCTTGATGATAATATTCTCGTTAGCAGCAAGATCTAGAACATCTCCCTCTCTCGAGATACCTTTACCAAACATAATATCAAATTCAGCTTCTCTAAATGGAGGCGCAATCTTATTCTTAACAACCTTAACTCTTGTACGGTTCCCGATTACTTCACCGCCTTGCTTTAACGCTTCAATTCTTCTTACATCCATACGAATAGAGGAATAGAACTTAAGCGCACGACCACCTGTAGTTGTCTCTGGGTTACCAAACATAACACCAACTTTTTCACGTAACTGGTTGATAAAGATAACGATACAGTTTGACTTGCTTACAATGGCTGTCAACTTACGTAATGCTTGAGACATTAAACGCGCTTGTAAACCGACATGAGAATCTCCCATATCACCATCAATCTCAGCCTTAGGTACTAATGCAGCAACAGAATCGACGATAATAATATCCACCGCACCAGAACGTACCATCATCTCTGTAATCTCAAGTGCCTGTTCTCCGTTATCTGGCTGTGAAATGTATAAGTTGTCAATATCAACACCGATATTCTTCGCATATGCAGGATCTAAAGCATGTTCTGCATCGATAAATCCAGCAATACCACCGCTCTTCTGCACTTCAGCAACCATGTGTAATGCAACTGTTGTCTTACCACTGGATTCTGGACCGTAAATCTCAACAATACGTCCTCTAGGAACACCACCAAGTCCTAATGCGATGTCCAAACTAATAGAACCTGTTGGTACCGTCTCAATATTCATATTGGCAGTTGTATCACCCAACTTCATAATAGAACCTTTTCCGTATTGTTTCTCTATCTGTGATAAAGCTGATTCCAAAGCTTTAATTTTATTGTCGTCCTTAATCATAATATTCTCCTTCACATCCGAACTAATGTTCTTGTTATTAAATATAGTAATATAATTCTTCTCCCTTGTCAACAGATTTTTCTGCCTACTAGAAATCTATTTCACATCAAATCAGATACCGCCACCCTACATCGTAGCTATGCATTTTTACAACAATTTATTCACTTCTTGTTTCGCAATTGGGATTAAAAATAAGCAATCGAAAATTCTAAAATCAAAGAAATAAAAGACATAAGATATGTACAAACACTAGTATAGCACGACATTTTCTCTTTGTAAATTTATTTCAAAATCATTTTTCCGACTTTTTTCGCTATGCTATTCTGTATAAATGCAGAATAGCTGCTCTAGGAATCACATAGTTTTTAATCATTATGTTCACTATGTTCTTTACTATTTTTCCTAGGCAGCTATGTAAAAATTTACTTAATTCTCAAATATATTTTTCATTAATACAGATCTGTTGGCGATTTTAGTTTGGGATTATAACCTTTTTTCTTCAATGCTTCTACGATCTGTCTCTTATGTTCATGCCCAAACGCCTCCATTGTAATCTTAAGTTCAACAGCAGCATTTCTGTTAATACTTACGAACTGATTATGCTCTAAGCGAATGACATTTCCTTTTTCCTCTGCTATGATATTTGCTACATTTACTAATTCACCAGGTCTATCTGGAAGCAATACAGATAACGTAAAGATACGTCCTCGCTCAATCAATCCATGCTGTACAACGGACGAAATCGTAATAACATCCATATTTCCACCACTTAAAATAGAAACGACTTTTTTATCTTTACAATCAAGATGCTTTAATGCTGCAACTGTTAAAAGACCTGAATTTTCAACTACCATTTTGTGATTTTCCATCATATCTAAGAAACTAACGATTAACTCGCTATCCTCTACTGTTATGATTCCATCCAGATTTTTTTGTAAATATGGAAAAATCTTTGTTCCTGGCGTTTTTACAGCAGTACCATCGGCGATCGTCTCAACCTTTGGAAGCGATACTACCTCTCCCGCTCTTAACGATTCTTGCATACAATTGGCACCTGCAGGCTCTACTCCGTATACTTTAATATTCGGATTCAATAATTTCACCAAGGTTGAGACACCTGTTGCAAGACCGCCTCCACCGATTGGCACTAAAATCACATCTACAGTTGGTAAATCCTTAAAAATTTCCATCGCGATACTACCTTGACCAGTTGCGACTGCCTCATCATCAAATGGATGAATAAATGTGTAGCCTCTTTCTTCTGCTAACTTTAATGCATACGCACATGCATCATCATAGACATCACCATATAATACAACCTCTGCACCATAACCTTTCGTACGATTTACTTTAATTAGTGGTGTTGTAGTTGGCATAACGATAACTGCCTTCACTCCATATAATTTGGCTGCATAGGCAACCCCTTGGGCATGATTACCAGCTGATGCAGTAATCAAACCCTTCTGTCTTTCCTCATCGGTCAGTGTACTAATTTTATAATAAGCGCCTCGAACCTTGTAAGCTCCTGTATATTGCATATTTTCAGGCTTTAGATATACTTTGTTACCACTTATTTCTGAAAAATACTCACTGTAAATTAACTCTGTACGAAGAATAACTTTTTTTACAGCCTCACTTGCCTCTTCAAACTTATCTAATGTTAACACTGCATTTCCCTTCTTCCCTTAATTTTTATGTCAAATGAAACATAACCTAAAGAAAAGATCGTTTCATTTAAGACTCTGTTTTCTCATCTTTACTAAATAACGCATTTACAAATTCATCTGCATGGAATTTTTGTAAATCATCAATTTGTTCCCCAATACCAATATATTTTACTGGAATACCAAGTTCGGATTGAATTGCAATTGCAATACCACCCTTAGCTGTTCCATCCAATTTTGTTAGCACAATACCTGTAATATCTGCAACTTCACTAAATTGTTTTGCTTGTGCCAATGCATTTTGTCCTGTTGTACCATCAAGGACTACTAATGTTTCTCTATAAGCATCAGGATATTCTCTCTCGATTACTTTGTTAATTTTCTTTAACTCTTCCATTAAGTTCTTCTTGTTATGAAGTCTTCCTGCTGTATCGCAAAGTAAAACATCTACGTTACGAGCTTTTGCAGATGTTACTGCATCAAATACAACTGCCGCTGGATCAGAACCTTCTTGTTGCGCGATAATATCAACTTTCGCACGATTTGCCCATTCTGTAAGCTGTTCAATGGCAGCTGCACGGAATGTATCTGCTGCTGCAACCATAACTTTTTTTCCTTGGTCTTTTAATTGACCAGCAAGCTTTCCTACAGAAGTTGTCTTACCTACACCATTTACACCAATTAAAAGAACAACAGATTTTCTATTTTCAAATTCATAAGCTTGGTCAGATAATTCCATCTGTTCTTTCATACTTTCGATTAAAAGTTCCTTACAAGCACTTGGCTCCTTAATCTTTTGCTCTTTTACTTTTTCACGAAGATTTTCAATAATACTTGTTGTTGTGGCTATACCAAGATCCGCCATAATCAGAATTTCTTCTAATTCTTCGTAAAAATCCTCATCAATACTGGAAAAACCACTAAAAATGTTATCGATTCCCGCAATAATATTATTCCTAGTCTTTGTAAGACCAGAAACTAACTTACTAAAAAAACCTTTCTTTTCTCCCATAATGTCCTCCTAAATGTAAAAATTATTGAACAATATGTAGCACGTTCTACATATTATTCCATCTATTATTGATCCAAATCATTTTCAATTAAATTAACTGATACTAAAGTTGAAATACCTTTTTCTTGCATTGTAATACCGTATAATACGTCAGCCGCTGACATCGTACCACGTCTATGCGTAATTACAATAAATTGTGTATGGTCTGTAAGCTTATGCAGATAATTTGCAAATCGAGAAACGTTGGAGTCATCCAGCGCAGCCTCGATCTCATCCAGCAAACAGAATGGTGATGGCTTTAGATTCTGAATTGCAAATAATAATGCAATGGCAGTTAATGCTTTTTCACCACCAGATAGCTGCATCATATTCTGAAGCTTCTTACCAGGTGGCTGGGCAACAATCTTAATTCCCGCCTCTAGTACATCTTCGTCATCCATCAACTCTAAAGAACCTTTTCCCCCACCAAATAAGTCTTTAAATGCCTTATCAAACTCAATCTCTATCTCATGGAATTTTTCTTTAAATTGCTTACGCATCTCTTCATCTAATTCCTTGATAATTTCAATTAAAGCAGCTTCGGATTCTACTAAGTCATTATGTTGGTTTTTCATCAGTTCATAACGCTCTGATAGATTTTTAAAATCCTCAATGGCGTTGACATTAACTTCACCCAAACCTCGAATCTTCGCCTTCATATCCATTATAGCATTTTTCAGTTGGGAAATACTAGCCTCCGTATTGGTTTTCAGTGAAATTGCACTATTAAATGTAAGTTCATATTCTTCCCACATATAATTTTTCAACGTCTCAATTTGTTCATGAGAACGGTCAATTTGCGCTGTTAACCTAGCATGTTCTTTTTCCAATAAAATCATTCTTTCAGATAATTGATCCCTCTTAGAGAAAATGTCTTTATGATTTTGTCCAATGGAAATCTTCTCATTTTCAAGCGCTTCAATATCTTGATTTAACGTAATCACTTCATTTTCTTTGGAAATAATCGTTTGCTTTACTTCTTCAATTTCTTGATTTTTTGCTTCTATTTGATCCTTTGAATTGGTTTCGGTCTGTTTTAAAGATGCTTGTTCCTCTTTTAAGGACTCTATCTCACGTTCAATTCGATGAACCGTTTCTTTCAAAAAAATCTCTTTCTGTTCTAAAGAAGATAATTCTGTTTGGAATTTGGTTACTTTATCTCGTAAAGTAGATTCCGTCTTTCTCTGAACTTCCAGATCCACTTGTAATGCGGACAATTTTTCTTCGTACTCAGCTTGTAACACTTTTGCACGTTCCACTTTTTCTTCTAATTCACGAATCGAATTTTCCCAGCCAACTTTTTGTTCATCTAACTGAATCGTTTCTTTTTGAATTGCTTGATATTCATGCAATAAATTATTCTTGTTCGTTGTAGCTTGTTCCAAACGCATCTGCGCTGTTGTCTTAGCAAGTCCTAATTCATGCAAACGCTCTTTGTTATGAGCAAATTTTTGTTGTCTTTCTTCTTTTTCTAACTTTAATGCATTTATCTTTTCATCCAATGTATGCTGTTTCTTTTGGTGTGCTTCTAAATTATTTTCAATATCCTCAATCTCACGTCTTCTACTTAAAAGATTACTTGAGTTTTTAAAAGCACCACCAGACATGGCACCACCAGGGTTTACCAAATCACCTTCTAGTGTAACAATACGCAATGCACCATTGTACTTTTTGCTTACACGAATTGCGTCATCGATATGATTGGCAACTACTACTCGACCTAATAAATGATTTACAATCTTATGGTACTTATTATCCGCTTCTACAAGTTCACTTGCTAAACCGATAATCCCTTCTTCCTTTAATGCATTCTGATGATGGAAACTATTTTGAGAAGACATCAATGTTAATGGTAAGAAGGTGGCACGACCAAATTTGTTTGTCTTTAAAAATTGAATCAATTGCTTTGCAATGTGTTCATCCTCAGTAACAATATTTTGGATGCTCCCACCAAGTGCAATCTCAATAGCTGTCTCGTATTCCTTCTTAACTTTTACGATATCCGCAACAACACCAATGATTCCAGGCACTTTGCTTTTCTGTTCCATAACACGTTTTATACTTTGTCCATAGCCATCATATCGCTCTGTCATATTTTTTAAAGAAGACAACTTTGCCTGCTCCATGTTAACTACTTGAATCACTTCTCGTAATTTCGTCTTAGAAGCAAGAATTTTATTATCATAGTCTATCATTTTGGATTCGATATCATCGTTTATGTTTTGATACCCCAAAATCTGTTCATTCATCTTATTTAACGATGCTGTTTCCTTTTCAATAACATCGTCATAAATCGATTCATTACTTTTTACTTTTAATAAACGTTGATTTAATTCAGAACGTTTTAAATTACATTGAGATAACATTGTCTCGAAATGTTGGAGATTAGACTGGGTTCCAGCCCCTTCATTTACAAGCTTAAATAATTTTTGATTGTACTCATCTACTTGTTTTGAAGTTTCTTCCATACGAGTACTATTATCCAATAAAACTTTTTGTTCTACTGAGAAATTGGCTTTCTTTTCTTCTAAAGATGCGCGCAATTCTTCATATTTTACTTGATTTGTTTGACGTTCTTTTTCCTTAGAAGCCATCTGTGAAAGTAGCTTTTCATTTCGTTCTTTATAGTAAGTCTCGCTTTGCATAATAGCATTAATCTGCTCACGCAATACTTGAATTTTACCTTCTAACTGTTGCTTTTCTACTTTACAGTTACTTAGATTTGTCTTCTTTTCTTCTAAAGCATCTGTGCGAACCTGCATGTCCTTTTCGAGCTTTTCATACTCTTCACGCATTAATTCTAATGACTTCTTAGCATCATCTAAATCATTGCATGCAATCTTATCTTTTTCGGTAATCTCTTTGATTCCATCTTTGATATGATTGTAATCTTTAAAAAACAAATCCACATCTAATATTTTCAATTCATCACGATAACGCAAATATTCTTTGGCAATTTCTGCTTGCTTCTCCAGTGGCGCTACTTGCTTTTCGATTTCGGAAATAATATCATCAATGCGACATAAATTTTGACGCTCTGCATCCAGATTTTTTTCTGCAATACTTTTACGACGCTTATATTTTACAATACCTGCCGCTTCATCAAATAACTCTCGACGTTCTTCCGGTTTTCCACTTAAGATTCGATCAATCTGTCCCTGTCCGATGATGGAGTATCCTTCTTTTCCGATACCCGTATCCATAAATAGTTCTTGCACATCTTTCAGACGACAAGCAGTACCATTCATAAGGTATTCACTTTCTCCTGAACGGAATACTCTTCTGGCTACTGTAATTTCCTCATATGAACTAGGAAGCTTATGATCCGAGTTATCTAATGTTATAGCAACATAGGCAAAACCAAGCGGCCTCCTTGCCTCTGTACCTGCAAAAATAATATCCTCCATCTTAGTACCACGAAGCTGTTTCGCACTTTGTTCTCCCAATACCCATCGTACCGCATCAGATACATTGCTCTTTCCACTTCCATTTGGCCCAACGATCGCCGTAATTCCATCCTTAAATTCAAATAGCATTTTATTTGCAAATGATTTAAATCCATGTATCTCGATACTCTTTAAATACATTCTAATCCTCTTTCTGTTTCAACATTAAAATTGCCTGATATGCAGCCTCATGTTCCGCAGCTTTTTTCGTGCGTCCACTTCCAGTTCCTAGTTCTTTATCGCCAATGAACACTGCAACTGTAAATGTTTTATCATGATCAGGCCCCACTTCTCCGATTAATTCATAGTGTAGGATTTCTTTATATTGACTTTGTACAACTTCCTGTAAAATAGTCTTACTATCATAAAAGAGCTGCTTTCCTTCAATATCTGATAATACAAGTCCTTCTACAAACTCTTTTGCACTAGTAAAACCACCATCCAAATAAATTGCACCAATTATAGATTCTAACGCATCTGATAGAATAGAATCTCTTTCTCTCCCACCTGTATTCATCTCGCCCTTACCAAGTAAAAGAAATTTGCCTAATTCAATCTCTCTTGCACAGGAAGCTAATGATTGTTCACATACTAGGCTTGCACGGAGCTTTGTCATTTCTCCTTCGTCCATCTGTTTATATTTTTTGAAAATGAACTCACTAGAGATTACTTCTAATACTGCATCTCCTAAAAATTCTAGTCTTTCATTATTAGCAAGTTTGCTCATTCTCTTTTCATTAGAATAAGAACTATGTGTTACAGCTTGCTTTAGTAAATTTCTATTTCTAAAATGATAAGAAATTCTTTCTTCTAACTTTTCTAATAAATGATTATCCATGCCTATTCCTTCCTTTTACTGCTATATAAATTTGGGCTGCCCAACTGATTCTGGGACAGCCCACTATTTTTTATTTATTTCATATCGAAATGAACTTCATTTAGATATAGCTTATAATATGTTATGCCGTCTAATTAGTTCGTAGCATTTCTAATTTGTTCTACTGCGTCGTTAACTGTAACGATTTTTTCAGCATCTTCGTTTGAAATCTCGATATCAAACTCTTCTTCAATTCCCATAATAATTTGAAAAATATCCAAAGAATCAGCTCCTAAGTCATCAACAAATGTTGTATCCATTGTGATTTCATCTTCGTCAGCGTTTAGTACCTCACTAATAATTTTTTTCAACTTTTCAAATTCCATAATAATTCACCTTTCTTAACATTAATTAGATTGACTATTCTCTATCATTTCTTTAATCGTATCATTAATTTTTTGTTCTGTGAATGTTACGCACTGGATAATAGAGTTCTTAATTTCTGTGCTATTCGAATTTCCGTGTGCTTTAACAACTAATCCTTTTAAACCAAGTAATGGCGCTCCGCCATAATCAGATGATTTAAATTTCTTGAATGTTTCTTTTAATGTTGGCTTTACCAATGCACCACCGATTTTTCCTCTGGTAGTTTCCATCATAGCATCTTTAAGCTTGCCCACTAATGCGTTGGCTAAACCTTCGTATAATTTTAATATTACATTTCCAACAAAAGCTTCACATACAATTACATCAGCTGCACCATTTGGAATCTCTCTAGCTTCAATGCTACCTATAAAATTAATATCACTACAGCTTTTTAATAATGGGAATGTTTCTTTTACTAAAGCATTACCCTTTTCTTCTTCTGCACCTATATTAACGATAGCGACTCTAGGATTTTTAACTCCTACAATCTGCTCCATGTAAGCTGATCCCATCTTAGCAAATTGCACTAAATGAGAAGAACGTGCATCTACATTTGCACCACAATCGATTAAAAGCGAAACACCGTTCATAGTCGGAATAACAGGAGCTAGTGGTGGTCTCTCAACACCTTTGATACGTCCTACGATTACTTGGCCACCCACTAAAACAGCGCCTGTAGAACCTGCTGATACAAATGCATCCGCTTCTCCACTCTTTACAAGATTCATTCCCACTACAATGGAAGAATTTTTCTTGCTACGAATAGCCATTACTGGAGCTTCCTCATTGGTAATCACTTCTTCAGCTGATATAACCTCGATCTGCTCTTTGTTATATTGGTATTTACTAAGTGCATTTTCTATACTAACTTTTTTCCCAACTAGGAAAACTTTGATATTTTCTTTTTCATTGACTGCTTCAATTGCACCTTTCACAATCTCTTCAGGAGCATTGTCTCCCCCCATAGCGTCTAATGCAACACGTATTTTTTCACTCATACTTTTTGCCTCCATATCGCTTACCTATTCTATAATATACTAAATATTAATTTATAAATCAATAACTAATTTACATAACAGTAAAAGTTTTTCTATTATGTAAGAATTATCAAATAAAAACCTTGTAAACTGGCGCTTTTTCTCTTTTATAAATCATGTCCATTTAGACAAAATAAAATGCAATAGCACACTAAAAAGCACACTATTGCATCTATATAAATTCTTATAATAAAACCTATGCAAAAAACATCTACAGTCTCTCAACCATTCTCTTTACAGCATGGCTTTCTATTACATTTTCCTATAGAAAAATGATCTGTACGAATCATATCCTAAATTTGCTGGCTGTAAAATCTGTTCTGTACTACCTACAAACAGAATACCATCCTTCTTTAAAGAATTAGCAAATTTCAAGTAAATATCATGTTTTGCTTCTTCCGTAAAGTAAATTAATACATTACGACAAACAATCATATGACAATCACTTGGATATGGATCTTTTAATAAATTATGACTTTTAAATTCAACTCGGGATTTTATCTTATCTGAAATCTGATATGTTCTATCATTTATCTTAGTGAAATATTTAGACTGAAATTCAACTGGTAGTGTTTTTAAACTTTTTACGTTATATAAACCTAATTGGGCTTTTTCTAAAACCTGCTTATCAATATCTGTTGCAATTATTTTAATATTATTTAAAGGCATCATCTTTGATAATAACATAACTAAAGAGTATGGTTCATCTCCTGTCGAGCATGCCGCACTCCATATCTTTAATTGTCTCCCATACTTCTCAAATAAATATGGCAAAACTTCTCTTTCTAGTAATTCCCACTGTTCTGGATTACGATAAAATTCTGAAACATTAATCGTGAGATAATTGACAAATTCATCAAACAACTCACGATCTCTTTTTATCTGCGAAACATAAGCTTCATAGGAATGAATCTTATGTTTCGCAATTAGTGCATCAATACGACGCTTCATTTGTCGTTCCTTATAACAGTTTAGGTCAATACTAGTTAATTCAAAAACGTGCTTTTTGAAAACCTCATAATCGTAAACCATTAGAACCTCTTTTATTCAATATTATTCTTCAACAGTTTCTTCTGTCGCATCATCTGCTAATAAAGCTTTTACGCTTAAGCTGATTTTCTTTTCATCCACATTTAAATCAACAACTTTTGCTGTGATTTCTTGTCCAACTGTTAATACATCAGATGGTTTTTCGATGTGCTCTTTTGCGATTTGAGAAACATGTAATAATGCATCTACACCTGGTTCTAATTCAACAAATGCACCGAAATCTGTCATACGAGCAACAACACCAGTTAACTCTTTACCAACAGCGAATTTTTCTTCTGCATTGATCCAAGGATTCTTTTCAGGGAATTTTAAGCTTAACGCAATCTTTTCACCTTGAATATCTTTGATTAATACTTCAATAGAATCACCAGCTGTTAATACTTTCTTAGGATTTTCTACTCTACCCCAAGACATCTCGGAGATGTGAAGCAAACCATCAGCGCCACCTAAATCGATGAATGCACCGAAATCAGTAACGTTTTTGATTGTACCAGTTACAGTCATACCAACAGAGATCTTATCGAATAATTCTTTTTGTAATTCTTTTTTCTTAGCAACGATTAAAGATTTACGATCACCGATAATTCTTCTTCTCTTTGGATTGAATTCTGTGATAATGAATTCGATTTCTTGTCCTTTATATTTTGAAAGATCCTTTTCATAGCTGTCGGATACAAGGCTAGCTGGAATGAAGATTCTAGATTCTTCAATAACAACGCTTAAACCACCATCTAATACAGCAGAAACAGGAGCTGTTAATACTTCTTTATTTTCAAAAGCTTCTTCAAGCTTTTTGTTTCCTTTTTGAGCAGCTAGTCTCTTATATGTTAATTGAACTAAACCTTCTCCATCATTTTTCTTTAATACCATAGCTTCCATTTTGTCACCAACGTGAACAAGGTCTGAAAGAACAACGTTAGGAGCGTTAGAATATTCGCTCTTTGTAATAATACCATCTGACTTGTAACCTATATTTAAGATGATTTCGCCATCCTTAACATCGATAACAGTACCCTCGACTACCTCTCCTGTATGAATTGTTTTTAAAGATTCCTCTAATAATTGTTCAAAGCTCACTTCTGACATGCCTTTTGAACCTCCTTAATTATTTTATTTGGGGTTGAAGCCCCTGCTGTAATACCTACCCTTTCAAAAGATTGAAGTTCTGCCAGATCCAAATCTTCTGCAGTTTGTATATAGTAAGTATTTTTACATTCATTTTTACATATTTCATATAGCTTTTGGGTATTAGAACTATGTTCTCCACCGATTACTACCATTGCATCAGAGTTTTTTGCTAATTCACGAGACTCTTTTTGCCTCACCTCTGTTGCATTACAGATTGTATTTAATGCAAGTATATCATACCTCTTTTTTGAAAGAATTTCAACTAATTCTTCAAATTTCTTGTAATTAAATGTCGTTTGAGAAACAATGCAGACCTTTGAATCCTCTGGGATACAAAATTTTTCAGCATCTTCCTTATTTTCTACAATAAAAACATCATTTTCGCACCAGCCTTTGATCCCCTGTACCTCTGGATGCTTTGGATTCCCAATAATTACAATGATGCGACCTGCTTTGCTTTCTCTCGTTACAATTCTATGAATTTTTTTTACGTATGGACAAGTTGCGTCCACAATCGTGCAGCCTTGCTCTTCCATGCTTTCTTGAATAGACCTACCGACACCGTGAGATCGAATAACAACTGTTCCAGGAGTTTTCCCTGCGAACTCCTCGCCTTCCTCAATGACAGTAACCCCTTTCCCTTCTAAATCACGCACAACTTCTTCGTTGTGAATAATTGGACCATAGGTGTAAACTTTATCAGCTTTATCAGCTTTATCAATCTCTTTGTAGACCATATTCACAGCACGTTGGACACCAAAGCAAAAACCTGCACTCTCTGCTGTTCTAATTACCACAAGAGTTACCTTCCTTACTTACATTATTATATATTGAAATCACCGTTTCGACAACTTGATCTTTCGACATTTCTGAAGAATCTACCAAAATTGCATCTTCAGCTTGTCTAAGCGGTGCAAAATCTCTATTCATGTCTTGTTTATCACGAGCAATGATATCCGCCTCAATTTGCTCTAAATCGCAAGAAACGCCTTTGTCTGTTAATTCAAGGTATCTACGATTGGCACGAACTCTAGAACTTGCTGTTAAATAAATTTTAATATTTGCATCTGGAAGAACATACGTCCCGATATCTCTTCCATCCATAATTACATTTGCTGTTTTCGCAAGTTGTCTTTGTAATTCTACTAATTGATAACGAACTGCTTTTAGTTTTGCAACAACAGACGCCATTTTCCCTACTTCTTCCGTACGAATAAACGCATTTACATTTTCACCATTCAAAACAACTTGTTGTTCACCATTTTCATATTGAATCGTAATCTGTGCCTCTTTACAACGCGCTTCCATAACAGATTCGTCTGTGATGTTCTGACGTAAAAAATAAAGTCCCATCGCACGATACATAGCACCTGTATCTACATAAATAAAATTAAGTTTTTTGGCTATTGTCTTCGCAATAGTACTTTTTCCTGCTCCTGCAGGCCCATCAATTGCAATACTATAACTCATGTGAGTTCCTCCTAGTTTCTAAAATAACACATTCAACAAATTATTAATATACAGATATTCCTGCTGTATAACTTGTTGACCATGCAATCTGTAAATTAAATCCTCCTGTTAAGGCATCTAGATCTAAAACTTCCCCCGCAAAGAAGACACCTGGAACAAGTTTGGATTCCATTGTAGATGGGTTGATCTCTTTTACAGAAACACCACCTCTTGTAATAATTGCTTCATTAAATCCACGGAAACCAGCTATCTCCATAGAGAATCCTTTGATTAAAGAAACAAGATTTCTTCTTTCTTCTTTTGTAATAGTGTTTACCTTTTTCTCTGGATCTATGTTAGATTCTCGGATAATTACTGGAATCATTTTTTTCGGAAGTAATTCATCTAATGCATTCTTAAACTGTTTATTTATATTTTTTTCAAAATCTCTTATTATTCTATCATCTAACTGTTCATCTGACAATGCTGGTTTTAAATCAATCGACAAAGTTAGTTGTTTTCCTTGCTTAATAAACTTGGTAATAAAACTACTTGCACTAAGAATTAAAGGACCACTTACACCGTAATGGGTAAAGAGCATTTCACCGAAGTTTTGGTATACCTGCTTCTTTCCTTGTGTAATTGTGATATCCACATTTCTTAAGGATAGACCTTGCATTTCTTTACAAAAAGACTCACGAATTACAAGTGGTACAAGTGCTGGTTGAATCTCTGTCACTTTATGTCCCATTTGTTCTGCAAAACGATACCCATCCCCAGTAGAACCAGTCATTTGATAGGAAAATCCTCCTGTTGTTACAATGACACAAGAACTAGAGATTGGATTCTTTTCACCACGCAATTTTATTCCTTTGTAAACGCCATCTTCTACGATAATATCTGTTACTTCTGAATTCATTTTTATGGATACCCCTAGACGTTCCATCTCATTTTGAAGTGTTTTAATTACGTCATTGGATTTATCAGATAGTGGGAATACACGATCGCCTCGTTCCACCTTTGTACGTAATCCTAAACCTTCTAGAAGTTCAATCATATCTGTGTTGGTAAAATTATAAAATGCACTGTAAAGGAATTTTTTATTGGTAACTACATTATCGAATAGCGTCTCCATATCCGCTGCATTTGTAATGTTACAACGTCCTTTTCCTGTGATAAATAACTTTTTACCTAATCGTTCGTTTTTCTCGTAAACTACGACTTTATGTCCATTTCTTGCTGCATAAATACTCGCTAACATACCTGCAGGGCCGCCGCCAACTACAATAATCTTACTCATGTTGTGTAAATCTGCCTTTCTAAGTTTCTATTCATCCTCACCAAAATCATAAATATGATAGTCTCTCCATACATCTTCTAACGAAGAAAAAGTCGCAAGTACTGTATTTTGGCGTTTTAAAAAGATCGCAACAATTAGTGCATTGATTACACTCATTGGCGCAACCAGTGAATCAACAATAGACACCAAGTCACAGTTTGCAACTAGATTACAATTTGAAAACTGAGTTAAAGGAGATTTATAACTATCTGTAATCGTAATAATCGTTGTTTTTCTCTTTTTCGCATATTCCAAAGCACGAAGGGTACTAAGAGAATATCGCGGAAAACTGATTCCTATGATTACATCCTTTTCATCCATGTGAATGAGTTTTTCAAACATTTCCCCCATACTGTTTGTTTCGATTAATTTTACTCTTGAAAAAACAACATTTAAATGAAATGCTAACATACTTGCTAATGGCGCACTACTTCGAACACCGATAATATAAATTGTCTGTGCATTTAAAATAGTATCCACTGCTTTTTCAAAGGCATTTGGGTCGATTTGATCCAAAGTGGATCGTATTTTTTCCGCATCACTTTGTAAAACAGTTTTTAACACGTCCTTTTGCGGAATTCTATCATTAGTCAACTCTAATTTTTGAACAGTATTAAGCTTATTTTTTACCACTTCTTCTAATGCTTTGTTAAACTGCGGATAACCTTCGTATCCTAGTGTAACGGCAAAACGAAAAACCGTTGATTCACTAACACCAACAGTTTCTCCTAATTTCGCAGCCGATAAAAATACTGCTTTATCATAATTGTCTAATATATACTGTGCCAACAATTTTTGACCTTTACTAAATTGTTGAAAATTTTTATTTATCTTTGAAATAATATCACATTCCACTTGAATTTCCTCTTGCCTATCTCCAATCATATGGCTTGTCGATAGCAAAACTCATATGAGCGGATTCATAGGCAGCTCCTTCTATCTGAAATATTACTGCATTACTTTCTTTTACATTATCCAAAATACTTTGGGAAATACAATCAAGTATTATATATTCTACCTCTTCTTCCACATCTACAACTGGTGGCATATCCTTCAAAAAACTAACAACTACATTACCTAATTCATCCGTTGTTACATCGTCTATGCCAATAACCAGATTATGATTGGAGAATTCATTTACTACCATCTCTGTTACAATATAGGCGGTAATCTCTGCATTTTCGTCTATTAAGATTTGAACAGATTCGATATCACTTCCATCATCATTCATGCAATAGATGGGAAGCATCTTTTTATTTTCCAGTGCATCTTTAATGCTTGTTTTTGCATCATCATCTAAGTTATCTTCTACACTATCTTGATCTTCTAAACGTTCCTCTTCTTCCATACTTGGAGTAACTGGCGTCATAGAACCCTCGGATAATATCTCAAATTCACTTTCTGTCTGTTTGCTACAAGAAGTAGCGGTGAATATACATATTGTTGCAAGACACAAACAAACAACGTATGTGACATATTTTTTCACAGCATATACACTCCTTTATACTTGTACTCATTACTTAGTTTTACCATAATGAATACTTATGTCAAATATATGTCACAAATGTGATTTCTTTTATGATACCTATTATCATTGATAATTATCATTGATAGCATTCCAGCAAACAACGACGAAGTAAATCTAATCCATTTACCACTGAATACTCACGAATCATCTCTCTTGTTCCTTGAAAATGAAATTCTTTGACAAATACCTTTTCTTTGACATAACAAGCAATGTAGACAAGACCCACTGGTTTTTCAGGGGTACCGCCACCAGGGCCTGCAATACCTGTCACTGCAATGGAAACGTCGCTATCATGTACTAAGGCTGCACCTTGTGCCATTTCTTTTGCACATTGTTCACTGTACTCTGTATATTTTTTCAAGGTATTCTTGCTCACATCAAGGTATTTTCGCTTCGCCTTATTGGAATAAGTCACAAAACTTTGTTTTAGTACGTTAGAGGCACCTGGTACATTTACAATGGTTGCAGCTATCATACCACCTGTACAGGATTCTGCTGTAACCACAGTTAATTCATGCTTATTTAGCAGTTTCACAACACATTCTTCCAACGATACTTGCTCGTCTGTGGTGTAAATAGAATCACCAAATCGTTTCTTCAATTCCTTGACAATTGGTTTTACTACTTCTTTTGCTTCGTCTGCATCCTTTCCTTTTCCAGTTACACGAATGTGTACTTCTCCTGGTTTTGCATAGGTTGCAATGGTTGGATTGCTTTGCTTTAAAATCAAATCATGTATCTCTTGTGCTACAGCACTTTCTCCAATTCCACATAGTTTCACCATTTTGGTAACAAAAACAGAAGATTGTTTGGAAGATAAATATTGCGATACTTTTTGTTCGAACATTGGAATAAGTTCATTTGGCGGACCAGGTAGTAGAATAACGATGTTATTATCCTGTTCGAGTATCATACCTGGTGCCGTTCCATTTTCATTATGAAGAACAAATGAATCTTCTATGATTAAAGACTGTTTCCAATTATTACTCGGTACACTATCTTTGTGCTTTCTTGAAAAAAATGCTTGTATTTCCTTTTTTACTGTTTCATCTTCTACTAGTCTCTTTTGAAAGACTTTTGCAACGGCTTCTTTTGTCATATCATCTTCCGTTGGACCTAAACCACCTGTTAAGATAAGAATGTCTGCTCTGCTTTTTGCAGTTTGAATGGCTTCACATAGACGTCCTTCATTATCTCCTACAACCGTTTGATAATAGATTCCGAAACCAAGTTCTGTACACTTTTTTGCTAGATAAGCAGCATTTGTATTGACCACACTGCCCATTAATAGTTCTGTTCCGACGTTAATAATTTCAGTCTTCATAGATTATTTGCTCCCTTCTGCTAACACACTTCTATTTTTCCACATGTAGTCAATCAATGATACAACGGTTAAAACAACAGATATGTAGATAAATATCTGTTCTGCTAAATAAAAAGCTTCATTATCTAAGTGTAAAATCAAAAGGATTGACATGATCATCTGAGAAACTGTCTTAAATTTTCCCCAGTAACTTGCTGCGATTACAACACCATTATCAGAGGCAATTAAACGAAATCCGCTAATAATAAATTCGCGGCTGATAATAATAATTACAACCCAAGCTGGAAGTTTGATGGAGTCCATTGCTACAAAGCAAATCAACGCAGATGATACTAAAAGTTTATCCGCTAATGGATCCATAAACTTACCAAAATTCGTTACAAGCTGATATTTTCTTGCCAAATATCCATCCAACCAGTCTGTTAGACTCGCAATGATAAAAATGGCGCATGCAATGTATTTTCCATTCGAAATTGATGTATTCAATAAGAAAAAAATAAAGAATGGAATCATGCATGCTCTAAGCATGGTAAGCTTATTCGGTAAATTCATATACATCCTCTTTTCTGCACACAAGTTTTTGATACTGTGTCTGTGTACGTGACACTTTCATATATTTCATTAACAACCAAGTACAGAGACTGCACTTGGCTGTAAGAATGAATTCCTATTTATTTTAGAATAGCGTTTGAAAAATCTATTCCCAAACTACTTCACCAATTAAATCATACTCTTTCGCGTCAGTTACAAATACATCAACGAATTGACCTGATATTAATTCAGAAGAAGAATTTACGAAGATGTAACCATCTACATTTGGAGCATCTTTGTAAGTTCTACCGATAAATACATTTTCTTCTGGTAGTTTACCCTCAATGATAACTTTTAGTTTGGTAGATATTGCATCTTGTGCATGTTCAAAAGCGATCTCTTGTTGGATTTCCATTAATTCTTCACGTCTTCTGATTTTTACTTCTTCTTCGATTTGATCGTCCATAATGGCAGCTGGTGTATTTTCTTCTGGTGAGTATGTGAATACACCTAGACGATCGAATCCCATATTTTCAACGAATTCTTTTAATTCTTCGTGGTCTTCTTCTGTTTCACCTGGGAAACCAGAGATTAATGTTGTTCTTAATGTAATATCAGGAATATTTTCACGTAATTTGCTTACAATATCTATAATCTCTTGTTTATCTGTACGGCGACCCATACGTTTTAAGATACGGTCTGTACCATGTTGAATTGGAATATCAAGATAATTACAAACTTTTTCTTCTGTCTTGATTGTCTCGATTAATTCATCTGTAATCTCTTCTGGGTAGCAGTATAAGATACGAACCCATTGTAAGCCTTCGATTTTACAAAGTTCTTTTAATAAAGTTGGAAGCATTTTTTTGCCGTAGATGTCGACACCGTATAAAGTTGTTTCTTGCGCTACCAGCATAAGTTCTACAACGCCACCTTCTACTAATTGTTTTGCTTCTTCTAATAAGTCTTCCATAGGTACACTTCTGTAGTTCCCACGAATCTTTGGAATAATACAGTAAGTACAGTGTTTATCACAACCTTCTGCAATCTTAAGGTAAGAATAGTATCCCCCTGTTGTATTCACACGTTTTCTATTCTTTGTCTCTGGAAGATAATCTAAATCTTTAAAGAATTCTCCCTTTTCACCACCTAAAGCTTGTTCAATTGCTTTTGCGATATCTTCGTAACCAGTTGTTCCGATAATCGCATCTACTTCTGGGATTTCATTTTCAATGTCGGCACGGTAACGTTGTGCAAGACATCCAGTTGCAACTAATACTTTTAGCTTTCCTGTCTTTTTCAGTTCAGCCATCTCTAAAATGGTATTAATGCTCTCTTCTTTTGCATCATTTACAAAGCAACATGTATTGACAACGATGACATCCGCTTCATATTCGTCATCTGTTAATTCATAAGCATTCTCTCTTAATAGTCCTAACATAACTTCACTGTCTACAAGGTTTTTGTCGCAACCTAAAGAAATAAATAAAATTTTCAATTTGTACCTCTCCATGTTTCATTTTTTCGCTAAGCACCATTTTAACATTTTTTGTTTAAAAAATAAACAGTTAAATTTATACTATCTAACATATTTGACATTTTCTACTGATTTCTATATGATTACAGTAATACTAAAAGGAGGTTTTTTATGAAAAAATCAGCAAAAATAAAAATTGCTCTCCTATCTATCGCTATTACATTAGTGTTGGGAGGAATTTATTATTACCTTGCATTGCCAGCGGTAAATATTCATTCGCAGGGATTTTGGGAATTTATCATTTTACTTTTCGTGATCTTAACGGTCACATCTGCTATTATGCAGAGAGAAAAATTTAATTTTGCGCAATTCAAAGGTCAGAAAAAGGCACTTAGAAAGACACTAAAGCAAAGTAAACTTACTTATTTATTAGTTATTGTAACAGTATTATTAATTGCTATCTTTATTATAGGTACGGTGTTATCTTCTCCTATTGTAAATGCTAAAAAATATCAGCAGCTTATTAATTTAGAAGAAGGGAATTTTCAAGAAGATATCCAACAGATTTCTTATAATGAGATTCCATTACTGGATAAAGATAGTGCCAGTTTATTAGGTTCTAGAAAAATGGGTAGTATGGTGGAATATGTATCGCAGTTTGAGGTTAGTAACCACTATACACAGATTAACTATCAGAACAAACCAGTTCGTGTTACTCCTTTAGAGTATGGTAACATTTTTAAATGGTTTTCCAATCGTAAGGAAGGAATCCCTGCTTATATCAAGATTGATATGGCAACACAAAATATCGAATGTGTGAAGTTAAGCGAAGGAATTAAGTATACAGACGCGGAGCATTTTGGTCGTAATATTTATCGCTATCTTCGTTTCCGTTATCCAACTTATATCTTCGATAATATTAATTTTGAAATTGATGAAGAGGGTGTTCCTTATTGGATCTGTCCTGCGAAAGACTTTACAATTGGTTTATTCGGTGGAGAAGCAATTAAAAATGTAGTACTTGTAAATGCTGTTACTGGTGAACATACAAATTACAAAGTGGAAGATGTTCCTACTTGGGTTGACCGTGTGTATTCTTCTGAACTTCTAATATCTTACTATGACTACTATGGTACTTTAAAACATGGTTATTTCAATACTTTATTTAGTCAAAAGGATTGTTTACAGACTACGGAAGGTTATAATTACATCGCACAAAATGATGATGTATGGATGTATACAGGTGTTACAAGTGTTGGTGGAGATGAATCTTTAGTTGGATTCGTCTTGGCAAACCAAAGAACTGCGGAGACGAAGTACTATTCTATCTCTGGTGCGAAAGAATATTCGGCTATGCAGTCTGCGGAAGGTAAGGTTCAAAACCTAGGTTATAACGCTACGTTCCCACTACTTCTTAATGTTGCAAATGAACCAACATACGTTCTTACTTTGAAGGATAGTGCTGGATTGGTTAAGAAGTATGCAATGGTTAATATTGAACAGTATACGATTGTTGCGATTGGGGATACGATTACAGAGTGTGAACGTAATTATATTTCACAGTTGAAAGATTCTCATTTGGTATCAAATGATTCGGAAGTGGCTGGTAAGGCATCTGGTGTGATTTCTAAGATTGCACAGGTTGTTGTGGAAGGAAATACGCATTACTACATGATGTTGGAAGGTTATAATGATATCTTTGATATTAATGTGTCTGAGAATATTGAAATAATTAAGTATAATGTTGGGGATTCTATTGCATTTTCATTTATACAGGAAGCGCAGGTGTGTGAAGTAACGGAATTGTTATCCTAGAAAAGAACCCAATTATTCTTATGATTAAAAAGTGATTAAAAAGACGGTAGAACGTAATTGCATTGGTTCTGCCGTCTTTTTAGATTTTCATTTTGTTAGAGCATTCTATTTTAAAGGTAAGCTCATAATATCTTCTCCATCTAGGTTTTTAATGGTAAATGTGTGGTCTTCGTAAATCATGTAACTATGTTGATTTCCGTTCTTTGGAATGGATACAGAACCTGGGTTTAGATAGAAATAGTCTCCACAGTTCTCTAATGCTTGAATGTGGGTATGTCCATTCATAAGCATATCGCCTTTTTTTAATGGCGGCGGACATTCTTTGTTGTAGTGATGACCGTGTGTTAAGAAAATTGTGTATCCGTCAATACATAACATAGCATAATCCGCTAGAACAGGAAATTGAAGTACCATTTGATCTACTTCTGCTTCACAGTTTCCTCGGACGCAGAGTAGATTTTCTTTTTGAGAATTTAATAGTTCGATTACGGCTTTAGGTGCATAGTCTTTTGGTAAATCGTTTCTTGGACCATGATATAGTAGATCTCCTAGTAAGACTAGACGTTCTGCTTTTTCTTCTTGGAATCTTTGTAGCATTTTTTTACAGTAAAATTCAGAACCGTGGATGTCTGATGCAAACATGTATTTCATTGTGTCGTGCTCCTCTTATTTGGTTGGAATTTGATACCTTATTTTTATTTGCTCCCACTCTTTTGTTAAATCTTCGTTCATTTTATTATACAACTTTGAGTCAAGAAATAATTTGTACCAAGAGATATTGGATTCGTATTCGATAAGACAATAGATTTCTTTTGGATGTGGTATTCCCTTCTCTAATTGTTCTTTTGCCATTGTGTCATCAAATAAGTCTTGTATTCGATCATATACTTCTTTTATATTTCTTACATAACTTCGAATGGTTACAAGCTCTTGTAAATAGTATTTTGATAAATATAGTTGTAAAATCGCTACTGCAAAATTGCATTTTGCAAATCCTATAATTGCAAACGCTAACAAGAATCCTAACCAGATCAGATTTCTTATAGTGGATTTTGTTTGCATTTTTTTTGCAATATTATAAGAAAATAGACTATTTTCATATATATTGATTAGTGCTTTGTACAATCCTTTCTCTAGTTCATCATTGTCATAGTACCCCTCGGATTCTTCTGACAACATCTTGCTTCCAAAGGAGTTATCAATAAAACTTTTACGTCTGACCGATTCTGCCATATGTTGATACTTGTCTAAATAATAGTCAAATATAAATACGACTACTGCACTTATGATTGCCAAACTCATAGAAAGGAGGTTATTTCCTTCCAAAAAGATAGTTGCCATGATTGAAAGAATGGTAACTATGAATACAAACCCCTTTTCATACGAATCAATTTTTTTTGCAATATTAAAATAATTGGTTTGTGGTGAATATTTCGCCATACTTTTTCCTCCTAATACCACTTCTCATATATTCCATTGGTGTTTTTCTAAACATATATTGTACGAATCAAGCAGAATAATAATGGAGCAATATAGTTTAGATGTAGATTATTGGTAATTCCTTTTCCTCTTTTGTTGGTCTAATCTGAATAGCTGTTCTTGTTACTTTGTCTATTGACTCCTTTAAATAATATTGATTTATCCAATCAGCAAAATCTTGTGCATCAAAACTGATACAATCTCCTTCTATTTCATCGTGAAACCATAAGTCATGATTATTATTCGGATCAATCAACCATTCATCAAATTTACGTTGCAATTCTTTTATTTGCTCTCCAATATACGTTGGACAATCTAAGATATCTGCATAGTATCCATAACTAACTAATACTTTCATTCTAGAATCACCTCTATTTTGTAGAGTCAATATATTATATTCTTCATGCTAATTTTACATTTTGTTATAATAGATAAATAGAACTGTACATATAGCAATGAAAGATAATCCGATCTTGCAAATCCATTCTATATTTTTCAAATCAATGATAGCAAGAACTACCGATGCAACGGTCAAAATAAGCATCCATAAATTTAGCGTGTCGTTCGCATGCATATTGGCAATTTCATACAAATTATTTAATTGATTTTCTAATTCATCTTTTTGTTCTATAATAAATAACTCCCGTCTCAACATCTGATACAATTCGATCCCCTGTTGCTGTGAAGTTATTTCAAAAAGCAATACTTCATTTTGAAACTTTACATATCTTTCTTGAAGTCTCTTTATTTTTTTTACAACTTTAGAATTCTTACGTGTATTCAAATTACATGCAATCTCAGATGCCTCATTGGATAATTCAATAATGGTAGCACGTTGTGCCAAAACAAGCTTAACCATTTCTTCGTACATCGTTAGAAATGGTAGTACAATCATTCTATAATTACCTATAAAATCTTTTGAAGTTGGATCACCTATGTCTGAAATGCAAATAAAAGAATGCTGTGTTACTCCAAATAGTGTACCATAATTACACCATCTTTTATAGCAATTTTTCTCCAATGCCTCAATTTGCATCTTAAAATTTTGACATGAGCTGCTTTCATTATCCACAAATATAACCGAACACAATTCTGACATGTATTGTTTAATTTCTTCTTTTTTCATATACGCAACATCGTCATATGAATCTGAAAACACCTCCTTAACTTTCTGAAGTAGTTCTTTATTTAAAATTAGGCAGAGCGTAAACATACGATCATCCACAAGAGGTGTTAATACTACATTTAATTTTTTATTAGAATCTCTTTTAAACTGTACATTTTCATTCTCTTCATCTCGAATCAAAAAGAAATAAACAATCTGTGAATATCCATGTAGTGCCGATATAGGT
This sequence comes from uncultured Anaeromicropila sp., assembly GCA_964409685.1. Classification (GTDB taxonomy): domain Bacteria; phylum Bacillota; class Clostridia; order Lachnospirales; family Lachnospiraceae; genus Clostridium_AI. Next base: position 69,327 of record CAYPEJ010000003.1, read on the forward strand.
GGATCAACAAAACTTTTTGCTGATTCTAACTTACCAACAATATTATAAAAATCTACTGAAATATTCTTATAATCCTCATACTCATCTACTCCACTCATTACGAGTCTATCTGCATTAATAATGACACTTTTTTCTTCATTAGCAAAACCTTGTACACATGCTAACGATATCCTTCTTCCTAAATCATTTATCTTCTTAATTTCTGCAATACTAGGATGCTTATGATTTTCTAATTCAAAGGATAATATTCCAACATTACTATCATATAAGTCAAGTATCACTCTTTTAACATCCAATTCATATTTATCTTCTGATTTACCATCTTCTGATTTACCATCTTTTGTTTTTCTATAAATAGAATAAACTTGTCGACTTGAAGATTGTTCACTCATATTAAAATCATACATATATGAGTTTACTACTTGATTACCACGTTCTATATCTGTCCCTAAATTTGCTCGCGTTATTACTTTTCTTGCATTTTCATTGAAGTATTGTTTCATGTTGTAGCGATCTTTCGCTTCTTCATATTCTATTGATTCATTACCTATTTTTCTCCAATTGCCACATCCCTCGATATATTCTATGTAATCACTCTTACTAAAGATAAATGGAAACATAAAGATATGGTAACTAAATGGTTGGGAACTCACTTCATTGGTACTATTTTTACTCATTTTTATCCATTCCTTTCGCTTCACTCAGGACACAATACACCATAACCAACATTGGTCTTTGCCCCAATTCCAAATTCTTCGATGATTTTTTGAAACAACTCTATCTTTTTTTCAGGTGTAATTGTAATTGCATCGTTCAATTTTGTCTCAAAAAGTTGAAAACGGAATTCAAACTCGACCTTTGGTCCAACCTTTAGCATGGTGATCGGATTAGGTTCTTGAAATTTTTTATCTGCACTCATTTCATGTGGCGTAATATTGTCCAATTTAAGTATTTTTTCACTTTCAGAACAAATGATAGCATCAAAGAAAATATCCCTGTCTTGCATCTTTATTTTATCCTCACAAGATATTCCTTCAAAGATTGCTTTTTCAAGTTGTTCTACTTGTTGCTCTTCTAGCTCTTCTACTCCTTCTATTCCCAACTCCTTACTAATATAACCAGGGTATTGAAAGGCATTTCTTAAAACCCCTTTTACTGTACTTCCAGGAATATATGGCATACCTGTAACATAATCGAAAGAAAAACCCAATTGAATTTCCCCTTTTATTGATTTATCTTTTGATTCATGAGTATAGCCTATTCCTGCTAACAAACCTGGATATTGCGTTGTCAAACGAAACTTGCAATTTCCTACCTCTTGCAGAAAGTAATCTGAGTATTCCACATTGCGATACATTTGAGCAGAGTGTTGGATTAAAGCTTCATTTATAAATTTCATATCCTTAGTCTTTTTATCCTTATTATTCTCTAATTCATTAAGCATCTTATGATAATACTCTTCGTTAAAAGCGTAATGGAGATTTTTAGATTTGAATGTTGGCATGTTAGACACCTCCATTCTCGATCTCAAAAAAGTTCATAGCAAGTTTAACTGCTACTGCTGCATCTTTTATCTCCTGTTTACACTTATACAATTTTTCTTTATCGCCTTCTTTTTCAAGGTTCATAATGTAAGACAATAAACTTTCCCCTTCTAATTCTGAATTTTGTTCTTTCATTAGTTCCCATACAATATCCAAAATCTCTTTTCCATATGCATTCTTTGCATCATTACGATCGCTTACATCCACATAATTTGATAATCCAGCCCACAAACTCCCTGTTGAAATAGAAGCACCAAACGCTGACAAGCGACTTTGACATTGCTTTGGCAATTTCCCATCATCAGAAAAAATACATCCATTTTTCTTTTCTTCACATAATTTTACATACGCTTGATAAATCATTTGATCTATTTTAGTCTTATTCATTTTTCTCCCCCTAATTTTGAGCCACTACTTCTACTTTCGTAAAACCGTATCCAATTGTTTCGTTTCCACCAAAATGAATTATTTGTTTTTGTTTTAGCTTATCCCTAAATTCTTCCAAGTTTGATTTTCCATCTGGTGTTCCGTCCGATAAAACTAGAGAATAAAATACGCTATGATGAGGAACAACTTCTTCATACCACAAATTTCCATCCCCTTGTAAGCAATTTCGTGCTAAAACAGGTAAATCAATATTACGAAATGTTTTATCCTCCATGATATATAGTTCCTCGCAAAATTTGGCAAGGGAAATAGGAATTGCACTTTCATTTTTAGACTTCTCTTTAATAGGATCTACATGAATTCCTTCCACTTCTACACAACTATCTTCTTGCTTCTGCGTATAACCTGAAATTTCAAACCCAAAGCAAGAAAGATACTCTTCAAATTGCTCCATAATCCCCTCAGTTGTAACTAAATAAAATGGTTTTTTCCCTTTGGTTGTACGCATTGGTCTTGCCAACATATGTGCTGGTAAAAATTTTAATTTTCCTTTTTCAATTGCACTATCATTGTTTGTACTTGCTCTTCCAAATATATCATCTTCCTTGTCTCCAAGTTCATCTTTTAATGCCTGTCGAAATGCCCCCTTTACCCCTGATGCATTAATAATTGGATAATTGGTAACCGCATCCTTTTCAACTTCATTATCCACTAAACTATATGTAACGTTATCACTTCCAACATGCATATTCGTAATACATGTAATTTTTAATAAAATACTTTTCATTATTTATTTCCTCCAAGTTTTATCATATTATTTAATCCAATCTGTTCATAAGCCTTGCAACGATACGTCTGCTCAAATTCTTTTTCCTTATCTTTCTGAACGTAGAACACACTTCCTGCATCTACGATTTGAAAAAGTTCACTTCTCTTGTGTCCTTTTTCATCTTTTATTTCCTGTAAGCATTGAAAGAACCTATTTTTTGATATGTGATATAATAAATTCTTTGGTGTCTCAAGGAAAATGATAGGTGACATTGCATAATACACCGTATATTCTTCATTGTAATGCTTACATAGTACACTGAAATCAAGATTCTTTTTTCCATCGTTTAACTTTGATTCTTCTATCAACTCAAATTGAAATGGACAATTCTGTTGCCCTAATGTAATTATCTCCCTTTCTGGTAGTACCATTTCTTCCGTTTCTATAAAGAATGCAAATTTAAACTCTTTCGCACTTTCCATTGTTCCTTTTCGCGAAGAAAGAATTTTGTATTTTCTCTTAAAAAATGCCTTGTGTACCGTTTTTTCACTATCACTACTTGTTTTTCCCGTTAATACACCTACATGTTCGTCTTCCTGAAAGATGTCCGATTTTTCTAAAATCGTTGCTTTATCATCACCATCTAAACAAACATATGCATCACATAATCCATCTTTTGCTTTGTAATCTGTTGGAAGCAACATACCATCCACACAATCAAGCTTTTCCATTTCAAATGGAGTATAGGACAATAATTTCACCTTTTCACTATTTTCTATAACACTCTTCTTATGATTGAGCGGACAAGGTACATAGTAATTATCTTGTTCATCCACTAAAAATAAACTTCCAACGGATTTCAATTTTCCATATGTAACTTCATCGTAATCGTTTTTCTCTAACTGAGATTTGCTCAGTAACTGAAATCCTCTCGCACCTATCAAGTGTTCGGTGTCTTTCGCGGATGGTTTATTTCCTTTACTGGTTAATTTTCCAGCTTTCTTTAAAATGAGAAAACGTAACACACCTAATAATGTAGTTTGTGACGGTGTATCTTCTGATTCAATATAGTATTCCCCCTTCACATCGTTATTTTTGGGGTATTGTAACCTTCTATGATTTCCAAAAAAATACGGTTCTAATGGCTTTAATGTTACAAGATATCTACTCATAATCTACACCCTCCGTTGCTTTCTCTGTAAAAAACTTACCAATTTGCAATAATACGATTACACACTCTATGTTTCTCTTTTTTATCTCTTCGTCTTCAAAAGGTGTTTCTTTAAAAACGAGTTCCATTAATTCTTTAACTTTATTAATATAATCGTTGGATTGTATGCTTAAATTCGCATCACTACTTACTTTTTCACTCCTAATATCATCAAAGAAATTTTGAAATAGATTACTTAGTAATGTATCGTTACGTGCGGCTTCTTGGAACATAACACTCCATGTTTTTATTTTATGAAGAACAGAAGTATAAACGCTCATTTTATTTTCAGCCTCTTTTTCTTCGAAAAAGTTATGTAACATATTTCGAAAACATGACCATACAGAATCGGCTTTTTCATTAAAACCTTTTAATGATATGCAAGTTTGCATCTCCTTACTATTTCCCTTTCTAAGAGATATTGCAATACTATTTTTATGACTTGTCTCCTTTGCGACACCAAAGAGTAAATTTCTTGCCTTTTTTATATTTTCATATAAAGGATACTTTGTATTACTAATTGAAACACCAAAGGAAACAGATAATTTTTCTTTCTCGAAACTCCTATCACGATTTATGATGTCGTGATCTATAGATTCTTTTATTGATTGATTCAGCTCTTTAAATTTTTGGTTAAATCTGCAATTAATATTCTCTATTAGATCAAAAATGTTCTCGCTATTACCGTTATGAACAGGAGCTAAAAATAGCAAATCGTCACCTCCCGCATAGATTACAGTTCCACCAAACTCTTTTACTAAATAGGAACTTTCTGATGTATACTCCGAACACTTTTTCGAGAATTGGTCAATTTTTTTTAACCAATCTGCGTCCTCTGGATTGGAATTATTTTTTAAATAATTTCCCATGTTATCACCGTCCGCTTGTACCAACGCATAATAGTGATACTTTTTATAATCATTCTTTCGTTCAGTGACACCGTTACATGCAATATCTGATAACTGCCTTATTTCTTTACAACTCGCATCTGTAACAAGTGTAAAACCACATTTTTCTCGTTGTTTTTGTTTCTCATCAATAGTAACCTCATTCTTTATATTTTCAAAAAAGTGAGATGACTTAATAAGTAAATTCTTGTTTGCATTATTACCTTCATCATCTTTTTCTGCAACATCCTTTGCATAAAATAAATTTTGAAACGGTTGCATGATAGAGCAAGTCATAATTGGACTTTCAAGTTCTAACGCATCAAGATAATCATTTAATGCTATTACAGCCCCATCCTTTTTAATATTCTTATCATTTTCGTTTCGTCTAATTGTTCTAATTTGTATATACTGCATTATGTATTCTAATGTTTTATCCAAATCCTTCTTTTCTTCTTCGTTCAATTCTTTATTTCCAAAACAATCATTTGCAATTTTGAAAACAAATGAATCCTTATCCGTACCAATAATATTTTTCTTGATATGTTCCAATTTATCTTGAAATTTATTCGATTCTTCCTCAACCCTAATCAATATTCGATCTGGATATTGCCCAATTCCAATACATTTGTCTTCTCCTGTTTCTTCTGATATTTGACTAGGAAGAATAATTGTAATCTTTCCTTGTAGTGAATCATCCTCCTGATTTAATTTTTCAATGCTTTTGTAAAGCTCCTTTGCCAATTCCGAAAACATATAACTTGCATACCATAAAGATGCTGGTGTGTTTGCTTGTACAATGGTTTCAATTATTGGTCCAATTGTTAAACCGTAGTAATTCATAGTAGCTCCTTTCCTAAATCTTCTCATTTAACACGAGCAAATTGATAGGTAATACCTCTTGCTAATATTCCTTTAATTTCTTTACTTTTTTCTTTACTTTTTTCATTTCTTTCACTATTTGAGTTATCGTCATCAAGAAACTGTTCAAAGAACGATTCCAAACTAAAGTCGTCTTCCGATAAAAGGGGGATCGGATTAAATTCCATTTTCTGTAATTCATTTTTGACTCTTTTAATTCTATTTTTCTCATCTCTAGTCATCTTTTTATTTTGCTCATCTCTAGTCATCTTATTATGTTGTTTCATTCCCCAAGTAACACCTTTATCTTCAGCAACTTTGATTTGAAGCTGAATGTTTTTCTTTAACAATTCAGTCAAGTTATCTTGGTTTCCAATAATAAATATTTTACTAATATCTCCTGCACTCGATCCAATTGGAATATATGTAATTGGAGAAGGATAACGTACTTCTTTTAACTTTCCATCTTCAATATACTCTAAATCTAATTTAACTTTGAAACTATAATTAGATTTTTCGTCAAATTGAAGATTAGGATACTCATAATGATTTGGAAAGCCTAATACTCCCCGAAAAAATCTGACATCATCTGCTTCCGTATTATTTGCACTATCATGTTCCATATTTTTATAATCCAAAGCATTTTCTATTGATTGACTTATCTTTTGTTTAATGAACTTTTTCTCATTTGTATATCCATTTTTCGAGCATCCTCCATTTTCAATTTTATATTTCTTCATTAAAAATGATTTTGCATATAAATCAGGATTTACCTTACCTTCTTTATTTAAGTTAATTCCACTTTTAATTCGTTGATTAAAGTCATTAATTACTTCTAAGATATCTTTATAACTTCCATTAGTTCTACATTCACCTCCCACTTCTCTTTTTATTGAAACAATATTGTACAAAGGTCTTTGTTTTTTATACAAATTTGAATACGCCTTCAACCAGTATTCTTGCTTATTTTCTATAGCTTCACCTTTTATTTTTACTAAATTAAAGTGTCCAAATCCTTTATTCTGACGAAACCCAAAATTATTAATGGCGATAAAAAGCGGAAAAATTTTCACGATAAGATTATTCAATTTCTCACTAAAGTAGGAAATCTTTACTTTCACTGTATCGTGAAAACTACCTCTACTTGCATTGTCAAATTTCGTAAAGAAATACGCTCCTCTACCTCGTTCTTTTCCTTTTTGTCCCTTATATACATCTATATTATTTTCTTGCCTTCCTTCACCATATTGCGCTATTCCATTTTCCCCCTCTGCTCTGATTCTCATTTTATAGTTCAAAGCTTTTGTCTCATTTTCACTTTTCAATTTGTAATTTGACAAATCTCCCAGCGAATCAAAACATTTTTTTATATCTGTAAATCCTTCACATTCCCCTAATTCTTCCCTCTTCTCATACAACTCCCAAATCAATCGATCCAACTTCGGCTTCATCTCTGTTGCACGCACTGTTGCTCCATCTTGATCATATTGAAAATGAATCATTGGCGTTATCTGTTTTAAAACAAACTCTGTATGACAAAACTCCTTTTTCTCACTCACAGTTGTCATCTCCTTTGCATTTTTCATAGGATTATTTCTTGCATTTGCATAATATGGTATATTGTATCATTTTATTATACTATTTTCCATATAAACATTATACAATCCACACTAATATTCTACTGTATTACAAACAAAATTCTACTCCTCAACACAAAAGGAGTAGATATCACACATATCTACTCCACTAAATATTATCCTTTAATTCAAAAATCTAACTCTTTTCTAACTCTACATCAACTTCTCATACAACTTCGTAATATCTTCTACACTTGTCTCCTTTGGATTTCCTGGTCGACATGCATCATCAAATGCGGACTGTGCAAGGAATGGAATATCTTCTTTCTTCACGATCTCTTTCAAGTCTTTTGGAATTCCTACATCCTCAGCTAATTGTCTCACTGCATCGACTGCTGCTTTTCTATATTCTTCTTGTGACATTTCGTCTACGCCTTTTACACCCATGGCACGTGCAATCTCTCTATACTTTTCTCCTGTTGCTTCTGCATTATATTCCATAACAGTTGGAAGAATAATTGCATTGGCAACGCCGTGTGGGGTATCGTAAAGTGCGCCTAGTGGATGTGCCATGGAATGAACGATTCCTAAACCAACGTTGGAAAATCCCATTCCAGCGATATATTGACCTAGTGCCATTCCTTCCCTTCCTTCTGGTGTATTATCCACTGCACCGCGAAGGCTTCTTGCAATAATTTCGATTGCTTTTAAATGGAACATGTCGGTAAGTTCCCAAGCACCAGCTGTTATGTAACCTTCTATAGCATGTGTTAATGCATCCATTCCTGTGGCTGCTGTTAAGCTTTTTGGCATAGAAGACATCATGTCTGGATCAACGAAGGCTACTACTGGGATATCGTGTGGATCAACACAGACCATTTTACGTTTTTTCTCTTCATCTGTGATAACATAGTTTATCGTTACTTCTGCTGCTGTTCCTGCTGTTGTTGGAACAGCGAAGATTGGAACCGTTTTATTTTTAGTAGGTGCAACCCCTTCTAAACTGCGAACGTCAGCATATTCTGGATTTGCAATGATAATACCAATTGCTTTTGCGGTATCCATTGGGGAACCACCGCCAATTGCTAAAATGAAATCTGCATTTGCTGCTTTGAAGGCTTCTACGCCTGCTTGTACATTGTGAACCGTTGGGTTTGCTTTGATTTCGCTAAAAATAGCGTACGCAATATTTGCACCGTCTAATACATCTAATACTTTTTTTGCCATGCCAGATTGTAATAAATGTGGTCCACAGCAAACAAATGCCTTTTTATACCCGCGGGATACTGCTTCTGGGGCGATTTCTTTGATTGCTCCTGCTCCATGATAGGATGTTTCATTTAAAATAACTCTTTGTGCCATTTTGTTACCTCCTAATATGATGTAGACATAGCACATTACCTAAGAAATAGTAGGTTATTTATGCGGTTTTAAAAATCTTAGATATGTGCTTTGCTGTATGTATTTTTATTGTATCATTTTATCAGATGTATTGCTACCTTTTATTAAAACTATAGCTTACAAGTTTAATCTACTTAAATAAAAACGTTCCTTTAATATTTCCACGATTACGAAACTTTACAAACTGTTCCTTATTCGTAATTGCAAAATAAATATTGTGTTCCCTGACCAGCGACATTGGTTGTCCCACTTCCATTCCATAACGATGTCCAGGATAAATCAATACCTCATCCCAAAGAATCGTCTTTAACCTCTGAAATGTCTCAAACATATCCTCTGCCGAGCCTCCTGGCAACTGACACAAACCACATCCCTCTATAAATACCGTATCTCCCGTAAAGCAACAATTCTCAACGAAAAAGCAAGCACTCCCCTTTGAATGTCCTGGTGTCAGCAAACAATGAACTTCTAGATTTCCAATTCGAATCACATCTTCGTCAGAAAAACACCTTAGCTTCTTACAATTGAATCTGTAGTAGGAAGCCTCTATCTGTGACATGTATACTGGCACATCATACAACTCTGCCATTTTCCTCACTAAATTCACATGATCTACATGAGAATGTGTCACGAAAATTCCTTCTAGTACCGCTTGCTCTTCATCCAAACATCCCTGAATCGCACTCAGATCCCACGCAGGATCTACCACAAACGCCTTCTTGCTTACCTTATCAATTCCCACATACACATAGTTAATCATCTTCAAAAAACAAAGACGTAACACTCTAACCTTTAAGTTTTGCAAGTCAAAACCTCCTTCCTCACATTAGTAATCTCTCATAAGTAATCTCTCACAACACAATCAATAAGTAGAAGAAAGACCACTTATTGCCTACTGATACTCGCCCTCAACATCCTACAATCATCCAAGATGTACACAAAGGGCAAGTTTTGTAGAGGCAAATAAATGGTCTTTATTCTTCGGCCTTTATTCTGCGGTCTTTATTCCACGGATTCCACACAATTCTTCATCAACATCGTAATCGTCATCGGTCCCACTCCACCAGGAACTGGTGTAATCGCACTAGCAATTGGTTCTACATCTGCAAAATCAACATCTCCACAAAGTTTATTATTTTCATCTCTATGAATACCTACGTCGATTACGACTGCACCCTCTTTTACATAGTCCTTTGTGATAAACTTAGGCTTACCTAATGCTACGACTAAGATATCTGCACGTTTTGTCACTTCTTTTAAATCTTTTGTTTTAGAATGACAAATCGTAACTGTTCCATTTTCACGTAGTAATAAAAGAGCCATAGGTTTACCAACGATATTACTTCTTCCGATTACGACACATTCTTTCCCTGCAATGTCAATATTAGAACGTTTTAATAATTCAATAACCCCAGCAGGTGTACAAGAAACAAATCCCTTTTGTCCGATGCTTAACGCACCAACACTTTCTGGATGGAAACCATCTACGTCTTTTTTCGCAGAAATAGCATTGATAATTTTATTTTCATCAATGTGCTTTGGCACTGGTAGTTGTACTAAAATTCCATTTACGTCAGCACGTCCATTTAATTCTTCTACTAAGTCAAGTAACTCTTTCTCTGTAGTTGTTTCTGGTAACTCGTAAGATAAAGAGTTAATTCCGATATATTCACATGCTTTTTTCTTATTTCCAACATAAACGGTAGACGCTGGGTCGTTGCCAACTTGGATTACCGCAAGTGTTATTTCAACGCCGTCTTTCTTTAAACTAGCAACTTTTTCTTTTAATTCATCTTTGATCTCAGTTGAAATCTTTTTTCCATCAATAATATAAGCCATTAAAAATTCCTCTCTTTCGTCATTTTTTATGTATACACTAACACAGCTTCTTTTATTTTAGTATAATTAGAGTTCTGTCGCAAGTATAAACATAAGATATTCTGACATTTTATTGTTTTATAATAAAAATTGGGATAGGAGGATTGTTTGGTCGATTGTAAAATTCACTTTTTATTATGACAAAACGCTTTTGGTCAATTTCTTTTAAATACTCTAAAATAGCGTCTTTTTCCTCAAATCCTGAGTCTTGTCCACTGTAAATGCACATGCTCATAATACCACCTGATTTTAAAGCTTCTAGTCCACTTTTGATTGCTTCAATACTTGTGGTACCTTTTGTATGCAAGCTGTGGTCACCTCCTGGTAAATATCCAAAGTTAAATACAATTCCGTCAACAGATTCCTCTTGTACGTATTGCAGGATATTTTGATGACCGTCTAGGATTAATTGACAACGCTCTACTAAACCAGCTTTTTCAAGCCGATCCGTTGTGTTTTGAATGGCAATTTCTTGGATATCGAATCCAATTACTTTTCCAGTTTCACCTACACCTTTGCAGAGAAATTCTGTGTCGTGTCCGTTGCCAACAGTTGCATCTATAAAAACACTTCCTTCTTTTAACCAATTTTTAAGAAAGTCGTGAGTATATTGTGTAATTGTATATCGCTTCATCTATCTTCTCCTTTTCTATATTTGCCATTATATAAAGTTCAGATAGAAGAAGCAACCTTTTTCTTTTATGGATTATGTATCTTTGCACAATGTTGTTGTATGATACAATGCAGAAATCGTAGTCAATATTTCAATTACTTATTTCAATACCTCCTCTGCATCTAATTCATTTACAGATTCCATAATGCCTTTTGTAAGTGCATTTGCTACGTCTTCAAAATATTCGTCGAATATGTCATTGTCACAATTAGAATGGATATACCCAACTTCTATTAGTAGTGCAGGCATTGTAGTATATTTTAATAGGGGGATATCTTGTCGTTCGTTGACTCCTAAATCACGGAATCCCACTTTGCTTAACGATTTATTTATATTTTCAGCATAATTTTCTTTGCCATTGTCACTATTAAAAATATTGGTTTCGACACCACGATATGTGTTAGGATAAGGGCTAGCATTACGATGCAAACTAATTAGTAAATCGGCATCTGAATGATTGGCAATATGTACTCTTTCATTTGCGTTACGATATACATCTGTAGTCCGCGTGTATGCAACCTGAAGTCCATGTTGCACAAGTTTATCTCCTACCTCTAATGCAAGTCGCAAACAATCATCCTTTTCTTTTCTACCCTTGTAGACAGCACCACTATCAAATCCTCCATGTCCAGCGTCTAAAATGATTCGATAAGACATTCGATCACCTTTATATGTTTGGTATTGTTATAGTATATGCAAAAAAATTTTGATTGTGTATATTTATTTTTCATTTGGAGAGGATAAATAGTAAAATTAGTAAAGTGAGGTTTTGAAAATGAAAGCTATCGTTGATCAAGATACTTGTATTTCCTGTGGAATCTGTGTTTCTGCCTGTCCTGATGTGTTCCAATTTAATGATGATGATAAGTCTGAAAGTATCGTGGATGAGATTCCAGAGGATTTAGTGGAAGATGCGAAAGGTGCAAGAGATGCTTGTCCTGTAGATGCTATTGACATTAAGGAGTAGTGGGCAAAAAAAATTCCCCTTCATTGGCTTCTACAAAACGTTCCCGATTTACAGGGTCTTGGCTATGGGATGACTGTGAACGGGAACATTTCAGTAAGCCATTCAGGGGATTTTTTTTGCTTGTAGTTTTGTGGCTAATTGTTGTGTGGATGTTTTTGGTTGTTGGGATAAGATTATACATAATAAAGGGCTATGCAGAAGTGAGTGTTCTACATAGCCTGAATGGTTTTGGTTAATCTAATTAGTATTTGATTAGACTAATTCCGCCGATGAATGGTAATTCTCTAGCTTTGCCGTTTAGGGCATTTACAAAACCGAATAGGAAGTAGCCGAAAGATACTAATCCTATTAATGCTCCTATAACGTGACCTACAACTGGAATAAGTCCACAGCAAGCCTCTACTACACCAATTAATGCACATAAAATAAGACATAACAATCCTTGATTTGCATGGAAACGAGCAAATCTTGAATCTGGTCTTAATACCATAGGTAAGAAAAATAATATTGAGATGTAACAAACGGCGGATAGACTACTGTTTGCTCGAATGTCTTCTGGATCAAACTCATTTGTGTGATCGGTGGAATTGTCGTTAATTCCTTTTTTAAAATCTTGTAATGGATCATTTTGACGAATTTCTGGCATATGAAATACATACCTCCTAAAACTAACTTCTGTAATAATTTATCAGACAGCCTTTAAGTATAATTTCTCTTTCGTCATCTGTCAACTCTCCAAGTTTTAAGTCGAATTCGATTAGTTTGTCTTTTACAACGTATGCTTTGATTACATCGGCTTTTTCGGCTACGGCTTTTTTGATGTCTTTTATGAAGATGTAGTCGTTTAAGTCGAATGGTAGGTCTCCGTCAAATAGGAATGGTAGCATACCCCAGTTGATAAGGTTGGAGCGATATCTCTTTGTTGCGTATTCTTTGGCGATGTTTGCTAGGCCACCTAATACTTTTTGACAGCTTGCTGCTTGTTCACGGGCAGAGCCATCACCTGGTTTTACAGCGTAGATCATGCTTCCGATTTCTGTTTGTGCTGGATCTACATTGAATTCTTTGTTAATTGTGTCGAATACTTCTTTTAACTCGGAATTGGAAGCGTAAATGTCTTCGCTTGCTACACGAGCTTTTTCGGATAGTTGGATTTGTTTTGCTCTTCCTACGTATTCTGGGTCTTTTCTGGATAGTGTAAATTCAGCTAATCCTAGTGGATTGGAACGGAAAGATGAAGTCTCTCCAGATGGGATTAATTCATCTGTTGTAGTTACTGGATCGTGAATTACGGATGCTACTTTTAAGACCATGTTATCTGTTAGTGCGGACATTGCTGGCCAATCTGTGATGTTTGGACCAAATTTGATGTCTACACTTGGATCTGCTTTTCCTATTCCATTATATACACGATTGTCGTAAATGGAGCTGTCAAAGTAGTATTTTGGTTTTGTAAAGTCTACATCAATGTCAGTTGCTGGTGTTAGGTATCCTTTATTTGCGGCAGTTGCTGCGATGGAACGTGCATCCATAAGTGCTACGGAAGCCACTTGTCCGTTTGTAATCTTAGAACCTTCTCTGTTAGGGAAGTTTCTTGTGGAGTGACGGATACTTAAGCCATTATTTGCTGGAACGTCGCCGGCACCGAAACATGGTCCACAGAATGCAGTACGAATTGTTGCACCTGTTTGCATTAAGTCTGCCACTCTTCCGTTCTTCACCAATTCCATAAATACTGGTTGGGATGCTGGATATACACTTAGGGAGAATTCGTCGTTACCAATGAATTTGCCACGTAAGATATCTGCTGCGTCGCAGATATTTTCATATCCACCACCTGCACAACCTGCGATAACACCTTGTTCTACATAAAGTTTACCGTTGCGAACTTTATCTTTTAATGTGTAGTTTACTTTGTTATTATCTAAACTTACAAGAGCTCTCTTTTCTACGTCATCTAAAATGTCCATTAGATTACTATTTAACTCTTCGATTGTATAGACGTTGCTTGGATGGAATGGCATCGCAATCATTGGTTTTATTTTGGCAAGGTCAACGTAGATTAAGCCATCATAGTATGCAACTGCTTTTGGTGCAATTTCTTCAAAATCTTCTGGACGATTATGTATTTCATAAAACTCTTTCACTTGATTGTCTGTTCTCCAGATAGAGGAAAGACATGTTGTTTCTGTTGTCATTACGTCAATACCGATACGGAAATCTACACTTAGATTGTCGATACCATCACCGATGAATTCCATAACCTTATTATTTACATAGCCATTTGCAAATACAGCTCCGATAATAGCTAATGCGATATCTTGTGGCCCTACCCCTTTTTGAGGTTTACCTGTTAGGTATACACCAACTACACCTGGCATATTAATGTCGTATGTTTTTTCTAAAAGTTGTTTTACAAGTTCAGGACCACCTTCACCAATTGCCATTGTTCCTAATGCACCGTAACGAGTGTGGCTGTCGGAACCTAAGATCATTTTACCGCCACCTGCTAGCATTTCACGAGCAAATTGATGAATTACTGCTTGATGAGGAGGCACATAAATTCCACCGTATTTTTTAGCACAGCTTAAACCAAACATGTGGTCATCTTCGTTGATTGTACCACCAACTGCACAAAGGCTGTTATGACAGTTTGTCAATACGTAAGGAATAGGGAATTTTTCAAGACCTGACGCTCTTGCTGTTTGAATAATACCAACAAATGTAATATCGTGAGATGTTAATTTGTCGAATTTGATTTTTAACTTATCCATATTGCCTGATGTATTGTGCTTTTCTAAAATGTCATAAGCCATAGTACCTTTTTTGGCTTCGTTCTTATCAATGACTTGACCGCCGAAACGTGCTTCAAGCACTGCTTGTGTTTCATCATTTTCTGCAATTAATTCTGTGCCATTTAATAAATAAGCACCTTTTTCATATAATTGAATCATTGTTTTCCTCCTGTTACCTTGTCGTACTAGTGTAAAATATTGTTGCTTAGCGAAATTACATCTATGTTAATTAATTATAATGACCATGGTAAAATAATGCAACAATTTTATAGAATTTCGCCGTTAGACTCAATGACTTTCTTGTACCAATACGCAGAATCTTTTAGGATACGTTCTTGTGTTTGATAATCTACATAAATCATGCCGAAACGTTTGTGGTAGCCTGCTGCCCATTCGAAATTATCCATAAGCGACCAGTGCATGTAACCCATCACGTCAACGCCTTCAGAAGCTGCTTGTTTTAAACTACGTAGATATCGTTGTAGAAAATCAATTCTTTGTGGATCATGTACTTTACCGTCTAGGCTGACCCAGTCTTGGTTAGCAAGACCATTTTCTGTGATCAGTAGTGGTAATTGATATTTTTCGTATAGTGCTTTCGCTACATGGTAAAATCCATCTGGTGTAACCTCCCAATCAAATGCAGTTAGCGGTAAGCCAACCGTGTGATCAATGCTTACTTTTGGTTCACCGTTGACATATCCAGCAGTACATTCACTTCGGTAGAAATTAAATCCAAAAAAGTCTAGTGGTTGATGGATGATTTTCATATCATCTTGACCGATTTTTGGAAGCCATTGTTCGTAGAGCTTTAATCCGTCTTCTGGATATTTTCCATTATAAACAGGTCCGTTCCACCAAGGTTCGCTTAAACCGAATCTATTTGGAGCACAAGTAAACATCGTTTGTTTCGCTAGTTCGATGTCTTCTTTGGAGTTGGTTTTTGGTGCGACATATGCAAGAACAGGTGCATAACCGATGATTGGTGTTTTCTTTGCATACTGGCGGATGATTTGAACAGATTTTCCGTGGGATAAAAGAATGTTATGAATGATTTGCATAATGTAACTGTTATCCATTATTAATCCCGGTGCATGTGTTCCATACTTGTATCCTAATGCTACGTGACATTGTGGCTCGTTCAACGTCATCCAATGCGTTACTCTATCAGATAGACGTTCTACTACTACTTTTGTATATTCTGCAAACCAGTCTGGTGAGTCTGGGTTCATCCAGCCACCTTTTAGGAATAGTTCATTTGGGTAGTCCCAGTGGAAAAGGGTTACATATGGTTCGATATCATTTGCTACTAGTTCATCTACTAATTTGTCGTAGAAATCTAATCCTGCTTCGTTTACTTGACCGATTCCATTTGGTAATACTCTCGGCCAGCTGATAGAGAAACGATAGGCTTTTAGACCCATTTGTTTCATTAGTTGTACATCTTCTTTAAATCTATGATAATGGTCACATGCAATATCACCATTGTTGTTATCGTTTACAAAGCCATCTTTGTGACTTAATACATCCCATACCGATAAACCTTTTCCGTCTTCTGTTGCTGCCCCTTCAATCTGGTATGCGGCGGTTGCTGCTCCCCATACAAAGTCTTTTCTAAAACTCATTATGTTCACGACCTTCCCTATTTATTTATGCAATCCGATTATTCGCAAATATTTGCATAAGTACATGATACATGGTTTGTGCCAAAATATCTATGTACAATATCATTCTTTTTTTGTATTATCGAACTAGAGATTTTGCCTTTCGCATTAAAACTATCATTAAAATATCTTATAAAGTCTTCCAAAACAATCTTGTATTTTTTCCCAAAGTATATTACAATAGCTTAGATAATTTGAAATAACGTTAAACACATAAACATGGAGGTATTTATGAAACATATTATTAGTCCCCTAGATTTATCTCTGGAAGAACTAGATGAACTATTAACAACTGCAGAAGAGATTGTTGCTGATCCTAAAAAATTTTCAAATGCATGTCAAGGAAAGAAATTAGCCACTTTATTTTATGAACCAAGTACAAGAACCCGCCTAAGTTTTGAAGCTGCTATGCTGAACATGGGAGGGAGTGTACTTGGTTTTTCTTCTGCTGACTCCAGTTCTGCTGCAAAAGGTGAAAGTGTTGCTGATACAATTCGTGTCATTTCTAGCTATGCAGATATCTGCGCTATGCGTCATCCAAAAGAAGGTGCCCCTTATGTAGCGGCTCAATATGCTTCCATTCCAGTTATCAATGCTGGTGACGGTGGTCATAATCACCCAACTCAGACTTTAACTGACTTACTTACGATTAAAAATTTGAAAGGTCACTTAGACAATCTTACCATCGGTTTCTGTGGCGATTTAAAATTTGGACGTACTGTTCACTCCCTTATCAACGCCATGGTTCGTTATCCAAATGTCAAATTCGTTCTAATCTCTCCTAATGAATTACGCATACCAGAATATCTTCGTGAAGAAGTGCTTGACGAACAACACATCCCTTATGAGGAAACTAGTAATTTAGAAGAATCGTTATCTAAACTTGATATTTTATATATGACAAGAGTACAAAAAGAACGTTTCTTTAATGAGGAAGATTACATTCGATTAAAAGACAGCTACATTTTAGATAAGAAGAAAATGAAATGTGCCAAAGAAGATATGCTGGTACTTCATCCACTTCCTCGTGTCAATGAAATTTCTGTTGAGGTTGACGATGACCCTAGGGCCGTTTATTTCAAACAAGCACAATATGGTGTGTATGTCCGAATGGCTCTTATTAAAATGTTATTGGAGGAAAATGAATCATGCTAAATATCAGTGGATTAAAATCAGGGGTTGTAATTGACCATATCGCAGCAGGTGGCGGTATGCAGATTTATAATTATTTGAAATTAGATAAATTGGATTGTTCCGTTGCCATTATTAAAAATGCAAAGAGTAACTGCATGGGCAAAAAGGACATGATAAAAATAGAAGGACCTATTTCTCTTGATTTAGATATGCTTGGAGTACTAGACCCAAATATTACGATAAATATTATTGAAGATGATCATATTGTGGAGAAACGTCATTTAAAACTTCCTGAAGAAGTTACGAATATTATTAAATGTAGGAATCCTAGATGTATTACTTCTATTGAACAGGAAATTCCTCATAAATTTAAGTTGACAAACCGTGAAAAAGGGATTTATAGATGCATATATTGTGAACAGAAGTTTAAGTAAGACTTATTATATGTAAGACTCTTTGTAACGGAAATAGAAAAGAGCTACTGAATTGAAATTTACTTATTAAAATTTAATTTCTTTCATAGCTCTTTTCTTTCGTTATTCTGTATCATTTCTATTTTGAAGCATTTCAATATATTGATTAATGTAAGGAGAATCCCCTTTATACTGTGAGATTTCTTGACCTTTACGTGCTAAATGAATAATTGCATTTCTACGAATTACATTTTTCCCACGCCATCCACAAGAAGTCTTACTTACATTTTCTTTGAAATACTTATTATCCATGCCTGCAAATACTTTTGTATCTTCACTCATAAAATCGAGTTCTTGGAATTCAACAATTTTACTTGGCTCTGCATTCTCATTGTAAGGACATCCAAGTTGACAGATATCACAACCGAATACATTTCCCTTTAATAAAGCAATTTCTTTTTCTGTGATATCTTTCTTTTGAGTAAGATAAGATAGACAGATGTTTGGGTTGATTCTATGGTCATTGATCGATTTTGTTGGACAAACGGTTCGACAGCGTTTACAATCACCACATTCTTTGTATTCTTGAATTTCTGCAAATGTTCTAGTGCCTTCGCATGGAAATTCTAGGTCTGTGATGATTTCTCCAAGAAATACGTAGGAACCATATTTTTCTGTAATAATCATATTATTTTTACCGATAAATCCAACGCCTGCTAGATATGCAATGTATCGCTCTGGCAAAGTGTTACTATCTACGAATCCTGCTGCTTTTCCGCCCATACTTTCGATAAATGCACAGATTTTTGAAAGATATTGATGCACTACTCGGTGATAATCGTATCGTTTGGTGTAAATGGAAAATCCATTGTCTTCACTCTCTATTCCATCGTAATAAGGAAATGCAATGGAGATAATCGTCTTTCCATCTTCCATATAGTGTAGCGGATTGATTCGCTTTTGGATTTCCTGTTCTTCAAATTCATTTTGTAAATTCTTAGATTGCCTTTCCTTGTAATACGGTTCTAATTCCGTAAATATCCGACATGGTATCATTCCAATGGTATCAAGACCAATGGAATGACAAAATTCAATAAGCTGTTGTTTCATATTTGATTGCTCCGATTAAATCATTTTGTTACTGTTTCTGTTTTTAACTTTTCCTTTAATAGTAGCATCTTTTCTTCGATTCGTCGAATTGTTTCTGCGAATACTTCATCACTTTTTCCTGATGGGTCATCAAGTCCCCAGTTTTCTTCGTATTTTCCTTTTAAGGTTGGGCAACTTACGTTACATCCCATAAAGATAACAACATCTGGTTGTGGGATGTCTGTGATTAACTTATTGTATTGGGTTTCTTCCATGTCGATGTTGTATAGTTTCTTCATCATGCGAACGGCATCTGGATTGATGTGATCCTTTAGTTCCGTTCCCGCAGAATAACTCTCGAAAACATCAGTTGCTAATAATTTCCCTAGTGCTTCTGCCATTTGGCTTCTACATGAATTGTGTACGCAGACGAATGCGACTTTTGGTTTGTTCATAATTATTTCCTCTTTCCATATGTTTCTTAAATTATATCCTAAAAACCAAGCTTTTTTAATAAATTTTCTATCTCCGTAGGTTTTAATAACTTGCCCATTGATACGACTTTTTCATTTACTACAAGACCTGGCATACTCATCACACCATATTGCATAACTTTTTCTAAATCTGTTACATATTCCACATTTGCAGATAAGCCAGTATGTGTGATTGCTTCTTGCACGTTATCGTATAAATCATGGCATGTTTTGCAACCTGAGCCAAGTACTTTTATGCTTAGTGAATTAGTGTCTACTTCGCCACATTCACATACTTGTTCTTTCGGTTCGGAACAAGCTCCACCACAACCACAATTTTCTGCAACTGTTTCCTGTGGCTGTGAATTGCAGCCACATGTCATTTCTTTTTCCTCTTTTTTCTTTTTACCAAAATGAAATAATCCCATGTTAATTCCTCCTTAAAATTTTGATTCTACATATTTTTTTAAACTCATCTATTTCACTTCTAACCTAAACCAGTGCAAACTGAAGTAGATTAAAGATATATCCAACCAGAATAATTCCAACTGTACAAATCCCTATAAAAATCCCTAATAACTTCGGCTTAATCGCCTTCTTTAACATAATCATAGCGGGCAGTGAAAGCGTCGTAACCCCCATCATAAATGCTAATACAACACCTAACATTGCTCCTTTTGCAAGCAACGCCTCTGCGATTGGAATACATCCAAAGATATCTGCATACATCGGAATTCCTACAATCACTGCCAGAACCACCCCAAATGGATTCCCTGTCCCTAATGCTTTTACAATAAATTCTTCTGGAATCCAGTTATGAATAAATGCCCCAATTCCAACACCGACCAAAACATATGGCGCAACTTTCTTAGCCGTGGAAACAACCTCTCCCAAAGCATATTGTAATCGGTCTTTCTTCGTTAGTTCTTCCTGTGGTAACTCAATTGCATGACCATTTCGAATAAAATCATGTACTTGATCTTCCAAATGCATTTTTTCAATCAATGTACCACCGACCACAGCAATTACTAATCCAACAACTACGTAAACAATTGCAACCTTCCACCCAAAGATACTCATAAGTAGTACCAATGAGCCTAAATCCACCATCGGTGAAGAAATTAGAAACGAAAAGGTTACTCCCAGTGGAAGTCCCGCATTAGTAAATCCCATAAACAACGGAATCGACGAACAAGAGCAAAATGGTGTCACAGTTCCAAGAAGTGCAGATATGATATTTGCCCATACTCCTTTGAATCTTCCTAATATCTTTTTTGTCCTCTCTGGTGGAAAATAACTTTGAATGTAGGAAATGCCTAAAATCAAAACTCCTAACAACACCATGATTTTAATTACGTCATACAGAAAGAACTGAATACTACCTCCTATTCTCCCACTGGTATCTAATCCAATGGCTTCTAATCCTGAACCAATCAAGTGATTCAACCAATGCATTCCAAGTACTTCATCTTGTATAAAGTCCCATAGATTTGATAGCATGTTACCTCTCCTTTCATTGTTATATGTAAATATTTAAATATCTACATATTTATATTTATCTATATGTTGGTTAAATGATTAGTCGTGCAAAAAATTATAAATTATAAATAGGTACCAATCATATCTTTACATATTTCAACTTATCAACACGACTTCTTACTATCGCAATCTAACACATTTGAAAACTGATTCAAATACGCTTTTATAACTTCTATTCCTTCTACAGAAATAGAATAATGCATCCACTTCCCTTCTTTTCTACCTGTCACTACTCCTGCATCACATAGTATCTTCATATGGTGAGAAAGTGTTGGTTGGGTAATGTGCATTTCTTCTAGTAATTTACATGCACACTTTTCTCCATCTCTTAGGAGTTGTAATATCTGTAGACGATTTTCATCACCGAATGCTTTGAATACAACTGCCATCCTTTTGTTATCCATGCTAACACCTCCATATATTGATGTTTATCTATGGGTATTATAGCATCATATCGAAATATGTCAATATGTTATATTTTCTTTCTGTCAACTGTACCAGAAATCCTATAGCTCCAATTAATTCCCCGACTCTTGCTACTAGGCTAAATACACGTTCATCATTTTATACTCAGTAAATGAATTGTATATTTTCACTAAAATAGCCTATTATTTTTATATATTTTCACACTATTGCACATGAAAACGTTCTCAGTTATAATAAGGTTGTAAACAATATTACAAGAAAGTACATATTTACCAATGCGATACAATATAAAACAAGGTAATCTTATTTTTTTACAATCCACTGGTAACGTTTTCATACTGTATACGCATCTTAAAATTTGAGGGAGGTTATTTAATGTTACAATCAAAATGTACACAAGCACAGAGAAGATTTTTTGCAATTATCTTAACGTTAGCGATGGTAATCTGCAACTTAACTCTTCCAACAGTAGCTTCTGCTGCTACTGCTTCTGGATTCACATCCACTTATTTTAAAACCAATCCAACCGGATATGGTAACAATGCAACTATTACAATCGACGGAAATTTCAACGACTGGAACTCTTCCATGTTAATTGCACAAGGCGTTGCCAATGATGATGCCCGTATTTTCCGTGGATCACACGAAGGACCTGTTTACGATACATATGCATTATATGCAGCTTGGGATAATGATAATTTATATTTTATGTGGGAATTCACAAATGTAACTGACGTTGTTGACCCAGCACAAGGTTACCCAATCAGCGATAACGGAAAACCTTGGAACGGCGATATTCCACAGATTATTGCACTTGATATTGACCCTACTCGTAGCGGTAACGGTATGATTGGCACAAACGGTATCTGGGGAATGGGTATCAACTATGAAAATGGTGTTGATACAGTTCTTTGCTTCTCTAGTAAACCTGGTGTTGGTACTCCTGGACTATTTACTTTAAATGATGACAATGAGTTCTCTTATGAGACAGGATACTGTACAACATTTAAAAATGCTGGTATTTCTTTCGCTTATGGTGACGGTCATATCTCTGATAAAATCATGGGTGTTAAAATGAACGGATATGAAGGTTATACACCTGATCACTTAGCTACTGACGCTTCTAACTGGGTAGATATGATGGAATATGGTCATGATGAAGCTCAAGATACTATGTACGAAATGGTAATTCCTTTATCTTCTCTTGGAATTACAAAAGATTATCTTGAATCTTATGGAATTGGTGCTATGCACATCTCTACATTTGGACAATCTGGAATTACTTCTATCCCAGCTGACCCAAGTATGGTAGACAATTCTTGTAACCCTTACAGCTGTGATGATTCCACATCCGCTGAAAAGGAAGATACAGACGTTATTACATGTGACCTTGCTCGTATCGGTACAGCTAGTGGTAATGTTCCTGTGAGACCTACTACTTCTGCTACTGTGGAACCTACTGTTTCTGCTTCCATAGAGCCAAGTATTGAACCTACTGTTTCCGCTTCTGTTGAACCTAGCATTGAGCCAACAGCAACTGCTTCTGTAGAACCTAGTATTGAACCTAGTATTGAGCCTAGTATAATACCTGATAACACAGTAACCATTTACTACAAATCTACTGCGAATACTTACATTCACTATCGTGTAGATTCTGGCAGCTGGACAAATGCTCCTGGTGTTCTTATGAATACATCCGATGCATACACAAGTTACAAAACTGCAACCATTGACTTAGGTACTGGTTCCACATTAACCGCTTGCTTCAACGATGGAAATGGTAACTGGGATAATAATAACTCTCAAGACTACCTTTTCACAGCAGGTACTTACACAATCGCAAATGGTAAGATTACAAATGGCGCACCAAGTATTTCTCACAACTACATTACTTTATACTACAAAACAACTTGGTCAAATGCTTACTGTCACTATAGAACAGATAGCAATAGCTGGACTACTGCTCCTGGTGTCGCAATGACAAGTTCTGATTTCTCAGGTTACAAAGAAATCACAATTGATATGGAAGATGCAACAACATTAACTGCTTGCTTCAACAATGGTTCTTCTTGGGATAACAATGGTGGACAAAATTACTATTTTGCTGGTGCTAGCTCCTATGTAATTGAAAATGGTGTTATCACAGCGGGTACTCCATCTTCCCAACCTGTAACTGAAAATGTTATTAAGATTTACTACAAAACAGGTTGGTCTACTCCTTACTGCCACTATCAAATCGGTAGCAATGGATGGACAAATGTTCCTGGTGTTGTAATGACAAGTGAGGGAAATAATATTTACTCTATTACAATTGATTTAGGAGATGCTACAAGCTTAACTGCTTGCTTTAACAATGGTAGCGGTTCTTGGGATAATAACAATGGTGGAAATTACTACTTTAGCCAAGCAGGAACTTATTATATTAACTGCTAAGATTGATATCCTCTATTTTTCAAATTTACATCAAAAGACGTGTGCCAAATGAAATTTTCATTTTTCCACACGTCTTTTTCCTATTTTACTGAAATTGCTTTATAACTTTATCAAATCCCATAAAAATTAGCTGTAATTATTTTAAGAACTATAAATTCTGCAAAAATAAATTATATCTTGTAAACTGCATCATGAAAAATTTCACTAACTGTTGGATGTGGGAATATTACTTTCTGCACTTCTTCTATCGTCATCTTATTATGAAGTATAAAACTTCCGTTGGAAATTAATTCACCTGCTCCTGCACAGCAGATTGCAATGCCGATAATTCGTTTTTCTTTATTTTCTATTAATAATTGCAGATATCCATCATCTTTTCCATGCTCAATCTGATATTTTCCACTATATGCAAGTTCTATTATTTTTGTTGTAACTTCTAATCCTTTTTCTTTGGCAGAATCTTCTGTCTCGCCAATTACTGCCACTTCTGGATATGTAAAAATAACAGATGGAACTTCACTGTAATGGATAGCATCTGTAATACCCAAAATTGTATTCACACATACCTCTGCTTCTCTGTATGCAGTATGAGCAAGCATGGATTTTCCATTAGCATCTCCAATTATAAAGATACCTTTTCGACTTGTTTGGCAAGTCTCATCCACCGAAATTATGCGACTTTGTGTATTCAATTTTACCCTCTCTAATCCCAACTCCGCATAATCTGGAATTCTCCCTGTACAAATCACAATTTTGTCTGCTTCTACTGCGTACTTTTTATTCATTTTTTTGTAAACAACCAAATTTTGATAAATCTCTGTTACTACACTGGAAAGATGGATTCGCATCCCTATGGCAGAAAAGTGCTTATACATTTTATTAGATAATACATGACCTATATTGCCCAAAATGTGGTCTGTGCTTTCAATAATCGTCGTTTCTGCTCCCAATGCATGATAGTAAGAAGCCATTTCCATTGCAATAACACCTCCTCCTACGATAACGAGTTTTTTCGGAACCTTGTCTAAAGAAAGAAGTTCCTTACTTGTGATTACAAACTTTCGCTGTAATCCATCTTCAAGACCCTTTATGTTCGGAAAAAATACTTTTGCACCCGTAGCAAGAATAATATGTTTTGCTGTTAGTATGCGTTCGCCAGCCTCTATTCGGTAATTACCATCTTCTTCTCCAGTGATTCTTCCTTTTTTCTTAATCACTTCAACACCACTACTTTTTAGTTGCATGGAAATTCCTGAGACAATCTGTCTCACGATTTTATCTTTTTTCTCTCGAACCAGTTCATGCTTTAGGACTACATTCTCAGCAAGAACCCCCTCTCTTTCACACTGCTTTATTTGCTCATATAATCTTACGCTGTGTAAATACTGTTTTGTGGGAATACAGCCTTCATTTACACATACGCCTCCTAACTCATTTTTTTCAATAAGCACGGTACGTAGTCCATTTTGAGTTGCAAGAATCGCGGCATGGTATCCTCCTGGTCCACCGCCTAAAATTGCTACATCATATATCAATGGTTTCTTCACCTTCTGTCTTTCCTAAACTACGCTCTGCATGATAAGAACTTCTTACAAAAGGACCTGATTCTACATGTAAGAATCCTATATGCAAAGCTACTCTTTTGTACTTTTCAAATTGTTCTGGATGCACATATTCTTCCACCTTAATATGTTTGTCTGAAGGTGCAAGGTATTGTCCAATAGTCAAAAAGTCACACTTATGATTCCTTAAATTACTCATCACTTCATATACTTCTTGTTCCTTTTCACCTAAACCAACCATAATACCTGATTTTGTATAAATTTCATCCGACTCTTCTTTTACCATTTTTAAAACTTGCATAGATCTATTATATTGTGCCATCGGTCTTACCGTAGGGTATAATCTAGGTACCGTTTCAATATTATGATTGATAACATGTGGCTTTGCCTGTATAATCTCTTTCAAAGCCTTTCGACTTCCTTTCAGATCAGGAATCAATACTTCTATGGTGGTATTTGAATTTTTCTTGCGAATTGCTTCCACTACTTTTTTAAAATGCTGTGCTCCACCGTCTGGTAAATCATCTCTTGTCACCGATGTAACCACAACATGTTTGATTTGTAATTCTTGCACAACCTCTGCAATACCTAATGGTTCATCTTCTCGTAGTTGCTCTGGCTGTCCCTGTTTAATATTACAAAATGTACAATTTCTTGTACATGTATTTCCCATAATCATAAAGGTAGCTGTCTTATGTTGAAAACATTCCATCTGATTTGGACAACATGCCGCATTACAAACTGTGTTGAGAGAATATTTTGCTAATATATTTGTAACCTGTTTTTGATTCTCAGAAGGTGCCACCTTTATTTTCATCCACTCTGGCTTCACTTTACCTACTCACCTGCAATTCCTTACTATAGTCCCGTGTTTCTATGTCCTGAAAACCATATGCTTTTGCAAGGTACTTTATAATATGTTGCTTCACATTAAAAATATCCTGTTTTTTCCCCGTCAGTTTTTCTATGGATGTCACTCCTCTATCTTGCAAACCGCACGGAACAATCCAATCAAAGTTTTCTAATTTAGTATTTACATTAAGAGCAAATCCATGAATCGAAATCCATTTTTGTATTCCAACACCAATTGCCATAATTTTATCTGTATTGCACCATACTCCTGTGTACCTACCATACTCACCATGTGCCTCTATTCCATATTCTTCTCTTAGCATTTCAATAGCAAACTTTTCAAGATTCTCTATGTACTTACGTATGTCCCTATTATGCTGCCTTAGGTCAAAAATCGGATATCCAACGATTTGACCTGGACCATGATAGGTCAAATCACCTCCCCGTTCGACATCGTATATATTGACAGCTTCCTTAGCCAATTCTTCTTCATTTGCTATCAGATTTTCTTTTTTAGCACGCCTGCCCATCGTAATAACAGGATTGTGTTCTACGAGCAAAAGAGTATCCTTAATTACGCCTGCAGAGCGTAACTTCATAAGTTTTCTCTGCAGTTCTAATACTTCTTTATAATCTCGTAATCCTAAATCTGAGATAATAAGTTTCATATTTTTAAACCTGTCTCTCCTTTATCCTAATAGATTGAACTGTTTTTTCTCATAAATTAGTTTACATTTCCTTCTCTGTATTTTATTGCTTGATGTTCTTGGCAAAGTACCTGCCGCAATAAATAAAACATCTTTTACAGCCAAACCATGTTTTTCGGATATTTTCATTCGAATTTCTTTCTTCATCTTTTGGAAATCTAGTTCTATATTCATATATTGTTCCTGTATCTCAGAAACAATAACTACTTCTTCACTTCCCTGAGTATTTTCTACAGAGAATGCAACACTGGATGCTTTTTGTACATACATACAGGCTTCTTCCACTGTGAATTCAATATCTTGTGGATAATGATTCTTTCCGCACACAATAATCATATCTTTTTTTCTTCCTGTTATAAACAAGATTTCTTCATGAACAAATCCTAAATCACCTGATTTTAAGAATGGACCATCTCCATTTGGCAAATACCCTCCAAATGTTTCTTTGGTTTTTTCTTCTTCATTCCAGTAACCTCCTGCTACGCAGTCCCCTTTTATCCAAATCTCTCCTATCCTGTCTTCGCCATATACCTCAAGAGTATCAGGGTCTACAATTCGCAGATCCAAGTAGGTGCTTAACATACCGCAACCAATCAACATAGTTGTTTGAGGAGTTCCATCTGGCATAACCTCAATTCTATTCTCAGCTAATGCATTTACTGACACGTTTATAATAAATGGAGTTCTTCCCCCTTTTTGTCCGCCTGCGACAAATACAGTAGCCTCAGCCATTCCATAACCTGGAGAAAATGCTTTTTTTTCAAACCCCGTCACTTTAAACTTATCATAGAACTTATCTAATGTACTAACACGAACTGGTTCTGAACCACAGCATGCAGCATATAAATGGGACAAATCCAATGTTTTAAGGTCTTCTTCTTCGACCATATTTGCACATATTTCATATGCAGTATTTGGTGCTACCGTAAAAGTAGCTTTGTATTTATCTATCATTTTTAGCCAATTTACAGGCTTTTGGAAAAAAGTTGCTGGTGACATAAAGATATAACGCCCACCCATGCACATGGTATACAATGCACAAACGAGAATTCCCATATTATGCGATAACGGAATCCAGCCAACTCCAACTGGCCTTTCTCGAACTAAGTCATTTAATGTTTCCATATCCATACAGACATTGGATATAATATTTCGATGAGTTATGACAACACCTTTTGGGTCAGAAGTAGAACCCGATGTATACTGAATCATGAATATAGTGTTACCTTGTATATCTGGCTTTCTAAAATAGAGTACATTTTCATCTTCTATTTCGTCTATAAAGAGCCACTTCTTATTATGTAAGCTTGGGTCTTTTGCTAAAAAAGGTACTATCACTTCAAATGATTGACGGTTAGTTAATATAACATCTATGCCGCCACTTTTCACATTCTTTTTTACTTTTTCGTAATATGCTTCTGAGGCAACTGGATCATAACTAGTCACTACAATCATTGATGCATACACACATCCAAAAAATGCCTCAATGTAGTCCAATCCTGTTTTTAGAAGTAATAAGACTCGACTCCCTTGACTAGCAATACGCTGGAGTGCACCCGCAGTTTTTTTTGCCTTCTCACTTAGTTCGTGATAAGTAATATTTTCTTCTTGCCCATCGCAATCTTGAAGATATGTGAAAACGATTTGATCTGGTTTATCATTTTCCCAATACCGTAAAATTTCATCTACTCTGGTAAAATTAATAACATTCTTCTGCATTTCATACAATTTACTCATGATGCTTCTCCCATTTCTTCTGAGAACACTCTATTTCTTCCATTCGGAATCCGTTGGTTTCACATTTTCAAATTTCATAATAGTATAAGGTTTTTCCAACATATCAGTTATGGTTGCTTTCCACTTTGCGTAGTGAGCTGTTTCTCTGTGTGCAAGCTGTGCATCCTGATTATAATATTGTTCCACTAACATAAACTGTGTAGGAACTTCACGATTTTGTAGCAGTTCAAATCCACGTACACCCTCTTCTTTTAGGCTGTTTTCCACATTCATTATACTTGCCTCTCTAAATTCCTCTATAAATTCTTCTTTTACATCTATTAATACATGAACGATAAACATATTACATTCTCCTTTTCTATTTTCTTACTTTTCTATGTTTCATAAGAAGGTATATTCTTTCATGTCTAGTAAGTTTTCCTTCCTTTTTCACGATTCGAACTCCCACTTTTTTTTGTAGCATTTCAAGTTGAGTTACTTCAACGTCATCTTCCGCAGAAACAATAGATTCTTCCATTTCTTCCTCAGCCTCTTCTGCACAAGGCTGATATAAGTGTTCTGTCATCATTTGAATTGTTGGATACTTGAATAAATCGGTAACTTTCATGGAAATATTCTCTTTTT
This sequence comes from uncultured Anaeromicropila sp., assembly GCA_964409685.1. Classification (GTDB taxonomy): domain Bacteria; phylum Bacillota; class Clostridia; order Lachnospirales; family Lachnospiraceae; genus Clostridium_AI. Next base: position 98,929 of record CAYPEJ010000003.1, read on the forward strand.
CCAATCGTTTTACCAGCTTGACCGCTTTTAATGAATTACCACCGATTTCAAAGAAATTTCTAGTAATATCTAAAGTATTTGCAGGTTTTTCAAGAATTTCTCCATACCACTCTTTTACCTTTAACTGAAACTCCTGCAAGCCTCTACTTCTTTTACTTACTTTCCTTCTTGTATCAGCCAGTGACCTTTTAGTAGGTACAATCTGCTTACTGGTTTTGAAAGATGAAACAGCTACTGTTTCTACATTTGTTTTTAGCATCTGTTTCCACTTTAATTCCTTTATATGAATCTGTGGATTTGTAACGGCTTCCATGAGCATTCTTTTATAATTTTGCAAAAGTGTAAGTATGGTATTTCTCTTAAAAATATCTGTATTATACTCACAAACAATACATAACCCTTTGTATGTTTCGTTAAATTCCATTCTAAGATCCATCATGGAACTCTTATTTAACAGCCTGTTATTTAACATAGTTGCCTGTAAGCTATCATTCACTTGATAGATCTTATCTTTTGGCAATGCATTTACATGAATGTTGTAAATCGGATTGATATTGGATGGGCCTCTCTTTGCAAAATCTACCATTTTTTCAAATGGATATGCTTTATTGGAAAGTGCTTGCTGTATCAATTTATTTTCCTCTTTTACATAGGTCAAAAAAGTATTATCCTCTTCTACAAAGCTTCGTAAAGGAAGGAAATTAGTAAAGTCTCCTAGCACTTCCTGATACTGAACAGAATCTCGGTTTTGCACGACAGTTCCAAAAACTAAATCATGTTCACCACTCCATTTTGCAATCATAACCTTTAAACTAGAAAGTAGCACTGCAAAAAATGAACTTTCAGCTTTTTTCGCATACTGTTTTACAGTTTCTGTATCTTCCGATGAGAGATATGCAATCTCCGAGTCCCCTTCGTAGGAATTAATCTCGGGTCTTTTTTGATCCAGTGGCAGGTTTGTATATGTCGGTGCTGATTGTAACTTCTGCTTCCAATAACTCTCTTCTTGTTCTAGAGAATGAAATTCAAGTTTTTCCAGTATTACATAATCGAGATACTGAACTGGATTGGCTTTTTCTACAAAAGTATTATTACAGATTGCTTGGTAATTATCAAACAGTTCTTTTATAAACGGCCCAAATGTATATCCATCAAATAGCGTATGATGCACGGTAATTAATAGAATATGTTCACTTTCAGAGCATTGTAGCAATTTCACTCTGAAAGTTGGTCCTTCTACTGGATTAATTGGTTCTTGGCTTTCCTTTTCCATTATCTTCTTTGCCATCTGGGCTCCATTCACCTTGATTACCTCAAGGTAAATAGAATCCTTCGCTGGCTGAATTTCTGCAATAAAATCATTTTCCATTTCTACGAATCGGCTTCTTAAAATATCATGTCGCTTTAACATCATGCCAATGGCCTTTTCTAATGCTTTTTTATCTAATGTTCCCTGAAATTTTATTCCTAATGGATTATTATATGCAGCTTTTCCATCCTGCATGATAGATAAAATCAGATATCGGTTCTGGGACATGGACATTGGAAAATACTTCTTATCACCTATATAGGCTGCCAAAATCTCTTTTTTCTCTTCCAGTTCCTTTTTAACTACTTCCGTAAAAGTATCTGCTATGGAACGTGCATATAGCTTTCCTTCTCCCGTCCAAAGTCCAATTCCTAACTTCGTATACTTTGCAATATATTTCTGCGCCTCTTGCTTATGTAATTGACGTAACTCCCCTAAATCTTTTCCTATTTCTAAAACTAGTTCTGAGATTTGGCTTTCTTTTGTCACATCCAGTTCTTCTTGACTTTGTAAATATTTTGCTAACTCTTTTATAGATTCGTATTTATATAATTCACCAGACGAAAACTTTATTTGGTACTTATCTGCTATTTTCCCAGCAAATAACATGTAATCCATGGATGATAGTCCCATCTGTGAAAACAAAGATTCTGAATCCAAAAATTCTTCCCCTACCTGAAAATCCTTTTTCAGTAAGTCTCTGATAAAAAACTCAATCTTTTGAATTTTTGATACAACCTTTGATTCTATGCTTTTCACAATAGCTCCACCAGATAACTGGTTCAACAGGTTAATAAGATTTTCTCCCTCATATAACCCTTCCATTTTTACATTTTCCATCTGCTTTTCCTTTCTATTCATACTGCATTCACTTATGCTTTAGAATCAGCTTCTTGCCATCTCTTCATAATATCCTGACGATTCACTTTGTATTTTTCTCCGCCTTCAATGTGCTCCAAAATTTTCATTGTCTCACCTTTTTGTCCTTCTGGAACACGCTTTAACTGAAGACCTTTGATTTCGATTAAGACTTTTCCACTATCATCGCAACACGTGATATTGTAGTTCAATACCTTTTTATCCTCAAATACATCACCCGCATACTCTACTAAACAATAGCATTCTGTATTTATATTGTCATACACAATTACATCTTTAAAATAAATAGGTAGGTAAACCACTTTACCCGCATTATTGAATTTTGCATGGCCGATACCCATTGCCATGTATACACATGGATCTAGTAAACCTGGATGTAACATAAATTCATTTTTCATACTTCTTGCTTTTTCCGAAAGCATCAACTTACCAAAACTTCTAGAATCTTCTATGTAAACCTCTTTATTTGCATAGAAATATGGTCCTACATAATTATTTTCCTGAATAGCATCCAACATGAATTCCGATTGTGTAAGCTGTCTTGCAAATTGTGATTTTAGCATTTCAATGTCCATTATTTTCGGTTCTAATGCAATTCTATTGGCTACGGCCTTGGCATTCTTTAATTCTTTTCCTGCAAATGTACTATTGATTTCTATCGCAAAAGAACCATTATCCATTTTTGTAAAGCTTGTAACTGCATCATTTGAAATGCCTTCCAGAATGGAAATTGGATAAAATAACGCCACATCACTGATATGGTTGATGTTATATTCTTCACAGCATTTGGATGCTGCATACATCATTTCTAAGTATCCTACCGCTTGTAATCTTGGCAGACCCAATACAATATGATCGTAGAACATTGGATCTGTTTCAAGCATAAAGCTTTTCTTCACTTCGTAGATTCCATCTGCTGTCACATAAGCATCCTGCACAAACGGATGTGTGATTACATGAATATTAGAATTAGAATCCACATCCTGTACTTTGACTTCCTCTTGTATCTCCATTTTTTCTCCACAAAGTGAAGCAATATAAGCACTCAATTGACGAATGGTTGGATAATCATAAAAATCATTTGGCATCAATTCTACCTCATAGTTTTCGTTAATAGTATTCATCATCTCCATCATACTGATAGAATCTGCTCCGTAGTCCTCTAAGTCCTTATCCAAATCAATTTCCTCTTTGTCCAATCCAAGTAATTCACCTGCCTGTTCTAGAAGCATATCGCTAATTCTTGTACTTGCAGTTTCTTCTTTTTTTCTTACTTGTTCTACTTTTATTGGCTTTGCAACTTTTTCAGGATGTTGTGACTCATCCTTAAGTTCTACTTTTGGCTCTAGTTGTACCTTTTCATCGTCCATATGTAATTTTTCTTTTATGTACTGTTCTACTCCATGTAAAGAGGAAACTTCATATATTTCACCTGGTAAAATTTCGATACCATATTTCTCTGCTATTGCATTTATAAATTCCATGATAATGATAGAATCCGCACCATAATCTTCAAGATCTTTGTCTGAATCTATGCTATCTTCGTCAATACCAAGCAATTCTGCCATTTGTTCCATTAAGAAAACAAGAATTTCATCTACCTTGCTAGATGACAATGTCGTTGCAGAAGTTGAGTTTACAATGGTTTCTTTGACTTCCGGCTGTTGGCTTATTGCTACGATATCAAAGGTCTTTTGCAGTTTTTCTTCCTTGCCATCCAATACTATTACTTGAGATAAATCAAGAGATAAGGCTCTTTCGAATGCATCCATTCCCTTTTCAGTACTAAGCAGTTGCATACCTGTTTGATTTTCAATATATTTTACTGCTGCTGGTGCAGGTCTCATAGTTCCTTCTTCCCAAATTGGCCAGTTGATGGATATGGTCTTTCCAAATCTTTCTTTTCTCTCTACAAGCATATTTCTGTTTTCTGCAAATTCATCCAGAAAACTATTGGCTGTTGCATAATCAGATTGGGCGTTATTTCCAGTTAACGCAGTGGCAGAGGAGAAAAATACCATAAAATCTAACTGGTCATCCTTTGTAGCCAAATCTAAGTTGATCGTACCATTTACTTTTGCTTCTAATACATTATGAAATGTTTGTACATCTTTATTCTTTAACAGTTGATCATTTAATACTCCTGCTGCATGAATGATACCATCTACTTTACCAAATTGCTCTTGAACCGTTTTCATTGTTTTTACTACATCTTCTTGATTGTTTATATCTGCTGCCACATAAAGAACACGTCCGCCCAAGGCCTCAATCTGTGCAAGTTTTTCTTGTTTTTCCTTTGTTAATGGACTACGTCCTGTCAAGCCAAGTTTGGCATGATATTTTTCAGAAAGATAGGATGCCAATAAGTAGCCAAGTCCTCCAAGCCCTCCTGTAATTACATACACTCCTTCTTCCTTCAATGTCTGCTTATTCATAGTCTCTTGAATTTTTTCATAGCGTTTTACAAATCTGCGTTCAGCTATATATCGAATTTCCATATCCTCTGGATTACAAGAAATCAACTCTTTCTTAATGATTGTTTCTAATCCACTCATATGCTTGGTTGCCTCATCTATGGTAACCACATGAATAACAACGGATGGATTTTCTTTTGACAGGCACTTTAATATTCCAGCATTGGAAAGATTGAAAGCACTTTCCAGCGGATTTTGTTTTTCGTTAATTAAAAAAAACTGTACCTCTAATCTAGGGAGTGACTTCATAATGGCTTTGCTTAGATAGAAAATTGCATCTGTTCCGTATACTCTATTTTTCTCCATAGTATCAAAACCTGCATTCCAATCAGACGCATTCCATAGATAAAGAACTGCAAACTTCTTAACTCCTATTTCTTTTAAAAGTGTTTCATAGTCTTCTTCCGTTTCCACATTAACTTCATAAGCATCATCTGTTACTTTCTTAAACACATCAGAAGCCTTGACTTTAATCACTCTGCTCGCACAGCTTTCATACATTTTCACATCATCTGTTTCTCTCGCAAATACAAGCAAAGTTTCAACAGCCTCATTTTGACATGCGAAAGACTCTTGCCAGCTCTTCTTATAAAGAAATGCCAAGTCATTTTGAACTGTTAACTGCTTGTCCTGTGCATCTAATTTTCCTTTTACCAATCGCACCAGTACTTCTTGCATTTCTACAATTGGGCTACCACTTTCGTCGTAAATTGTAACATCAAACTTACCAATATCAGAATTCTTAGTTTCTAAACGTCTCACTTGCACGTAGCAGTTTTTTGTATAAGTATCTTTGAAAATAATCTTTTTCAAAGACATCGGCAAGAACAAGCCATTTTCCTTACCGTAATAAAACCCAGAAATAGTCTGAATGGCACCGTCAAGCAACGCTGGATTTAACTTTAGATCTGGGTACTGGTTTGTATCATCAGACAATGTAAGCATAGAGTATACACTATTATTTTCTATGACCATACTTTGAATGGTTTGAAACGCTTCACCATACTGTAATCCTGCATTCCAGAAATTTTCGTATACAGATGTACCTAAGATTCCTTTTTCTACTTTTTTCTTTATATGCTCTACATTCAATTCATTTACCGTAAATGCCTCGTTTTCAAATCCAATTTTACCTTGTGCATACTGGGTAATCTTTTGGGTATTCCCTTCATTTAATACTTGGAACTGTAACGCATGATCCCCTTGTTTTACAATTACTTTAACAGGTGCTTGTCCATTTACTAATGCAATTGGAGAAGACCAAACTACATTTTGAATGCTAGTAACTTTTTCATTCTTCTTTGCCAAGCTTCCCGCAGCACGAACTAATTCTAAGTATCCCATGCCTGGTAAAATCATACGGCCTTGTACTACATGGTCTCGAATAAAGAATTCTTGATCGGTAAATGTTTTCTCAAAGGCAACTTCCATAAGAGTAGATACATTTTTATCAAGCATTGGATGTAAACTTTCTGAGATTACCTTAACAGAAGATGTTGTCTGTGTTACATTTTCTACCTGTTTTTCTTTCTTCTGTACTTGTAAAGGCATGCTATATCGTATTTTTGCAAATGCATAACCAGGAAGGCTTACACGATACTGCTTTTTCCTAGAGAAGAATTTATTCCAGTCAAATGCATATCCCTTGACAAACAAATCTCCTAATGCAAGTAGCTTCGCTACATACTCCTCTTTAGACATGTTTTCACTATCTTCTAGACGCCATAACAAGCATTCACCTAATTCCATAAGGCTTGGCTCGTTGCCACAAGGCTGTTGTGTTAAATCATGAGCTAAATATGTTGCTGCTTGTTTTTGATTACAATAAGCTTCCTCGCTTGCATGAGCATGTTTGTTGGCTATATCATCTAGTATTTCAATGGCCTCTTCCACCGTCGCTGCAAGAAATGCCAAACGGATTGGAAAATGTGTTCTTCCTAAAGCAAGAGTATAACTAATATCAGATAAACGTTCCTGCTTGCCACACACCTTTAATCTGTCTCTTAGCTCTTGTACTTGATTCTCTAAGGATTCCTTAGTTCTTGCAGAAAGTACAAATAAATGCACTGGTTCTGTATCCTCTTCTTTTTCGATTTCCGGAGCTTCTTCCAAAATTGCATGTGCATTCGTTCCACCAATGCCAAAAGAACTTACTCCCGCACGCCTTGGGAATTCACTATCCCATTCCTTCAATTCTGTATTTACATAGAATGGACTATTCTTAAAGTCAATGTCATTATTCGGTGTTTGAAAATGTACTATTGGTGTAAGCACTTTTTCTTTCAAGGAATAAATCGTTTTAAATAAACTCGGCATAGCAGCTATGGAATTTAAATGTCCAATATTGGTTTTCACAGAACCAATTGCACAGTAATTCTTTTTATCTGTGTAAGTTTCATATGCCTGTGTTAAGGCAGAAATCTCAATTGGATCTCCTATCTTTGTTCCTGTACCATGGGTTTCTACAAAACTAATAGTTTCTGGATCCACTCTTGCCATATCGATTGCCTGTTTAATAACATCTCTTTGTCCTTGAATGCTAGGAGAAGTATAATCTGCTTTTAGGGAACCATCATTATTAATTGCAGTTCCTTTTATAATAGCATACACATTATCTCCGTCACGAACAGCATCTTCATATCGTTTTAATACCATAATTCCTACGCCATTTCCAAACACTGTACCTTCCGCCTGAGCATCAAATGCACGACAATGTCCATCTGGCGAGAAAATCATATTTTTCTGATACATATATCCAGTATTTTGTGGAAACATGATGCTACTTCCTCCTGCCAGTGCCATGTCACATTCACCAGTCAAAAGACTTTGGCAGGCAAGATGAATTCCCACCATTGAACTTGAACAGGCAGTCTGTACGGTCATAGCAGGTCCTTTTAGATTTAACTTATAAGAAACTCGACTTGCAAGAAAATCTTTATCACTGCCAACCATTGTCTGGAAGAATTCAGAAGGTGACATATTCGGCATCTTATCTGGCATCCACATATTATCATATACATATGTATTCCAAAATGTAGAAAGGTATACACCAGTGATTTTCTCAATGCTATCAGGTGCATATCCTGCATCCTCTAATGCATGCCATGCAGATTGTAAGATAAGGCGTTGTTGAGGGTCCATTCTCTGAGCTTCACGATTAGAATACCTAAAAAATTCAGCATCAAAACAATCCGCATCTTTCAACACCGGCTGTGCTTTCACATAATTTGGATTGGCTAAATCTTTTTCTGAAACTCCATTTTTCCTTAATTCTTCATCCGTAAAGAATGTAATACACTCTTTTCCATTTTTAATATTTTCCCAAAACTGAGGTAAATTATCTGCCCCTGGAAATCTTCCATCCATACCGATTACAGCAATATCTGTCGAAAAATCAAGTTCTATGTATGCATCTTCTTCCATTTCATTGGCCACTGATTCCTGCGTTTCTATTTTCTCTTTCTCATAATCGAATTCCCTATCTGTTACTGTGTCTACTACCATATAACTCTTTAAATTTTCAACTAAATCATTTAGAAAGTCAGTAGCTAGTCTTCCTGAAAGAACACGATGATCAAATACTAAGGTGAAGGAGATAGGTGCACCTTTTGCCTCTGGATTTCCTCCAATTCCAAGAATCGCTGCTTGGTTTTTATTGATTAAAGGCTGAAAATGTGTGATTTTCGTATTAGACAAATCACTTATAGTAAAGGTTCCTCCTGTCAAATCCTGAACGCTCAATTTATTCTCCATATAAGCAGATAGATAATCCATCATTTTCTCAAATATTTCTGTCTGTGAATACTGTGATGCATCATGAATTATAGGAACTTTTAATCCCTTTCCCATATCCATTGCTAATCCGATGTTTATCTCATCGTAATAAAAAATCTGTTTATCCTGATAATAAGAATTAAGTTCTGGATATTTTTTTAATAGCTTGCATAATTCATAAATAATCACTGCAATGAGCTGATTTTCCTGCAACCCATACTCTGGAAGTGCTTTTCTGATGTCTGCAGAATCTAATTCTAATGTAACAGAACTACTTAACCCCTCTGCCAAACCACTTTTTAAATATTCAATTTCTAACTGTTTGGAACGTGGGAGCTTTTGTACTCTCACATTGGATGGAATCGTTTCTTTTTGTTCCGCTGTTTTTTGTTCCATAACTTCTGTTTTCGCTGCATGCACTACCATCTTACTTTCTTGACTTTCTGTTTGTGCAGGCTGAACGATACGTTTTACATCCTCTAAAGAAAGCAATCCTCTTCCTTCAAATAGTTCTAATGGAATGTTATGTTCTTCTACATACGCTTCTGCATTTCTAGATAAACGAAAGTAATTATACTCAGTAGTCTCTTTTACAGAAGGAATCACTTTTTGCTGAAACTCTTGTTTTTCTATTACTCTTTCCTGTTCCTTTACTAGTTCTTCTTGTTTACACACTCGCTTGACTCCCACAACACTATCACTCTTTACTTTTGGTATTTCCTTCTGCTGTCCATCAATTTCAAACTCTGCTAATATAGCACCTACTGGAACGATATCTCCTACCTGACAACCACGTTTTATATAACCGCTAAATTTACTTTCTACCGTAAGCATTGCTTTTGCAGATTCCAAATCTACAATGGGATCTCCCTCACTTACATAAGTACCATCTTCTACATACCAAAATAACACCTCTAGCTCATCATCATTTGCTGAGTACCTCTCCACTAACATTTGCTGATTCACGTTTATAACCCTCCTAATATAGACGAAATGATTGTATCAATTCCTGGTAACGACTTCTTTTCTAATGCACTTGCTGTTGGAATTGGATTCGCCTCTGCAGCAATTCGAATGACATTGCCAACTAATTCTAAGCTACACTCTGATAATTGAGCCAACACTTCGGAACCGAATCCAGCAAATTTCTGTCCCTCTTCCACAATTGCTATTAATCGGCTGTCATTCAATAGCCCTACATATTGTTTGAAATTACATGGAAATATCTGTGATGGACATATAATTTGAGCCTTAATATCATATTTGTCAAAGAGCTGTTCTGCCACATCCACTAGCGTGTCCAAATAACCTCCATAGGAAATAATCGTAACATCTACTTGATTAGTTTCTGGCTGAATTAAGATAGATGGAAATCTTTCATCTGACCGAAACACCTTAAAACCATCAGGTACACTTCCTCCAAGATACTTCCCATATAATATTTTATTTTCAATTACCAACGTAGGATCTTGATTAGAGTTAAGCACTGCATCATAGAATTCTTTCGGTTCAATGAAATTATTCCATGCAACTACTCTAAGACCTGGAATACCAAAAAAATGCTTTTCTAATGTCTGACTATGGGTTGGTCCATATGCTCTTCCTCCCCCCATAGGGGTACGGACAACTAGTCCACACTTCACTTGATTATTATACATATATCTGAATTTACTAGCATGATTTAATATCTGATCAAATCCTAATGTAATGAAATCACCAAACATGATTTCTACAAATGGCTTATAATTTTTTAATGCAAGACCACATCCGATACCTACAATTGCAGGTTCCGATATCGGAGTGTTAAATACTCTATCAGGAAATAAATCGGATAATCCAGCAGATACTTTAAAAGCTCCGCCATAAGGTGACATAACATCTTCCCCGTAAAATATCATCTTATCCTCTTGCATCATTAAATCCTTCATAGTCTGATTTAACGCTTTAATCACTCGTTTTTTTTCATATGTAACCTCTATCCATTCAGTTAAAGCCGTATTATTTGGTTCATCAAACTGAATTTCTGTAGCATCTTTGTCCTTTTCAGCTTTCTCTACTGCTCTTTCTACTATATTATATGCATCTTGAAAAATGTTACGGAATTCTTCAGAGTTTTCTTCCATCAGTTGATTAAGTGGATCTATTTTCTCATAACTTTCTACTAACTCTCTAGGTCGGTTATCGTCCCCCTTTGAATGTGCTTTTAATCGAAATGTATCAATCTGCACTAACACAGGTCTGGATTCTTCCCTAATATAAGTAATGGCATTCTCTAAAACATCATACAGATTTTCCCAATTCCATGTATCCGCCTTTTTCGCTATAACTCCAAATGCCTCAGCACGTTTTAATATATCCCCTGCTAATGTCTCTTCTTGAGAAGTGGATTGTGAAAATTTGTTGTTCTCCACTAAAACCAGCAATGGAAGATTCCATTTGGAAGCAACATTAAGTGACTCATACACTGTCCCTTGACCTAATGTTCCATCTCCAATAAATGCAACCGAAATCTTCCCTTTTTTATCAATCTTATGTCCCATTGCCAAACCAGTTGCTACTGGTACAGTTCCTCCCTGAATTCCGTTGGAATAAAAGCCATTTTTGCATAAATGCTGGCTCCCACCACGTCCGCCACACGTCCCAGTCTCTTTTCCCATAATCTCAGCAATAAGACCATACACATCTTTTACAATGGAGACATAATGACCATGACATCTATGATTGGAGAAAACAGTATCTCCTTCTTCAATAAATTCGCTGACAACAGCCCCCGTGAATTCTTCACCAATACAGGTATGAATGGTTCCGTTCAAGCGATTCTGGCTGTATAAATAAAGCAGCTTTTCCTCTACCAATCTAGCTAACACTGCTTTATGTATAATCCTTTTTCTACATTCATTGTCTAATTTCATAGCATTTTCTCCTTAATGCTCATTTCTACAGATAATCTCTTTTAACTTTATTTCACGCTGAGCTACAGTTGATTCTACAATAAATTTATAATCTTCCAAAAGCTTTTGCACCATTTCAGCACGATAATATCGCAAAGAATAATATAAACTAAACTTAATTGAATTCAAATGTTCTTCCATTAGGAACATGGTTCTTCCCTGTACATCCTCATATGCAATAGGGATGTCCTTACATATTAAATCATTTAATTGCAATTTTTCTCCAGCATCTTCCCACAATAGCAATGCACCATACGGACTTCTTCCATTTAAGTTTTTCCGAATCTGACTCATTGGATAAATGGCTTGCTCAAGAGAACATAAGGATTTCTTTTTTACATCCTGAATAAGTTCTGAAAAAGTCTGTTCTTCTGATAAGCAGTTACGAATTGCGATTAACTGATAAAATATCCCCATCACTCCAGATAATTCATTATTTTCGCGTCCTACCATTGCGGTTGCTACTGTTACATCCTGTATCCCGCTATATTTATATAGCAATATTTTGAGATTAGCCTGCATAAACATATAAGGAGTTACACCATATTGCCTGCATACGTCCTTTATTTTTGCCACAGTTTCTTCTTCAAATACTACACTATATATTCCACCTTCACTTTCTGGAATGGATTCATCAAGACAACTTGCCAACTGTGCTGATTTATATGATGAATCAAATTCATTTACCCAGTATCGCTTTGCTTCTTCATACTTTTCACTTTTTACAAGATTTTTTCTCCATTCACTATAATCCGTATATTGAATTTTAGGTGGTTCTAGCTTATTTCCATTATATAAACTACATAATTCTTTTGTAAATATCTTGATAGATACTGCGTCATAAATTAAGTGATCCATGTTATAAAGGAAGATATGTTTTTCTTCAGATACCTTTATGATTGCAACATCCAGTAATGGTGCTTGTTCTATACGAAATACCTTAGGAAAATGATTTATGAAATCTTGTATTTTTTCCTGATCTGACTCTATGATTTTTTGAATAGAAAATGTAATATTCTCCATCGACTCTACAATACGAACATATCTTCCTTCTATTTGTTCATATCGGGTTCTTAATCCATCATGCCTTTCGATCAACGTCATCAATGCATTTTCAAATTTATCATAGTCAAAAGCACCTTCTATTTCATACCCACGTACTTCATTGTAGACGGTAATTTTATCAAAATTCCTTAATCGAAGGATATCTTCTTCCTGATCTGTTAAATCATAGTAAGGTTTCTTTTCTGCTTTTGAAATACATTCTTTTCTTACATCCACTGAGGATTGATGCTGTTTAATATACTGTTCTAACTGGAAAATTGTAGAAGAATGAAACAATTCACTTAAAGGAATATCCACATTAAATGCTTCTGATATTTTTTCGGTCACCTCTGCTGCCAACAATGATTGTCCACCAAGCATAAAGAAGTTATCGTGAATTCCTATTTTTTCTTGACCCAATGTTTCTGACCAAATTCCAGCTAACTGGATCTGAATTTGCGTCTCAGGTGCTTGATATGCATATTCTGTATTGTGCTCTGGCTTTGGTAATGCTTTCCTGTCAACTTTTCCATTGTCAGTTACTGGCAACTTATCCATATATACAAAATAAGATGGAACCATATAATCTGGCAAGGTCTTTCTTAGAAAAGACTCCAATTGCTCAGTTTCAATTGGCTGTTGGGAAACATAATAAGCACAGAGTAATTTGCTTCCATTTTCCTCTATATCCACCACAATAGATGCATTTACATCATCATGTTTTAAAATAGTACTTTCAATCTCTCCTAGTTCAATACGATATCCACGAATTTTAACTTGAAAATCACTTCTACCTAGAAATTCCATATTACCATCGTCGTACCATCTAGCCAAATCACCTGTTTTATAAATCTTTTCTCCAGGAATAAACGGACTTGGAATAAACTTACTATCAGTTAATGCGGTATCATTTATATACCCTTTTGCTAAACACAGATCTCCAATGTAAAGATCCCCTGCCACGCCAATTGGACAAGGTTTTAGCTGATCATTTAGTATATAATATTTTGCATTTTGAATTGGTTTTCCGTAAGGGATGCTAACCCAATTAGGATCAAGTTCCTGAATATCGTAATAATTCGACCAAATGGTTGCCTCAGTAGCACCTCCAAGCGACACGACTTGTGGCGTTTGAAAGTAATCTTTAACTTGACCTGGCAAGGTTAACGGTATCCAATCCCCACTTAAAAATACGTGCTTTAGTGCTGATGGCTTTTTAAGCTTCCCTTTCATAAACGGAACGAGTTGCTGTAATTTCTGTGGTGCCGAATCCCAGAATGTAATTTCTTCCTCTTCAATAATACGCAAAAGATTCTTCGGCTCTTTTAAATCTGTATTTTCAACTAACCGGATCGTTGCTCCTGCTGCCATTATTCCAAACATATCATAGACAGATAAGTCAAATCCTGGAGATGTTACAAATAACTCCTTATCCCCTGGCTGAATCTGATATGTCTTGTTTACCCATTCAATCAAGTTTACAGCAGATTGATGATTTACTAGCACTCCTTTTGGTGTACCAGTAGAACCAGATGTATAAATGACATACGCAGGGTGATCAGGCTGTATATTCTGGTTTGGATTTTCTTTGGATTGCCCTTGGATTGTCCTAATATCCAATACTTCTATAGAAGAAACTCTAGGCTCATAAGTACCATTTACCACTAACATATATTTTATATTTTCAATACCATTTGCTAAGTCTTTAAAAAATGTTGCATGCTCCTGATCCGTTATAAGAAAAGCCAGTTTATTGTTATCCAGTATCTTGCACATACGTTCTTTCGGAATATCTGTTTCAAATGGAACATATGCAGCTCCTGCCTTTAACACTGCTAATAAACTTTCCACCATACAAATAGAGCGTTCCATACATACTGCTACGAAATCGCCCATCTGGATTCCCTTTTCTATCAGAAGATTGGCAATCTGGTTAGCAAAATCATTTGCCTGCTGATAGGTTATACTTTCACTTCCATTGGTAATTGCAATATGAGCTGGATATTTCTTAACGCTTTCTTCTACCAACCAAGTCATAGTTGCTTCATCAGAGAACTCACACTTGGTATCATTGAATTCTGTTACAACTTTACTATATTCCTTAGGTGCAAGAAGATTCATTTCTTTGATCGGTACTGTTTTATGTTCTGTTACATAAGCTAAAATGTGCTTAAAGTTTTCCACCATCCTTAATATGGTGCTTTCTTTAAATAAATCTGTATTATATTCAAAATATCCAGTTATTTTGTCTTTGTCTTCCCAGAAATAAATCTCCAAGTCAACTCGTATGGTTCCTCGGTCAATCTCCACAGATTCGATTTCCAAATTGTCAATTTGTAAATCCCCTTCTCGCACATCTTGTAATACAAACATGGTCTGTACGACTGGAGGACAGCTTGTATCTCGTTCAAAATCTAATTCTTCTACAACCTTATCAAATGGTACTTCATTTGCATAAGCATCCAGACAGGTTTCTCGTACCGTTTGCAGAAAGTCTACGAAGTTTTTGTTTACATCTAGCACATTATTTATAACAAGAGTATTTACAAAAAAGCCTACGATGTTTTCTAACTGTTCATAGGAACGGTTTGCAACAGCTGTTCCTATATTGATATTTGTACTTCCTGAGTAGGTATAAAACAGAAGATGAATATAACCTAACAAAGTCATAAATAAGGAAGTTCCATTTTCAGCACCAATTTGTTTTATACTTTTTGCTAAATCCTTTGGAATATCCATGAAAATTCGTTTTCCATTGAAAGTCTGAAGCTTCGGTCTCTGATAATCAAATGGAAGCTTTGTCTTTTCTGGTGCATCCTTTAATTTCGTTTTCCAGTATTTTAGCTTGTATGCTAAAGCTTCATCCGTCACATTTCTATTCTGCCATTCTGCAAAGTCAGCAAACTGAATTTCTAATGGCTGTAAGGAAACTGTTTTTCCCATACTGTAAGATTCATAAAATTGTTTTATTTCTTTAAAAATAATCTCCCATGACCACCCATCAGAGATAATATGGTGCGGATTAATCTCTAGTAAAAAGTCTTCTTCCCTAATTTTAACAAGGAGTACACGAAGTAAAGGTCCTTCTTTCAAGTCAAATGGAGTACGAAACTCTTGATCAATCAGGTGTTTTCCTTCCATCTTTGCTTCTGCTTCAGGCATACTAGACAAATCTATTTTCCTAAAGCAAAGTTCTTGATGTTCCTCAATATACTGCACTGTCTTTCCATCCACAACATCAAATCTTGTTCGAAGTGCCTCATGTCTTTCTAGTATACTCTGAAGACTTTTCTGTAATACATCTATTTTTAAAGCTCCCTGAATTCTCCACGCAACAGCATTGTTGTATGCTACCATTCCTTTGTGAAACTTATCTAAAAACCAAAGCCTGTTCTGCTCAAAAGATGCAGGATGATACTTTTTCCTTTCCACAGGGACAATCTTATTTTCATCATGTCGTTTATTTTGACGAAGGAAGAAAATAATTTCTTCCTTCTTAGTTGCAATTTCATTTCTTAATTCTGGTGTCAGATCCTCTTTTTTGCATTTCAGTTTCAGTTTATCACCTGAAAGTTGTATCCTAATATTCTTAGAGGCAATGTCTGATAAAAATTCTTCAATTGTTTTCATATTTCAAACTCTTCCCCTTCTTCATCTTCCTCATCTAAACTTAATACTTTCACTAAATTAAATATGATCTTGGACAACTTATTTACAGTTGGATTTTCAAAGAATACCTTACTTGAAATATCAACATCATATAGCTCTTTAATTTTTACTACAACACGAATGGCATATATAGAGTTTCCTCCAATTTGAAAGAAATCATCATCCATTCCAACCTCATCTACATCAAATACAGCACATTCGTTCCAAATATCCATTAACTCTTCTTTAATCTCTTGCAGAGTTTCGCCATTTTTACTCATCTTATTGATACCTCCAGCACTTACATATACTCTTCTTCATATAACTTATTCAGAGCTTTCTTATCCAATTTTCCATTTAGTGTCGTTTCAAATCTTTCTATCCGAATAAACTTGGCAGGTACCATATAGTGAGGAATCCTTTCCCCTAGGAATTTAGCTAGAAGTTCTGGCTCCACTTCTTTTTCACCTTGATAAAATGCAACTAGATATTTATTCACACTATCATGTTCATCTACAATCACTACACTCTTAGTAATTCCTTCATATTTGCAAAGATTTGTCTCGATTTCACCTAATTCAATTCTTAATCCACGAATTTTCACTTGAAAATCTATTCTTCCATGATACTCAATTTCTCTATTTTCATTGATAGAAACTAAATCACCTGTTTTATAAATGATGTCATCTTCTTTATATGGGTTAGGAATAAAACTCTTTTTTGTTAACTCTTCGTTATTACAATATCCTTTTGAAACCTGAACTCCACCAATACAAAGTTCACCTTTTTCACCTGGTGCAACTATTTTATTTTCCTCATTCATTACATAAAGCTGCGTATTCCATACTGCCTTTCCAATTGGAACTCTTTCAAACGTCTCATTTACTGCATTGCAGTTATAGGCTGTTACATCAATAGTAGCTTCCGTTGGTCCATATAGATTCCATAGTTCAATCTCATGATGTTTCTTGTATAATTCATTGAATATGGTTGCTGTCTTCACATGTAACTCTTCACCACTTACAACAACATAACGCAAAGAAGATATTCTAGACAAATCAAATTTATATTTGGTGTATTCTATAAATAATTCCAATACGGAAGGTACAAAATGAATAACGGAAACTCCATTTTTTTCAATACACTTTACGATATCTCTAGGATTCTTCTCCTTATTTGGTTTTAAAATGGCTAATTTTGCACCAATCATTCCCCAGCATAGCAATTCCCAAACAGAAACATCAAAGGCATATGTGGTTTTCTGTAAAAAGACATCCTTGTGATTAAACTTAAAATTATCTATCATCCAGAGCAAACGATTTGTCAAGGAGTCATGACGAATCATAACTCCCTTTGGTTTACCAGTTGAACCAGAAGTATAGATAATATAGGCAATATCCGATCCTTTGGCTCTTTTTCCAAGATTCTCCCCTGAAAATGCATTCCACTCTTCCTCATTATCCCAAAAAATAAACTCAGCACTGTCTTTTAAATACTCATCAATATATTTCTCATAAGAAATAACAAGATTTACTTGACTATTGGCAAAGCAATATTTTTTTCTATCATTTGGATGACTTGGGTCAATCGGCAAATAGGCTGCACCTGCTTTCAATACAGCTAAAATACTGATAATCATTTCAAAAGATCGTTCCACAATAATTCCTACAAATTGACCTGTTTTTGCCCCTTTCTCTACCAATAAGTTTGCCAATCTATTAGCTTTTTGGTTTACTTCTCCATAAGTCATTTCCTGACCTTCAAAGACCAGTGCTATTCTCTCAGGATCTTGTTTTACCTGTTCCTCAAAGTATTCATGCACCAATTTTTCTGTATCGAATTTAATCGCATCACCTATTATGTACTCTATATTTTTATTCATCCTTTACACCTCATAATCGTAGAATCCTTTACCTGTTTTTACCCCAAGTAAACCAGCTTCCACCATTTTCTCCAGCAACGGAGATGGACGGTACTTGCTATCACGGTAACTTTCATAGAGCACAATCAAGGATTTATAAACAGTATCTAATCCAATTAAATCTGCGGTTTCTAAAGGTCCCATTGTATGACCAAAACATTCTTTAAAAATCGTATCTACTTGCTTTGCATCTGCCACACCATCTTGTACTGCCATAGCTGCTTCGTTCATAAATAAATGTGAGATACGATTAGATACAAAACCTGGGAAATCATTAATGATAACCGCCTTCTTTTCAATGTCACGTAGAAAAGTCTCAACTTTAGAAATAGTTTCTTCAGAGGTGTGATAACCTTTAATCACCTCTACACAAGGCTTTAGGTAAACTGGATTCATAAAATGCATCCCAATTACTTTATCTGCCCTTTTAGTCAGTGCACCCACTTTTGTAATAGAAATGCAGGATGTATTTACTCCAAAGCAAACATCATCTTTACAGATAACATCAATTTTCTTATAAATCTCTTTTTTGATGTTCCAATCTTCCGTTACATTTTCAATGACAAATTCACACTGCTTTAATTGCTCAAAATCCGTAGTAAAAACGATATTTTGAATCAGTGATTTGTCAAACTTTTCTTTTCTCTTTAAATACATATGAGAAAAACGAAGTGTCTTCAAAATATTTTTCCTGGACTGCTCTAAAATCTCATTGTTAATATCAATCAAAATGACTTTTTTCCCTTGAAGCATTAAATTGTGCGCTAAACTTGAACCTATATTCCCTGCACCAATTACACCTATTGTATTCATATTGTTAATCTCCTGACTACATATTTTCTTCTACTAGTTTTGCAATTTCCTTAACAGATTTAATTTTTTCAAAATCAAGATCTTCGTCTTCTAGTTCCACATCAAATTCTTTCTCAATAAATAAAATCAGTTGCATTGCAAACAAGGAATGCACGATTCCTTTTTCAAAGATATCTTCGTCTACTTTAATATCTGTAGCATTTGTTGTTTTGTTGATATACTCCATTAATTTGTTTTCGATTTCGTTCATAATAAATTTCTCCTACTTTCTATAATTCTTTTAATATTTGATTTAAAAAATCATCTACATTTTCGCAAATGAATAAATCACAAAAATTACGTATCGGTGCATTACTATCTGAATTCACCGCTAAAATAGTATGAGCATTTGTAATTCCTACTAAATGCTGTGATGCTCCTGATATTCCAAGAGCCAGATACACTTTGGGTTTAATGTTTTTCCCCGATTGTCCTATCTGCTGACAAAATTCCATATCTCCATTATCCACTAAAGGTCTGGTGCAACCAATATCTGCTCCCAGCTTTTCTGCAAGACATTTTATGGATTCTATGGCGTGAATTGCACCTCTACCCACTCCAATGATAATATCTCTATCTAACTTTAACATATTTAAGAAAGATTCCTTTTTTGTCTTCTCTACAAGCTTCTTGCGCTCTTCACTTGCCACCCTGTTGTTTGGTTGTACCGTTATAATCATTCCATCTTCACACGGATATTTCTCCTCCTGAAAACAATCTTTTTTCACAGTACACATCTCTAGTTGACTATTTTCACATGTTATATCTGCTATAACAGAAGCATTAATAGCTGCCCTTGAAAATACTAGTTTTCTTGTATTTTCCTGCTTTCTAATCTCCACACAATCCGCTACTAATCCAACTTCCAACATGGTTGCCAAAACAGACGCTAATTCCTTATTTTTGGAATTGCTTCCTGTTGCAATCACAGATGGATTCCATACAGCAAAATTCTGTTTCATAAGCTCTTTGATGTCTTTTGTCTCCAAAGAGTCTACTGGTACATGATATATTTTGCTGGCACCATATTCGAAATACTCTTTTAGTTCTTCTTCTGTCTTACTTGAAATAGATAAAAAGATAACTGGCTTATCAACTTCTTTTCCTAACTTCGCCATAATACTAAGAATCTGTTTGTCATAATCCATATCTCCTTCTAGATTCCCAATTACAAGCATATTCGTGTTTATCTTCTCTTCCAATCTAATAGTTTCCTCCCTTTAAACAACGGCAAAATGAGCTAAATTGTATCTTATCTTCCATTTTGACTTCTACAGATGAGCGACAATTTTTAGTTCCTAATTCCTGTACTCGAACTACTCTCGTACGTGAACCCTCCATTCCACATCGATTTAGATCCAAAGAAAATGTATTAGCATCCCAGAGTTCAAATTCCACAAAATCCACTTTTCTTAACTGCATAAGATTTAAGGTAACATCTTTTAAATCCATCTTTCCTATACTGCATACAATGCCTGACTCTATCTCATATGAGCTGCGAAACTCATCTGTTTCCGTTATACATCCAAATTTTCCATCTGCACTTGTAAATTCTACTACATTATTTAAATAATCATAATCTAGCCTTTCTGCAAGTCCTGCTCCCACATGACCAGTCTCCCCATCAATGGCATGATCTCCACAAACAACATAGTCAACAGAGCCAATTTGTTTGATTGCTTCAGCCAACACATATGTTGTCGCAAGGGTATCTGCTCCTGCAAAGTGTTTATCTGATATGACAACAACCTGATCTGCTCCCAATTTTCTGATTTCTGCAACAAGCCTTTTATCCATACGCCCCATCATTATTGCAACAATTTTTGCATTTTGTGCATTTTTTATCTTCTGGCATTGTTTTAAGGCATAGACATCATAAGGATTTAAGGCATATGTTTTATCAGAATTCTCTAAAAATAGATTAGCCTTTACGCTTTTTACACAAACTACAATTTTCACTGCTGTCCTCCTACATATTGTCAATTAAATCAAAAATAATATTTTTCTGTATTTCTGACGTCCCAGAATATATGGTAGATGCAATAGAATCTCTTAGTTCACTTTCCATGCTATATTCTTTTGAATATCCATAGGCACCATGAATCTGAATCGCATCTAAACATGTAGCAACGTAACTTTCACTTACAAAAAGTTTAAAAATAGCTGCATCTAAGAAAATATTTTTCTTGTGATCTGCTTTCCATGCCACTTTGTACATATACTGTTTTGCTAACTCAATTTTTACTTTCATATCTACAATCTTATGGCTCACTGCCTGATTTTCTTTTATCTTCTTGCCATACTGTTTTCTTTCATTAGCATACTGAATGCACTTCTCCATCTGACGTTCCATAGCTCCAATATGACTTGCAAATTCAAAAACACGCTCCATAGATAAGGAATAGTTGGCTACTTTCATTCCCTTATTTACTTCATAAACCACATTCTCCTTTGGAATCATTACTTTATCTAGACATACTTCTGCCATAGGGCATGCTTCCAATCCCATTTTATGAATATGCTTTCCGATAGATACACCTTCGAAATCTTTTTCAACAAAGAATGCTGTAAATGCATCCTTCTCACCTTGTTTTGATGTTTTTGCAATAACAATAAATACATCTGCAATGGGCCCATTGGAAATGAACATCTTATTTCCGTCTAATATGTAACCATCTTCTGTCTCTTCTGCTCTTGTATGCATATCAAATACATCTGAACCAGAATCAGCTTCTGTAATGGCAAAACAACCTATTAATTCTCCTTCTACCATTCTTCTTAAATACTTTTCTTTTAACTCTTCACTTCCCATTTCATTTACAATATTCTGACACACCCATAAATGATTCGTAATTGCGAATACAAAACCGCTATCTTCGCAAGCATAACCTAAAGCTTCTAGAAGAATGGCACTTGTCTGGTAATCAAGTCCCATCCCTGAATATTCCTCTGGAATATTCATTCCAATTAGGCCCATTTCTACGCATTTTTCCCACATTTCTCTTGAAAAAACACCTTTTTCATAGTCATTTAACTCGTTCTTAGCAAATTTAATGACTTCTCTCCTCAACTGCTTCTGTTCCTTTGTCAAATCAAATTCCATAATTCAAAATCCTTCCTTTTACAAACAACCTCTTTGTAAAGCAGCTATGTACTCTTTTTCTAATAAAACAATTTTCTTTATTTTTTCAGATTGATTTATTAACATATCTGCTAAATATAATTTTGCATAGTAGCAGTAACATACTGCTTCCCTGATTTCATTCCATACCAAAATTATTTCATTCAATATTTTGCAGGCTTCCTCAAAACCTTCTACTCTTTCGTACTTATACAACTCTGCATTTTTAATATTCAAAATAACATTTAACTGATTCATAAGCTTTTCTTCTTGTTCCTTGAATTTTGCTTCATTTCTTATTATTTCCTGAAAAACCGAATCAAAATCATTTAATAATTCCACCCCCTTATTCATGGAGTCCAGTGCAACTTCCAGATTCTTGGACGCTATACTTCGTAGCTGTTCTTTCGTAACAGCCACTTCTTTGTCCTGTGTAGAATCAAATGAAAAGAAACTATATGGGAATAAGTCTTTATAATTTTTTTGATATCCTTCATAGGAATCTTTGATATCTTGATAGGATAATTCAAAATGCCCATATCTCAAGTTATCTTTATTCTTATGCTCAATTACTTTTGCCTTTTTATTCTCTCTGTCAAAATCATAAATCAGAATCGTATGTGGCCAATGAATTTTCTGATAAGTATCCTTTCGGAATGTCTCATAAAAACAATCGATAAATAGAATCACATATTGTTTTTGGGTTATTGCTTCTTCCATAGATGTTATAACATCTTCTACAGATTCTTTGGCCTTATACTGAATATTCTGTGAATTACAAAGTTCTTCAAAGGTTTGAATAGATGTATACTCTGACAGAATAAGTCCATCTGACAAACAATAGGATTCATATACATTGAGCATAAAACAATCGATACTCTTTCGGTTTCGAATCAAAATTGGGAAAAAAGAGTTGTAAAAACAATCTTTAAAGTATATTTCATTAAATGGTTCTACCTGATTACCTATTTCTGATTCTTTATTTTCTTTTTCCTCTTGCACAACTTCTATGTGTTCCTCTTTTTTGGGTTGTTTAGAAAGGTATTGTGCAATTTTTTGAATGGAGTTATATTCCATGAGATCTTTATAATAAAAATCGTACTGTCTATTTCTCATTTCGATCTCAAATTTAATAGCAAGAATTGAATTCCCACCCAAATCAAAAAAGGAATCCCTTACGTCAATTGTCTCTCCTCCTAAAAGGGTATAGAAGCAGTCTCCTATATCTTTTTCCATTTTTGTTATATTTTCACTTCCCGTTAGGGTATAATGAAACTCCTTTTTAGATTCTCCTTGCTGCATTGTATGATATGCAACGTCTTCTTCCAAATCTATCCAGCACCTTAATTTTTGAAATGGATACAAAGGCAGGCTTATTTTTTCCAAGTTTCTTTCTTCATAACAGATCTGCCAGTTAATCTTAGCACCTGCTACAAATGCCTCGGCAATTTGATGTGCCATTTCCTCCACCTGATAATGTTCTTCCTTCCATTTGTGAAGCAAATGATCAACGTCATTCGGAACTTTTCCTACCACACTATCCATTCTATACACTCCATCTAATCTATTAGGAGTACTATCATAAAGAAATTCATGCATCTTCTCTAAGAGATCTTTTTTGTTGTGAAATACAAATGCAACTCGATTTTCATATACATCTCGAAACAAATTCGCTGTATAGCACATATTATCTAAATTAATATCATTTTCTTTGTTTAGTAAACCAACATAATTCTCAACCAAATTTCTTAGGACAGATTCTTTCTTGGCTGATAGAGTAAGAATACGAATCTCTTTCTCGTTCATTTCGTTTGGTATGGACTCCTTTTGATATTCTCCTAAAATGACATGACTGTTGGTTCCTCCAACACTAAATGAACTAATACAGCACTTTCTATTTTTTCCTTCTTCTACTTTCCAATCACGTAACACAGTGTTTACATACACTGGTGAATCTAGAAAATCGATATTCTCATTTGGTATTTCATAATGAATACTTGGTACAATCTGTTTATGTTGCATCTGCAACAAACATTTAATGACAGATGCGATTCCTGCAGCACAATCCAAATGACCTATATTTGCTTTTACAGAACCAATTGGGCAAAACTGTAGCTTATCTGTATATTTCTTCATAGCCATAGTGATTCCCTGCACTTCAATTGGATCACCTAATTTAGTTCCTGTTCCGTGTGTCTCAAAATAACCGATGTCTCCTAAATCCACATTCGCATTTTTCGCTGCCTTCAGAATCAGATTTGCTTGGGAGTATGGGTTTGGGGCTGTTAGTGCCATAGAACGTCCATCCTGATTTACAGAACCTCCTTCAATTACTCCATAAATTCGATCATTGTCCTTGATTGCCAGATCAAGCCTCTTCAAATATACTGTTCCCACTCCCTCTCCAAATGCAATCCCATCAGAACGGTTGTCAAATGGATATGTCCTTTCTGTTGAAGACCCAACTCCAAATTCCAGTTCGCTAGTCAATCCTAATATAGGCACAACTTTAACCGAACCAACGATTGCTTGGGAGCATGCATTATTTTGAATGTCATCTACCGCCTTATTAAGTGCCACAAGTGTTGAGGAACAAGCTGTATCCATTACAATGGCCGGCCCTTGAAGTCCGAGTAAATAAGAAATTCTTCCAGCAAGGACAGAATATGTATTTCCTGTTGCTGCAAATGCATCTAACGTACTTGCAACATTAATCAATTGCTTATATTCTGTACCAAAATCGACACTATATCCCACATAAACACCGCAATCACTCTCATACAAACTGTCAATTCTAGTCCCTGAATCCTCAATTGCATGTATCACATTTTCCAGAAGAATTCTCTGATTTGGATCCATTAACTCAGCCTCTTTCGGAGATATTCCGAAATATTCGTAATCAAATTTATCAATTTCCTCTAGATAACCTGCAATTCGAAGACGTTCCGATTCTGTTTTCGAAAAAATGGGAATGTATTTTTCAACGTTTCTTTTTCTTTCTATGGGAAATTCTCGGATACTTTCTCTCCCATGTGATAAATTTTCCCAAAACTGCTCTACGTCATCTGCTTCTGGGAATCTTCCAGCCATACCTACAATGGCCACTTTTGGTTTTTTTTCACTCTCTTTTAAGGATTTTATCTCTGTCAGCAATTCTATTGCTGTTTCTTTCTTGATTTCTCCACTTTGCGTATGATTAAGAATTGTTTTCATTATACTCTCTATATTAAGATTGAAATTCGACATAAATACCTCACCCTTCTATGGTTTTTTGATACATTTACACTTTTAATCTAGTAATTTTGATAATGCATCTTCTACCGAGAGCTCACCATTTTCCATAGAATCAATGATCGTTCCCATCTCTTTACTGTAATCTTCTCTTCCTTGTACTTCCTTTGCACTTTCTTCTTTCTCTACTTCAGCATCTTTTTGAGAATCAATATAGGCAGACATTTTTTCAATGGAATAGTACTGGAAAAAATCCGAAACCTTTACCATTCCAGGAAACTTCTCCTCTACCATTTTTACTAGCGTAGTCACATCTATTGACTTTCCACCTTGTGCAAAAAAACTTTTCTTTATATCAACCTTCTCTTTCTTAAGTACACCTTGCCAGATTGACAACATTTCAAGTTCTGTCTTTGATAATTTTCTTTCTTCCATATGTACACTCCTTCCTACTTCATAAGGCCTTCCAATTCTCCAAGTATCTGTTGCTTTTCCTGCATTGGAGTATGTTTCATTTCCAGTACTCGTTCTACTTTTTCTTTCATCTCTTCCTTCTTTGTTACATCCAAGGAAATTATTCTTTCTGAAATCTGTTTTTCGATCTGAAAAAGCTGTTGATATGTACTTTGCAACTGACTCAAATCATATTTTGAAGATCTGTTATAATTAGGCGTTCCCGCTATACTCTTTAAACATTTTGATATAAAATTTAAATCATTTTGATAAGTCCAATTATTTGAAATATTTTTCAATTCTTCAAAATCCCTATCTAGTGAATAGATATTCTGAATTCTGCTGTTCTGCTGCAAAATAGTACTTAAAACATTATTTGGACCTACCTCTATTAATGTATGTACATTTGCTTCAAATGTTTGAATCACTTCTTTCCAACGAATCGGATTATACATTTGAAGGACAAGATTTCTCACAATATCCTCTTTGTCTGCAAAAGGCCTAACTGTAATATTGGAAATAACGTCATATTTCGGCCTTTTAATATTACATTTTTCTAACTCGCTTTGCAGTTCAGCTATAATATGTTTCATTAAAATATTATGGTAAGGTGCACTTCCAATTAAAAAAATAACATTTGCACCTTCTTTTTTCACGGCCTCTGCGACAAGTTCAATTCTACTGTTATTACCAGAAATCAACACTTGGTCATCTGTATTAAAGCATGCAATGGAAACACATCCATCTTCATCTGTATTCTCTTTACATAACGTTTCCACTCTAGAAGTTCTTGATCCATTTATAATAGCCATACCTGCGTCAAATTCTCTTGCAACCTCTTTAGCAAGATCGCTTCTTTTTTGCACTATTTTCAACCCTTCATGAAAAGGTATTGCATCCGCAATGGTAAGAGCAGAATACTCTCCCAAACTGTGCCCTGCCATGTAATTAGGAATATAATTAAATTCATTCATTAAAACTCTTCCTAATGCCACACTAGTAACATAAATACATGGCAAAAGATTCTCTATTTTATTCTGCTTTACGGTTCCACCTTTAAAGCAAATTTTCATAAAGTCTTTCTGAAGAATATCCGAAGCCTCTTCATAAGTTCTTTTGGCTACTTCAAAATTCTCATAAAATTCTTTTCCCATTCCAATGTATTGACAACCTGAACCAGGAAATATAAAGCTACTGTTAAATCTCATTCTTCTCCCTCTTAAACTTTATTGGTAGTGTCAAAAGACACCCCTATTTTTCCTTATAAAATCTTTATTATTGGGGATTTTGCAAATAAAAAGCAATACCCCTATTTTCTATTGTATAATGTTAATCGCCAAATCCAGACCTACAAACGGATTCAATAACATCGACGGTCCCAACTACGATCTAGCTCTTTGAGTTACCTATTGCAACTTCTTAAGGTCACACAGACATAATAACTATAGAGTTCTTAATGAAGTGAAAATGCTAAAAGATGCAGACAAATGGCAGTTGCTCATCTACCTAGGCAACAGACAATACTTGATATCCAAAAAGCAGAAGGCTCTAACTGTTCTTGAGTTCTTCACCGTCGGTAACCGACTTACAGCAGTTCCTGTTGTACTGTCAAGGTTGGCGTCAGCCTATCACCTTATTTTAATACTGCAATAGCATGCAAATATCATCGCTTCCCATTCCTATTGTCCATAATAGAATCAAATCTCCACGTTTTATTTTTTCTTCTTTTATGGCATAGTATAATACCAAAAGAGGACTTGCCGTTCCACAATATCCAATCTTTCTTGAAACATATGGACATCTTTCTTCTTCAATCTCATAAATTTCCTGAAATACAGAAACATGTTTTTGCGAAAGCTGAGACAAGCAAAAAAGTGAAATATCCTCCATACAATATCCATTCTTACTTATTAGATTAATGATACGATTTCTTCCATCTTCATAAAGCTCATCTGAATCAAATTGCTTCCATTGGAATTTTGCTTCAACAGACGTTTTTGGATTTAAAACTTTATAAAAACCAGCATCAGGATACAATACACTGTTTTTTTCAATATTTTTATCTACTGGATGAGTGACACTATATTGAGTATCAATTAACTTGCTTTCTGATTCACCAGAAATTTCTGCAATGATTGCACAGGCTATGTTTCCATACACACCATATGTAAGAGGATTGTTCTCGTTCTGTAGCACCCTAATATCATCACTACCGACTATTAACACATTTTTTTTCTCTGATGCACTTGAAAAGTACCCAGATGCAAGTTCTATTGCACTCAGCATTCCAATACAATTCACGTTTATATCAAAACAAAGACAATCTTCTTTTCCGTTTAATTCTTCGTGAATCATCAACGCAACTTGTGGCATGGCATACTCTGGTATCAAACCTGAAAAAATTACCATATCAATATCTTTCATATTTACTTGTGAAGACGCTAAAACAGCTTTGCATGCTTGTAAAGACATAGTATAACTTGTCTCATTTTCATCCGCAAGGCAAATGGAATCTCTACCAAATACATACCTCAACAAAATTTCAACATCTTTTCCCTGCTTATTAAAGTGCTCAATAAAATACTCCACTGGTATTTCATTTTTACCTTTTACAACTTCAATTCCTTTAATTTGTAATTTTCTCATTTTACTTTTCCACCGTAACTTTTCTCATATACTCTAATGCTTTGTCAAAATTGTCAAACTTTTTCACTTTAAAATACTTTTTAAATTCTCTTTCCCACATACTCATTTCCTCATCAATATCTGAAACTTCATTCATAATGAAAGAAACATACTTGCAATCTGTCTTTGCCATAGTTGGTAAAAAGTATTCAAACCCCCACTTTACATCTTCTTTCTCATCTTCAAATCCATTTCTAGCATCAAATAGAAAATTACTGTTTTTATGTTCTTTTAAAAGATCTAACACAAATTGCACAGGTGCTCGATAAGAATCGCCACAACAAAATTTCTTCCACTCTAAAAATACAATATTATCTCTTTCTAAATATTCTACATGACAATATTCCGAATTGTACTCCATAAATCACTTCCTCCTTTCTCATGAATAAACTCCCAGAATCTCTAAACCAATAAATTCAATTCTTTCAAATTCCCTACCAATTAAAAATTTTTCTCTTTTTTGCCCAAAACACTTGACAGTCCATACAAACTTATTCAATATCCCACCATATGAAAGCGAGGAATAGAAAAAAACAATATAAATCTTCTGTGGAATGTTCAAATAAACGCAAGAAATTGGAAGCTTATTTATCATGCTATTTTTATTCCACTAATAATAATTACTTATCAAAGTTCAAAGCTAAATTTTGGTAGGCATGAACACTCAAGGTTCCAAAAGAGTAATTCATTTTTAAAAAATTACACACATCATAGTATCACACATGCCAAAAAAAGTCAATATACTCCAAGTTTTCGACAAGACAAACGCATGCTAACTCTACAGATCGTTAGCATCTCTCGTACAGGAGATGCTAAAAAACCTGTACGAGAGATTACTTTTGAAAAAACGATATTTTCACCAAGGGGGTAGCATACCCTTTTTTAATTTAAAAGATTTCTATCATTTTTCATTTGGTTATTTACACCTATTAACAGAACTTAGTGTATAGTTTCCTGGATCATCTTTACAACTTTGTCAAATCCCATAAAATGTGAGGCCTTTACTAGGATTGTGTCATTCTCTTCAACGATTTTATCTAGTTCTGCTAACATTCCTTCTTTTGTTTCAAAATACATTACGTTTGTTTTAGAACCTTCTACTGTTTCAGCACCGTTTTTCATTTCAACAGATAAAGTTCCAACGCATACTAACACATCTATATTTTGTTGTGCTGCATATTCGCCTACTCCATAGTGCAGTGCTTTTTCATCTGCTCCTAATTCTCCCATATCACCTAAGATCGCAACTTTTCTTCCTTCTGCTTTTGCTAATACATCTAAAGATGAACGCATAGAAACTGGATTGGCATTATAACAATCGTCGATTACTGTTTTATTTCCTACTTTTAAAATATTATTTCTACCACCAGTAGGTTTTAATGCCTCAATTCCTGCTTTGATTTCATCTAATGTTAGACCAAGCTGCAAACCAACTTGTGCTCCTGCTAAAGCATTGTAAACCATATGCATTCCTGGAATTGGAATCCATACATTAATACGTCCTACTTCAGAAACAATATCGCATGTAATTCCTTCTAAACCTTTATCTTCAATGTTCTCAGCATATATATCATTGTTCGATTCTAATCCATAGAACTTTGGATGAATTGCTTCTCTTGACTTTAACGTAATAAGCTTATCGTCATCTCCATTTAGAATCGCTATACAATTTTCCTTGGCAAAATCAAATATCTCAGACTTTGCTTCTAAGATACCATCACGAGACTTTAGATTTTCAAGATGACACAATCCGATATTTGTCATAACACAGATATCTGGACGAACCATTTTGCTTAGTCGATGCATTTCACCGAATTGATTAATTCCCATTTCTAAGATAGCAACTTGGTGTTCTTCTCGGATGCTAAAAATAGTAATTGGTACACCGATTTCGTTGTTAAAATTTCCTTGTGTTTTTTGGACGTTGTATTTTTGTTCTACTACGGAAGCGATCATTTCTTTTGTACTTGTTTTTCCAACGCTTCCTGTGATACCGATTACTTTAATATCTAATGAACTACGATAATACTCAGCAATATCTTTGATTGCTTGGGTGCAAGATTCTACCACAATATATGGACCTACTTCTGTCTCTGGTGCATCTTCGACTAAACATGCTACTGCACCTTTTTCGTAAGCACCTGCTACGAAACTATGTCCGTCTACTCGTTCACCACGTAGTGCAACGAATAAAAATCCTTCTTCAATCTTACGACTATCTAATGTAATGCCATTTACGCAAATGCTCTTTTTATCTTCTTCGCCATAATACACACCATTACAGGCTTTGGCGATTAATTCTAATGATAAATGTTTCATCTCATCCTCCAACTTTGTGCTATTTTAAGCATTATTTAACCCTAAACAAATCTATGTTTAGGGTTATCATTCATCTTTATTTCCAACGCTTTAGTGATACTTCAATTAATTTTTCACATAGTGCTTCGAAATCGTATCCAACAACTGCTGCCTCTTGCGGAAGTAAGCTTGTTGGTGTCATGCCTGGTAGTGTATTGGCTTCTAGGCAGTACATTTTACCATCTTCCGCCATCATAAAATCAATACGTGCATATGCTTCGATTCCTAATACTTGGAATGCTAATTCTGCGTATCCTTGCATTTCTTTTGTTTGTTCTTCTGTGATTAACGCAGGGCATGTTTCTACGGCACTTCCTGCTTGGTATTTATTTTTGTAATCATAGAAACCTTGTAGTGGAGCAATCTCGATAATTGGAAGGGCTTTTCCTTCAATTACACCGATAGAGAATTCTCTTCCTTTGATAAATTGTTCAACTACAACTTCATTTTCAAATGCGAATGCTGCTTCTAAAGCTTTTTTGAATTCTTCTTCGTTGTTTGCTACGGATACACCTACGCTGGAACCACCACAACATGGTTTTACGATACATGGGTAAGCGTTCCAATTGGAAACATCATCACCTTTTACTACCGTTGTTCCTTGTGCTACTGGTACTCCGCCTGCTTGGAAAAATTTACGGGAAATTCCTTTATCCATAGCGAGTGCACTACTTAAATAACCTGTTCCTGTGTACTTAATGCCCATTAAATCGAATGTTGCTTGGATTCTTCCGTCTTCTCCATTGGAACCATGTAGTCCCATAAATACAACATCTGCCATCTGACATACTTCAATTACATGTGCTCCGAAAATGTTATCGGATTTATCTTTACGCATTGCTTTTACTTTTGCAATATCAGGGTCAATTTCGCTAATTCCATTTATGTTTTTCACCCAATTATAATCCATAGTGAATATATCAGCAGGAACTGTTTCCATATCTTCTAATCCTAAAAATAAATCTACTAAGATTACATTATGTCCTTTATTCTTTAATGCTTCGTATACTTTTGTTCCTGTAATTAGGGATACGTCACGTTCTGTACTTGTTCCCCCAGCTAAAACTACTATATTCATGGTACGCCTCCTAGTTTTATCTATTCTAAAATATATTAGAAAACCTAATATTTAGAATCATTCACTAAGGCTAGATTATAGCACAACTGGTTTTAAATTACCATATTGTTATAAAAATATATGTAAATAAAATTTTATAGACTCACAATACTACATCCTTGGATATGATTTCTAAATTGTGGTATTTCACCAAACGGCGAGAGGTTCCTCATTCTTATGTCATACTTAACACTCATATTATTAAAACAGTCATTTTCCCAAGCATATTGAAATGCATGTTCAACACTATTCACTCTCGTACAAGTTAATAATTCTGTACCATCTGGATAACAACCATTAAAATAAGATATAAAATGATATAAGAATTCATCATATTTTGGTTCTTCTCCTACTGTAAACAAACGACTAAATGATGGTAAATTTTCACCGTTTGCTGTAACAATACAGGTATTTTTTATATTATATTTCATAATATTACCACCATAGCATTGTCCCATTATAACAACCTTTTTCCCTTGTAAAGCATTCATTTCCTGTGAAAACTCCTGTAATGTAATATACTCATTGCATCCCCACAAATTAATAAATCCATCATTTTCACTACCACCATGATTACTAATTATAATTACAAGTTGCCAATCAGATTTATAATGAAACTTCCGTAGACTTAATAATAGATTCGCTTTTGTAGCACTAGTTGACCCAATTTTTGCACCCTCATATTCAATTGCTCTTCCATCCGCATAAAGCACTATCACATTTTCTTGTTTATATCCTAATTTATTCACTAACATATTATATGCAAATGCTAAATTGTTTTGATATCTTCTATAATTATTTATCTTATCAATTCCACCAGAAACTAGTAATGCATATCTTTCCATCCTATACTCCTTGCTTAATTAATTTCATTGGTATGTCACCTTTAAATCCTCTATTATATTCCTTCTTTTCTATATAATCTTGATTTATGATAAATAGATACTTACAAGGGTGTTCCCAATTCAGAAATATATACGGATTTAAAAATACAAGCCAACCTTGAAGTTCTGGGTCTACTTCATCAAAAATATTCTTGCCCATATAATCCAATGCTTCACATATTCTAATTGAATCATTTGATATATATAGCTCTGAATACTCGGTCATTTCTTTTTCAAATTCCTTTATTGCAATTCTAATTGACTTATCTTTCGATATAACTACATTGTTATGCATAATTTCATACCTCTCTCCAAAGAAAAGCTCTCCTACCTTATAAAATGTACTCATATCTATATCAAAATATGTACTTGGAATTTGTTGTTTTACAACTGCAGATGCAACCATTATAAAATGTTCCTTTCACCAATTTTCTTTATTTCATACTCTTGTAATGTTTCTAAAATAAAAGGAGAATGGGTTGTAATTATAAATTGACAATTTGGAAATAATTTCCGAAGAGAAGGGATCAAATTTTTCTGCCACTTTGGATGAATATGACAATCGATTTCATCAATTAATATTATTGCCTCTTTTTCATAGAAGTATTCCTCCTCCTTACATTCTATCAAAGCCAATCGTAAAATTATCTCTGAAATAATTATAAATATACTTTTAAATCCATCACTTAGCATATCAATTTCAATATTTCCATTATCAGCATGATCCGAAAAAATAATTTTTCCTTCTACATTTATTCCTTTGAATTCTAAAGGAGATAATAAAAGTTCAAATGCATCTATAATATGTTTATATATTGTCTTATTTTTCTCCGTTGGTTCTTTTAAAACTAAATAGTCTAAATTGATAAGCCACTGTTTAATAAACATATCCCTATTAGAAATCATTCCACCCGAACTAATTATGGATGACAATGCATTATCTCTTGGAGTTGTCGGCATATTATGGAAGTTCGGTCCCAAAGGAGTATTTTCCGTTAGGAATCTAAAAGGATCAAGATACATAACTATCCCATCATTTTTAGATATGTAAAATTCAGCTAAAAAATTTTTATACCTATCTTCTTTTACGTCATCTTCTTTATCTAAGAGAATCATAGGAAAATCATTTTCCTCTTCATCCATGTCATACTTTTCTAAGGCTTGTTTTGTTAGATGGGCATATGAAAAATAGGACATGTCTCTTTGCACATTTAATCGTTTTTGTTCTTCTTCTGTAAATTCTACAAAAATGGTAGAATTTAAGTGCTCTGAACCTTTCCTAACTGCATTATCATCAAATAACTCTCCATTATAGCATTCATCCATAACAGTAAATGTAGATACAATTGATTTTAATATCGTCGACTTTCCTGAACCATTTGCTCCAACCAATACACATACCGATAAAGGTTCTTCCGTTCCAGGTTTCTTTAAGTCCAGTTTTAAGCTCTGGAAACACTTAACAAATGATAAATTAACTTCTGTAATTTTCAAATTAACACCTCGATTCTCTTATTATCTAGTTTATTATTTATTAATTCTAACATTTTTATATGTTAGATGCAATAAAATCATATTTCTCACTCACGCAACAAAGTGCAAACAAAAAAAGGACAAGACCATTTGGTCCTATCCTCTTTCAGATCCCATCCTACAAAAATGGATACTTAATAACACGATAATTAAAGTTATTTCGATTACTTACAAATGCTCGAATTAAATTACCTTCACTATCATATTCTGCATATTGTTTTGCTGTACCACTAGATGTTGCAATATTATCCCCAACATACTCAGCATTACTTACAATACCAGAGTAAACAAGCTCAACAGAATCCACTAACTTGAACGTACCTTCCTTTTCATTTACAAGATATTTGTAAAAATAAGAAGAAATACCTTCACTGGTAGATGCCATTAAACCTTTACCAACGCCTTCTAATCCTGACCAATCAAGGTTTGGTCTAGAATGAGACCATCCAGCATTGTTATCATACATTGTTAGATAATAACAACCATCTTCTAAGCTGTCATCTGCTACATAGCTTACATCATGTTGACCATACTGATATTTGAAATCGCCATCAGATGTATCTTTCTTTAATAAATATTTTTCTGCTTCGTATCCTTTGAAAATAAATTCATCTGCAATGATGTATTTAATCTCTGGTTTTGATAAAATATTTGTTACACTAATCACAGCGGATAATTCTCTTGAACTAAATACCATTTCATTATCAGAACCTACAAAAGATAGTGAGTTATGATGAATCCAGTCAATTGATGTTGTATCGGATTGATCTTCATCATAGTTTGCAACTGCTTCTCCATACATATCTGGGAATAAATCTTTAAAATCGATTGTTTCTGTATATTCACCTGTTTCTAAGCTAAGAGATAGAAGTAAATCTTCTACATAATGATTTTCATCTTTACGATTTGTTGCTAATAAATAAAGTGTGTTACTTGGTTCATAGTAACGATAATCGTGATGGTAAGAGTAGTCACCGATTACATAAGTTCTTAATACTTGACCTAATTTTGAAACCAATGCAAACTTACTATTAGATGTTGCGTATAATAAGTTTTCACCAACTTGTTCGATACGTGCTGCACGATATGATTTTACTGGATAAACACTTCTGATGATACCATCGTTATCGTAGCAAAGAATATCGCAACCTTCTTCTTTGGCATTGTTATCCATTGTAAAATATGCGTATAAACCTTCTGTTAACGCTTGGTCACTTGTGCCATCTTCTACATTAACTGTAATATCAAAGTCAGCTGATAATTCTGCTGTAAATCCTGAGAAGGAATGTTCTTCTAATAAACTTCCATCTTCTTTAAATAAACGAAGTGTAACATAGTTTTGTACTTCTGGAACGAAACCAATTAATTGATATTGGTGTTTTGTAGTTACTTTTTCACCTGATAAAATCTCAGCTCTACGAGTAAATTCAGGAATCGTTTCATCATCTGTAGAAATACTGTATTCTAAAAATGCTGGTGTTTCTGTTTCGAATGATGTGTAGTAAGAAAGTTCATTTGTACCAAATGCGTTATATACAAAAAGCGGTGACGTTGCTGTATATTTGTTTTCTTCCTGTAACGTTTCTAATTGAGAAAGAACGGATTTTGACTTTTTTGCACTGTATACGTTATCAATACTATCAAATTGAGAAGTATAGATGTCTGCTGCTCCATTTTCACCCTTTACCAATGTAAGTGTGTTCTCCTGCTTCACTTGTTCTTCTGTCTGATTATTGGCACCTTTGTCTGCACTATTATCTGTTCTATTGCCTGCGTTGTTGTTGCTTAGGAAAATTGCAATGATGATTACTACAACAATTGCTACTGCAATTCCTATGCCTGCGATTTTCTTCTTGTCTGACACAATAATCTCTCCTTTGTTGCTAAATTTTGCAGTGGTTACATATTATACATATTATGTGAATATTTTGTGAACATTTTGCGTCTAAAATACACTTACAATGCATTATATCCAATTTTGCAAAACTTTATCATTTAAAAATGATATAAACTTAGAAGTTCCTCTTCTGTTAAAAATCCGCAAGCTGCACCTTTTTCTCCGATTTTATAACCTGCAAAGTATACCGCTTTTTGTAATGCTTCCTTTGGAGTATCTCCCTTACTGTAAAAATGAATAAAGGATGAGAACAATGCATCACCTGCACCAATGGTACTTACGATATCGCGAACATCAACTGCTTCTACTAAAGTCACTTCTTGCGTCTTTTTCTCGTATAGCAAAGCACCTTTGCTTCCCATACCACAGACAATAATTTCATTGTCATAAGCTGCTGCCACTTCACGAACAAATGCTTCTTCTCTTCCTAAAATTGCTTCATTGCTCATAAATAGAATATCTGCATTTTGCATGAATTCCTTGTTAAAATCATCATGAATATCACTTACTACATGAACGTCACTTGCAATCATCTTTGCAGATTTCTTGGCTGCTGGAAATAAGCTTCTTGCAAAGTTAATGTTACAGATTACTGCCATATCCGCCTCACTGAAAACGTTCTCATTTTCAGACACAGGATAAGACATATCTTGAATATCTTTTAAATCTAAATAGATTTTTCTCTTACCATCTTTATCGTATAATACGATAGATTGTGGAATCTGATCTAAACTTTCTACAATTCCTTCTTTTCCAATGCCATCTTTTTCTAGTTCTTTGTAAATGCATTCTTTATACATATCTTTTCCAATTAGAGATAATAAAGTTACATCACTTCCTAGTGTCTTTACTGCTTTGGATACATTGTAACCTACACCAGAAACCGTACTTTCAATTCCAAAGAATGTATAATCAATTGGATTATACTCAATTGGGAAGTTTCCTACTGCCTGTGTTGTTTCAATATTAATTAATCCTGCTACTACTATTTTCTTTTTCATCTGATTTCTCCCTTTTCTATGACATTTCTAATAGTTTATTCTATTTTGCAATAACATAATTTTTCTTGGATAAATACACAAAAAGGAAAGTCATTTCCCGAATTATTCATTCGAAAAAAACTTTCCTTCTTCATAAAATATTCTAGCTATTAGAATAAACCAACAATTACTCCATCTTCATTTACATCAATATTTTCTGCTGCTGGTTTCTTAGGTAATCCAGGCATTGTCATAACGGTTCCTGTGATTGCAACGACAAATCCAGCACCTGCAGATACATAAAT
The DNA here is from genome assembly GCA_964409685.1 of uncultured Anaeromicropila sp. Lineage (GTDB taxonomy): Bacteria > Bacillota > Clostridia > Lachnospirales > Lachnospiraceae > Clostridium_AI. Next base: position 136,345 of record CAYPEJ010000003.1, read on the forward strand.
TTCACGAATGTTAATGTTAAAGTTTTCTGGTCTTCCAAGTAATGTAGCATCATCGGATAAAGAATACTGATTCTTCGCCATACATACTGGCATATTACCGAATCCTAATTCTTCTAAACGATTCATTGCTTTCTGTGCCAATGGATCGAATGTTACACTTGCTGCACCGTAAATTTCTTTTGCAATTGTTTCAATCTTTTCTCTTAAGGAAAGAGCATCATCATAAAGAGGTTTAAAATTACTTTCCTTTGTTTCTAGTGTTTGAATTACTTTATTTGCTAATTCAATACCACCTTCTCCACCTTTTTCCCATACTTCAGATAAGGCGAATTCACAGCCTTTTGCTTCGCAGAATTCTTTTACGTATGCTAATTCTGCTTCAGAGTCTGTAATAAATTTATTTAAGGTAACTACACATGGCACGCCATATTTTTGAACATTTTCAATGTGCTTTTCTAAGTTTACGATACCTTTTTTAAGTGCTTCTAGATTTTCAGTGCTTAGTTCCGTCTTTGGAACGCCACCATTATATTTTAACGCACGAACAGTTGCTACTAATACAACTGCATCTGGTTTTAATCCAGACATACGACATTTAATATCAAAGAACTTTTCTGCACCAAGATCTGCGCCAAATCCAGCTTCTGTAATTGTGTAATCTGCAAGTTTTAAAGCTGTCTTTGTAGCACGTACACTGTTACATCCATGGGCGATGTTTGCAAATGGTCCACCGTGTACGATGGCTGGTGTATTTTCTAATGTTTGAATTAAGTTTGGTTTGATGGCATCTTTTAATAATGCTGCCATAGAACCTACCGCATTTAATTCTTTTGCTCGAACTGGAGCCCCATCATAAGTATAAGCAACGATGATTCTTCCTAGACGTTCTTTTAAGTCTTCCATATTTTCAGCAAGACATAAAATCGCCATAATCTCAGAAGCCACCGTTATAATAAAGTGGTCTTCACGTACAACACCGTCTGTTTTTTTACCAAGCCCAACTACGATATTACGAAGAACACGGTCGTTCATATCTAAGCAACGTTTCCAGACAATTTGATTTGGATCAATGTTTAAAGCATTTCCTTGTTGCATGTGATTATCAAGCATCGCTGCTAATAAGTTATTAGCGGAAGTAATCGCATGGAAATCACCTGTAAAATGTAAGTTTAAGTCTTCCATAGGAACGACTTGTGCATATCCGCCACCTGCTGCTCCACCCTTAATACCGAAGCATGGTCCTAAAGATGGTTCACGAAGTGCGATAATTGCCTTTTTACCCATTTTTCCAAATGCTTGTCCAAGACCAACTGTTGTAGTTGTCTTACCTTCTCCTGCTGGAGTTGGATTAATTGCTGTTACTAAAATCAATTTTCCATCTTGGTTATCTTTTACTTTTTCCCATAACTCATCCGATAACTTAGCTTTGTATTTCCCATAAAACTCTAAATCATCTTCTGCGATATGTAGCACAGAAGCAACATCCTTAATGTGTTTCATATTCGCTTCTTGAGCAATCTGTATATCTGTCTTCATGCTTAGCACTCCTCCCAAGTAAATTATTCATGTTCGATAATATCACATATTTCGATAATTTACAAGAATTAGTATACGCGTTTCTTAATATACGCTAAATATAGTGCCACAATATTTACATCTGTGCAACTATACAACATACGTGAACCGACCACATCTTCGATTTCATTGAAAATAAGTTCTCCGTGGTCGCCGATGATAAAATCAATTCCAACTAAGCCAAAATCGAATAAGTCGATAATTTTCTCAACGATTTCTTTTTCTTCCTCTTCAAGTTCAAAGTATTCTGCTTTACCACCTAGAGAAAAGTTGGATTTGAAACCATCTTGTCCTGTTCGTAAAACTGCAGCTACGATTTCATTCCCTACTACGTAGACACGAAGATCTTGACGTTTGGAACCCACAAGAGGTTGGATTACTACGTGATCGTCTAATTGTTCATAGATAGATTGGATGTCTGTGGTATCTTCCCCGATAAGAAATACTTGCTGTCCGCCGTGTCCAGATACGGATTTAACGACAAATGGTCTTTTGATATTGTCTAGGTTGTCCCGTAAAAAGTTTTTGTGAACAAATTTACTATCTACCATCTCAACTCCAGTCTTTGCAACATATTGGTAAGTTTGTGCTTTATCGTTACAGATAGATGCCACAAAGGAGTTATTGAAAACTGGTATTCCTAATAATTCTAGTTGTCTCGTAAGCAGCGGGTAATTCATACGCATAATTGCAAAGTCTGGATATGCAATTTCCCTTCCTTGGTATGTGAGATACCATTTGTCTTGTTTTACACCAAATTCGATTTCTTCTATATAAAGTAGTTGAATTTGAATTCCTAGTTTTTCACCCTCTTCTTTGTGAAAATCAATGTAGCCAGAATTACGTTCTGCGTCACATTTATTGTAGAGAATCCAACCGATTCTTGGTTGCTCTGCTTTCACTTGATTGTTTATGCTTTGGTTCACGTTATCTTGAATACTGTTCTGCATATAGAACCTCCTTTTATTATTCTCTATTTTATTGCTCCATTCACACAGATTAATTCCTAGGATTCTTGTGCGAATTCCTTATCGAATCATTGATATATTCCAAAATATAATCTGCTGTATTTACCCCAGTACAATCAAAAATATTTTTAAAATGGGCATTGGAATTTATCTCACATACAAGTGGCGTTTCATCTTCTCCAAACAAAATGTCAACACCTGCAAAGTCTAGTCCAATGGCTTTTACGCTATTTACAGCAAGTTCTTCTTGTTCTTTTGTCCATTGATATGGTTTCATTTTTCCCCCATTTGTTATATTAGCACGAAAATCTCCATTTTCAGAATAGCGATACATTGCGGTGATAACTTTGTCCCCTACTACTTGCAAGCGAATATCTCGACCAAAACTAGATGGGATATATTCTTGAAAAATAACATTTCTGTTGAAATACTTTTCTACTTCCTCACGATTATGACATAAATACACTTGCATACCAAATGAGCCACAACATTCTTTTACTACCATTGGATATCCTAAATTTTCTTCAATCTGCGTAAGAAAAGAAGTATCTGTGTAACCGATATTCTCATAGGTCATAGGGGATATCCATGTTTTTGGCATTGGAATACCTTCTTTTTCTAATGCAATATGTGTTAGTGCCTTATCGTCACAAGTCTGAATTGCATCAGCGCAATTAAACAATTGATAGCCTCTTGCTTCGAGCATACGAGCTAATTTAATATCTTTATCCCAGAATAGTACAAAAGAAATATCTTGTTCTTTTTCTTGTTTTCCACCAATACAAGACATACATTCTACATTTGTCTTAAGAATTAATTCCATTCCTTGTCTCCTTGCTGAATCTGCAAGCCATTGGTATATTTCTTCGAACTTTTCATTTCTTAGAAAATGATTGATAACTAAATAACCTTTCATTTGTTTTTCCTTTCATTTATAAACAAAGCCTCCCAAAACGGGAGGCTCAATCTTTTCTACTACTTCTCTAGTATACATTTCTTAGACATATTCATCAATATACTCTTCTAATTGTTCCATCGACATTAGAACCTTGCGAGGTTTTGTCCCCTCGTCTGCCCCAACGACACCAGCCTCATAAAGTTGTTCCATCAATCTTGACGCACGGTTAAATCCGATTTTAAACACACGTTGTAACATTCCAATGGAAGCCTTGTCCTTCTCTACGATAAACTTTGCAGCCTCTACAAAATACTCATCTCTATCGTTAGCAGGTCCACTGCTGGCTCCACTTTTCGATGCCTGTGAAGAAATCTGATCGACAATGCTGTTATCATAATTGGTTATGGTATCTTGTGTCAAGAACTCAACCACTGCGCTGACTTCATCATCTGATACAAACGCACCTTGTACACGTACTGGTTTCTGATAACCAGATGGATAAAATAACATATCCCCTTTACCAAGTAACTTTTCAGCTCCACCGCCATCTAAGATTGTTCTAGAATCTACTGCCGAAGAAACGGAAAATGCAATACGGGAAGGAATATTTGCCTTGATAACACCAGTGATAACATTAACAGATGGTCTCTGTGTTGCGATAACAAGATGAATCCCCGCTGCTCTGGCTAACTGTGCCAAACGACAAATAGCATCTTCTACCTCACCAGGTGCAACCATCATCAAGTCTGCAAGCTCGTCTACGATAATAACAATCTCTGGCATCTTCTTAAATTTCTCATCTTCTAAATCTGCCACTTGTGCAACCTTTTCATTATAACCTTTTAAGTTACGAACACCAATCTCGGCAAATTTATTGTAACGCTCTGTCATCTCAATAACAGCCCAATTAAGTGCCGCAGATGCTTTCTTTGGATCGGTTACAACTGGAATTAATAAATGTGGAATTCCGTTGTATACGCTAAGCTCTACCACCTTCGGGTCAATCATAATTAATTTTACATCATTTGGATTGGATTTATACAAAATCGACATAATCAACGTATTAATACATACCGATTTACCAGAACCCGTTGCCCCTGCAATTAGCAAGTGAGGCATCTTAGCAATATCGGTTACTACGGTCTTTCCAGCAATGTCTTTTCCAACTGCAAATGCAATGTTGGAAGAATGTTTTTCAAAATCTTTTGATTCTAACAACTCACGAAGCATAACTGCCGAATTCTGCTTATTCGGTACTTCAATACCAACTGCTGCTTTTCCTGGAATTGGTGCCTCGATACGAATATCTGCTGCTGCAAGATTTAATTTAATATCATCTGCCAGACCAGTAATCTTACTAACTTTTACACCTTGTTCTGGATGTAATTCATAACGTGTAACCGTTGGTCCACAACTTACATTATTAATGGTAACCTTTACACCGAAGCTTTCTAGCGTATTGTGAAGTTTCATAGCTGTTTGCTTCAATTCTTCATCCGATACGGCCACACCAGTTCCACTTGGCTTTGCAAGTAAATCTAATGTAGGGAACTGATACGGTTTCTCTATCACTTCTTCTGCCAGAATCGCCATATCTAGTGATTGGGAATCCGCACCTTTTCCATCCGATTCTGCTTTATAAGTTTCTTTCTTTTCTACACTCGTCTTATGTTCTGAAGTTTTAGAAGATTTCTTGTGTCCTGTTGCATCCTCTAATGCATGTAACATTTCAACGCTACCCATATCCTCTTCTTGTTCAATTGGATCATAATTAGACACTTCCTCAGACGCATTTCCACTGGTTTTTGCTGCGAATAAGTCATCACTCTCGCTAGACATCATCTGCTCAGCTTCTTTATTCCCAGCTTCTTTATTCCCACGTTCTCTCTCACTAAAAATCTCTGGTTCCACATCCACTGCCAATACCTGTTCCGCTGTGGCTTCTTCTAACGTCTTCACTTCCGCTTTTGCCACATAATCCGATGCTCCACTAGAGTCCTTCTTCGATTTCAAATTCGCAATCTTTTGAAGTGGATTATTACTATGTTTCTTGTCCTCTTCCTCCATCACATCATTGTAAACGTTTTTCATCTCGGATAAATCCGTCTTCATCTCTGCATTAACAGGATTAAACTTCTGCATCATCTCTTCTTCGTACACAGGCATGGAACCTGTATCTTTTTGACTATCTGCCCTTTCGATGTGCATATGTTCAATTCCTGTTGGTGTGATCTCTTCCATATCCACAGAAATTTTCTTTTTCTCACGACGTTTTAACTTATCTGCCTTAGCATTCTGAATAACACCATTCTGAATAGCACTATTCTTATCCACGTACTCTTGTACAGAATCATTCCCAATACCTTGTCCCACTTCTGGTGGCACTTCTTTCTCAATGGTAAATGTCTTCGCTTTCCGCTTCTCTGCTTTCTGACTCCGAATGGCACTTCTTTCTGTCGCTCTCGCAACTTCTCTTTCTTCTGCCTGACGTTCATATTCTGCACGTTGAATTCGTCTCTGTTCTTTCATTTTCTGCATCTTCTGGTAACTCTTCTTACCCATCGGTGCGAAGAACAACTTCTCTGTAATAAACATGCAAAGCACAAGACCAATTGCAATCAAAATAATAATCGCTGCTACATCATCAAACAGGTAGCTTAACATTCCTCCAATTAGTCCGCCAACCATTCCTCCGCCTTTACGACTTTCAGATGATGCAGCATAATAATCACTTACGTTAAGACCACCCTCAACTGGCATATAAATCAACTGCAAAATTGCCATCAAAATCACCATCAATGCAATCGTGCTTATCATCTTTCTTCTTGCTTTTCTACTGCCTCGATTGGATAAATAAAATGCCATACCGACAAAAATTCCAAACGGCATAATATAATTCATAAAGCCAAATAAACCAAAAAATAAGTGGCTTACCCAGACTCCGAAGATTCCACACATATGAAAATTACTTAAAATCAGTAAGATACATACAACCAATGTGACTACTATCGTAATCTCATCTTGATATGGTGTCAATCCTTCGTCCTTCTCCACTTTCTTCTTTCGCGTCACTGGCTTCCTACCCTTTTGGTTTGCCATAAAACTCGTTCCTCTTTCATATTTATGTACGACTAAAAAGCCTGTACAACTATATATTTATTCAATTAGATCGGTAAATATTACCAACGAAAATAGATTCAAAATATCACATTCGATATCTTGAATCTATTTTATTATACAGGGATTAATTTCTAAATGCAAGCAAAACTAATCACAATTCGAACATTCTTTCGAATCGTTACAATTACATTTTCCCTTCGGATCATTTGCATTGGATTTTTTACTAGTTTTTCCGCTTGCCACTTTCTTTTCATCAATCATACAGTGAAGTCTCTTTAACGCTTCTTGGATTCCACCAACCTCATCAATAATACCTTTATCTACCGCTTGCCTTCCCACAAGAATAGAACCAATGTCCTTGGTAAGCTGTGTTGTATCCAACATTAATTGTTTCAAACTTTCATAATCAATCTTAGAATGTGCCACAACAAAGTTTAAAATACGGTCTTGGATTTTCTCCATATATTCAAATGTCTGAGTAACACCAATCACCATACCTGTCATACGAACTGGATGTATAATCATTGTCCCCGTTGGCACGATAAAACTGTAATCCGTCGAAGTTGCCAACGGAACACCAATGGAATGACTTCCACCTAACACAAGAGACACTGTTGGTTTACTAATAGATGAAATCATCTCCGCAATGGCAAGTCCAGCCTCCACATCACCACCAACAGTATTGATTAAAATCAACACACCATCTACTTCTTTACTATCTTCAATGGAAGCAAGTTGAGGAAGTATATGCTCATACTTAGTCGTTTTATGTGAAGGTGCCATACATTCATGACCCTCTATCTCACCAATAATGGTAATCAAATGTATTTTATAATCCTGTTCATTTTCATCTAAGGTAAGTTGACCATACTCATTAATTTCCTTATTCTCGAGATCCTGCGTTTCTTTTTCTGTCTTTTCTTCACTTTGACTTTTTTCGTTTTGATTCTTATCGTTTTGACCCATATTTCATCCTCATCTTTCTTGAACATCATACGAAAAATAGTATGGCGAAAATAAGGATAAATATACAAATCCTATTTCAAATCCACAATCTCTTCCTCAGTAATATTTCCAACTAAAGATACCGATTTCTGATCCCATTGTAAATATTTCTTTGCAAAATTCTGTACTTCTTCACAAGTAACTTGATAGATTTCCTCTAATACTTCATCAATGGATTTAATATAGCCCTTCATTAAATAGGTTTTTCCATTATTGTAAATCTTTGATTTTGTACTTTCATTTCCAATAATTAAATCCGTCTTTAATTGCTGTTTTGCTTGTGCTAATTCCTTTTCTGTAATGCCATGTTCACAGATTTCACGAATGCATTCTTCGATTTGTACTAATGCAGTTTGCAGTTTAGACGGATTCAATACTGCATCAATATGAAATAATCCAGCTTGTTCATAGATACTTTCATAAGAATAAATGGAATAAGTCAAACCAGCTTCTTCTCTAAGTTTTTGAAATAATCTTGAATTATCCCCACCGCCTAGAATGGTATTGAGTAGATATAAGGTATACTTATCGTCTGACTGATAAGATACACTGTCAAATGCAATATTTAAATGCACTTGTTCAATATCCTTTGTTCTGCAAAATACAACTGGTTTGTACTTTGGAACATTTAATTCTAGATGTTTTGTTGTATTTGGAATTCCTGCAAAACTGTTTTCAAGCCATTCCATTGCTTCATCTATATTGACTTTTCCTGCGATGGAAATAGTCATGCGGTCGGCTGTATAAACTTGTTCTTTATATTGAATCAATTCTTCTCTAGTGATTCCATTTACAACGTCCTTTTCTCCAGAAATAATAAAACCTAATGGTTCGTCTTTCCAAACAAGTTTTTGAAGCATCTCATGAACTAAATCTTCTGGTGAGTCATCATACATGTCAATTTCTTCTAATACAACGCCTTTTTCTTTTTCTAACTCATCTTCTAAGAATGATGCATTACAAAGCATATCTCCAATTAATTCGATAGATGTCTGCAACTGGTCTTCTAATGTCGTTACATAAAAGGAAGTACTTTCTTTCTCCGTAAATGCATTTAGATTTCCTCCGATATGTGCCATCTCATCTGCTAATTCTTTAGAAGTACGATGAGCAGTACTTTTGAAAAACATATGCTCTAATAAATGTGAGATTCCGTTATTTTCTTTTGTCTCATAGGCAGACCCCGCTTTCACATAAACACCTAATGAAACGGTACGAAGATATTCGATTTCTTCAAAAATAACGGGAATTCCATTTGATAATTGCTTAATTGTTAACATTCACTATATCCTTCCCTAAATTTAACATAAATATATTTACGCATAAAAAAGTGGCGACCCACCAAGGCGATAAGCCACCACTTCTCATATCGTAAAACTTATAAATCTATTTTACATCTTTAATACTAAAGCTAATTCTACCCATCTTGTCTTTACCTAGGCAAACAACTTTTACTACATCACCTAATGTTAAAACATCTTCTACACGATTTACTCTTTCTTTGGAAATCTTAGAAATGTGAACCATTCCTTCTTTTCCTGGAGCAAATTCTAAGAAAGCACCGAATTCTTTGATTGCGATTACTTTACCTACTAAAACTTGTCCTTCTTCGAAATCAGTTGTGATGATTTGAATTAGACGAATTGCTTCTTCTAATTTTGCAAGGTCTGTTCCACAAACAGAAACTGCACCTTCATCAGAGATATCAATTTTAACACCTGTTTGTTCGATGATAGCGTTGATTGTTTTACCTCTTTGACCAACCACATCACCAATCTTTTGAGGATCGATTTGAATCTGACGAATCTTTGGAGCATATTCTCCAACTTCTTTTCTTGGTTCTGCAATACAAGGAATCATGATTTCGTTTAAGATGTGCATTCTTGCTTCTCTTGTTCTACGAATTGCTTCCTCGATAATCGCCTTCGTTAAACCGTGAATCTTGATATCCATCTGGATTGCTGTGATACCTTCGCTTGTACCAGCTACTTTGAAGTCCATGTCGCCGAAGAAATCTTCAAGACCTTGGATATCTGTTAATACTAGGTAATCATCATCTGTATCGCCTGTTACTAAACCACAAGAAATACCTGCAACTGGTCTAGTGATAGGAACACCTGCTGCCATAAGTGATAATGTAGATGCACATACAGAAGCCTGAGAAGTAGAACCATTGGATTCGAATGTTTCAGATACTGTACGAATCGCATATGGGAAATCTGCTTCGCTTGGTAATACTGGAACTAACGCACGTTCTGCTAACGCACCGTGTCCGATTTCACGACGTCCTGGTCCTCTAGATGGTTTTGTTTCACCAACAGAGTAACTTGGGAAGTTGTAGTGGTGCATATATCTCTTAGATGTTTCTAATTCATCTAAACCGTCAATTCTTTGTGCATCAGATAATGGTGCTAATGTTGTAACAGTACAGATCTGAGTTTGTCCTCTTGTAAACATACCAGAACCGTGTACTCTAGGTACAATGTCGATTTCTGCTGCTAATTTACGGATCTCTGTAATCTGACGACCATCTGGACGTTTGTGATCAACTAAGATCATCTTACGAACTGTTTTCTTTTCATATTGATAAATTGCTTCGCCAAGAATCGCTAACCATTCTTCATTTTCAGCGAAAGCTTCTTCTAATTTTTCAGTGATTTTCTTAATATTTTCTTCACGCGCTTGTTTTTCATCTGTGAATACTGCTTCTTCCATCTCAGCTGGAGGAACGATTTCTTTGATTGCATCAAATAATTCAGCAGGAACTGCACAGCTTTCATATTCATGTTTTGGCTTACCACATTCTGCTACGATAGAATTGATAAATTCAATTACTTTTTGGTTTATTTCATGAGCTGCGAAAATAGCTTCTAACATTTTACTTTCTGGTACTTCGTTGGCACCTGCTTCGATCATGATAACTTTTTCGCTTGTAGATGCAACTGTTAATTGCAAATCAGATACCATTTTTTGTGCATTACTTGGGTTGAAAATGAACTCGCCATCAATTAAACCAACTTGAGTTGTTGCACATGGACCGTCAAATGGAATATCAGATATTGCTGTTGCAATTGCAGAACCTAACATAGCTGTTAATTCTGGGCTACATTCTGGGTCTACGGACATAACCATGTTATTTAATGTTACGTCATTACGGTAATCTTTAGGGAATAGAGGTCTCATAGGACGGTCGATAACACGAGATGTTAAGATTGCATTCTCACTGGCTTTACCTTCTCTTTTATTGAAACCACCTGGGATTTTACCTACAGCGTATAATTTTTCTTCGTATTCAACACTTAGTGGGAAGAAGTCGATTCCTTCTCTTGGTTTGTCAGATGCAGTAGCTGTTGATAATACTACTGTGTCTCCATAATGCATAAATGCTGCACCGTTTGCTTGCTTTGCAACACGGTCTACGTCAACGCGTAATGTTCTTCCAGCAAGTTCCATTGTAAAAGTCTTAAACATACTTTTATCTCCTTTATCTTCATTGATATTTTATTTTAATCTATTGAATATTTGGAGAGATGCCGAAACAACTGAACAGCCTACAAAATCAAGGATTTCATAAGTTCTTCAGAAGTCTCGGGTAACATCTCGTCCTCAATAACGAAACTATTATACCACTTATGGTAATAATTTGCCATACATATTTTTTATCATTTGCATATTTTTCACTTTAATTATGAAAAATAATTAATTTGCCTATGTGAAATATTACCTTACAGTATCGCATCACATAGGCAATTACTCTCCCAATGTGTCTTCTCTATTTCTTCTTTCTGGTTGCGTAAGTTATTATCTTGTCTTTTCCGCCACTCTTTACCAAGGTTTGGATTTCTTCTGATAATTGCTTTATGACTTCTGCATATTTAGAAATTCTCTCCCTTGGTTCCACACCTAATGTAATCCTTATTGTTGTCCCACATTCTCCGATATTCGTAAGCAAGAATCCAAAACTTTGTCTATCATACACCCGTAGCGGACGCATTTTATCTCTTAGTGTAGGGAATAAATATTTCACATTAAGAAGTTGCAGATTAATATCTTCTTGCACGGATGGTTCTCCCTTAATATCTTCTACGACTTTATCCTTTAATTTCACTGCAACATATACATTTCCTGTATTATCGGTAGTGGAATTATCTGTTTTTTCAGTGCTTTTTAGAACAGACAGTGCATAATTTTCTTTACTATTCATTTCAACCAATTTGTCATAAAGTAGTTTTGTATTACTCTTGATTTTATTTATGTATTGTTTCTGATAGTACGAATTTCCTTGTCCTCCTGCCTTCAATTTTAGCATTTCTGATATGTATATGCGGTCTTTTTTAGGAATTAATATTTTATACTTAGTAGTGAGCTTTGACTTTTCTTTTGATACCTCAGTACTCTGTTTCTTTTCTGGTATCTCAGCACTCTGTTCCTCATTCTTTCCTAATACCTCAACACTCTGTTCCTTATCCTCTTCTAATACCTTACCACTCTGTTCCTTATCCTCTTCTAATGCCTCACCATTTTGATCCTTATCTTTTCCTAAAAACTCTTCATTAAATGACTTCCATTCCTTATCACTATTGTATACCATTGCTACTCCAACAGAAGCAATATCCATACCAAGGGTATAGAATTTCGTCCCACTCTGCAGAAGAATCAGATTGAGTTTCCCACTAGATATCCATTCGTTCACTTTACTATCTCTTAATAAAGAATGAATCTCATCGTCTGCTAAACAATTTAATGTAACATCCATGATAACTGTAATCCCACCACTTTTTGCTTGTTCCGATTTCATTTTTTCTTCTATAAATTTTATTGGGTCATTGTGATTTACTTCATCCTTTGCTGCATTATTTGGGTGAGGCTCCATAATAAACACCGTTTTATTGCCCACTTTTTCACATTGTTCGAATATTTCAGGTGTTTCAAAATACCCATCCGAAATAATGTTTACACCTTGTTCTTTTCCTTCTATGACCATTCTTAACTTTTCATATATGGTCATCCCATAGGGCATTGCCAATACTATATTTGGTTTAATTGGTTTAATTGATTCAACGTCACTTGAATTATCTGACTTTTGACAATCCGTTAACTCCATTAATGATTGTACAAAATGAAATGGCGAGTCTTCTTTTTTCATAGACAACTTAACAAGTTGATGAAAAACTTGCATGTTATAGTAAAAATCGTCCATTATATTTCCAATCGAATCCCCCTCTGTTTCTAATGACTTTTTCCCTTGTGCTATTTCTGATTGCTTTTCCCCCTGTGCTGTTTCTGGTGACTTTTTCTCTTGTGCTATTTCTGATTGCTTTTCCCCCTGTGCTGTTTCTGGTGACTTTTTCTCTTGTGCTGTTTCTGATTGCTTTTCCCCCTGTGCTGTTTCTGGTGACGTTTCCTCTTGTGCTGTTTCTGATATACACTTTTCTAACTTGTCTACTAAACTTTTAAATTCCTCTATTATATTATTAATTTCAGGTTTCTCAGATACATATGGCATTAGAATTTTCGCGATTTCCAAATTGTTGATAAAAAAGATTTGCAAATCCCACTCGCTGTTTTCTTTTTGAATATTTTTAAGTTTCTCCTCCATTTTATCTATTTCCTTATTCTGGCTATCAAGAATACATGCTATCGGACTTTCTGATTCGTTAGATTTTATTTCTCCCGACTCTTCTACCCTATTTTCTGTACTTTCACCTTTAGGAAACAACTCTCCTAGATTCACCTGGCTATCAAGAGTACATGCTATCGGACTTTCTGATTCGTTAGGTTTTATTTCTCCCGACTCTTCTACCCCATCTTCTGTACTTTTACCTTTAGGAAACAACTCTCCTAGATTCACCTTTTCTCCATATTCTACAATTTTTTCTAACATCTTTCTAATAGCTTCTTCACTATACCCTTTTCTTTTCATGTAGTCATTCATCAGTTCGCACGCTTTTTCGATGGATTGATTGATACTTAATCTCAATCCCTTGCAATTACTAAAGTGTTTTAAACTATCTTCAAGTTTGTAGCTACCTTCATTAGGAACTTCCATTTTCTTTCCATCTTTATCAACACGTTCTACTAATAAACTACTTTTTATCAGTAGAGCATTTTCACTTTCAATATAGTAAGAATTCCCCTCAATTTCTTCCGAAAATTTTCCCCAAAAACTCCCTATATCTTTACACTTCAATGGTTCTTCTCCCATTATTTTTATACTCATTGACATGCTGTATATCTTATAGTTCGATAGTTTATGTTTCATCCTTTCTAATGTATCCTCATTCTCTGCATATTCCTTGCGCTTATGTTTTATGTTATGAAATTGTAAATGATTCAATAACTTCCAAACCTTTGTCTCAGTTCCACGCACATAGGCTGTTACATTCAAAGGTGATACATTTGAATTTCTCTCTGTTTTCTCTTCTTTTTTATATGAAATAGGTGCTTGAAATTGGTTTCTTGATAGAATTGCTTCAAGATTTTCTTTCACAAATTCATCTTTCTCTTTCTTTTTCTCTTCCTCTTGACTACCCCCTTCCTGTATTCCTTTATCATGTCCTTTTTGATAAATTTCTACCATTTTACTTTTTGCAAATTTTATCCAATTTTCATATTTTAAGTCTGCTGTACTTTGACTTTGCTTTTTACTTGGAATTTGCTTTTTACTTTTCTCTTGACTACCCTCTTCCTGTATTTCTTTATCATGTTCTTTTTGAAAAATTTCTACCATTTTACTTTTTTCAAATTTTATCCGATTTTCATATTTTAAGTCTGCTGCACTTGGCTTTTTACTTTGACTACTCTTTTTACTTTGACTTTGCTTTTTACTTTGACTTTGCTTTTTACTTTGACTTTGCTTTTTACTTTGATCACTCTTTTTACTCTCTTTTTCGCTTTTTCCTATTTCATCCTTTTTCCCTCTTTCAAGTAGAGAACCATTCATTTTCATCATCTCCAATTCATATTAATAATTCACATTATTGTACATTATATCCATCACCTATAAACATTATTATAAACCAAAGGAAATTAGCACCCTACTTTTGTTTTTTAATGGCTTTTTTGACTCATAGAATATAGCGCAGCGAAATTTCCTATGCATTCAAAAAAGCCACTGTATTTCTACAGCAGCTTCCATGGAAAATTATTTTCTGATGTTTAATTTCTTGATTAATTCACGGTATCTTTCGATATCTTTGTTCTTTAAGTATGTTAAAAGACCTCTACGTTTACCAACCATTTTTAAAAGACCTCTTCTTGAGTGGTGGTCTTTGTTGTTAGCTTTTAAATGCTCTGTTAATTCATTGATTCTGAATGTTAATAAAGCAATTTGTACTTCTGGTGAACCTGTGTCACCTTCTGTTCTAGCGTATTCGTTGATGATTTGTTGTTTCTTTTCTGTACTTAACATTGTGTAAGCCTCCTAATATAATTTTCTTATGTCCAAACACTAAGGAACGGTCGGAGTTACCAATTTCTTAGCATCGGATACTAATAGTATAACCAACTAACTATTAGGTATTCGATTGTAACATAGAAAATTTCAAAATCCAAGCTTAGGATTAATTTACCAGTTATGCATTAAATTCTGTTCCACTTTCAACATAATCGGTAATTTCTTCATTGATGACAATAGTATCTTCATCGCTAATTGTAAATGTGACTTCTTCTAATGCTTCATTCTCTATATAAGTAACGTTTTCTTCTAACTTCAAAATTAGTTGGTCTTTCTTCACTTCAACAGTTCCTTTGAAATACTGACCTAACCCCACATTCATCTGGTACGTTTCATCTTCAAAAATAGATAACGTAGGTGCGTATGCTTTATTTACCGCTGTTTCTGCGATATATGTACCTGGTTCTACTTTCTTGCTTCCGCATCCTACCAAAGACAATCCTAATACAAATACACTAGCCAATGCCAAAATTTTTGCTTTTTTCATGTTCAAAACACCTCCGCCTTTATTATACACTAGCATAAAAAAAACTGCCACAAAAAACAACGTTTTGTGACAGTGAAATAATTCTAATAATTATTTTCTTAAACCTAATCTTTCGATTAAGGCACGATATCTTTCGATATCTTTGCTCTTTAAGTACGCTAAAAGACCACGTCTTTGACCTACCATTTTAAGAAGACCTCTTCTTGAGTGATGGTCTTTGTGATTGTCTTTTAAATGTGCAGTTAATACATTAATTCTTTCTGTTAATAATGCAACTTGCACTTCTGGTGAACCAGTATCGTTTGTTCCTCTGCCGTATTCAGCGATAATTTCTTGTTTTCTTTCACTACTGATCATTATGTGATCCTCCTTTAATATATCACCATATGCTAAGTAAACGGTCGGAGTCTTCCGAAAACCGAGCATTGGGTCTTGTCGAAATACTTTCAACTTGTCTAGAATATCATAATTTGTCGTACTTGTAAAGTCAAAACTAGGGGAAAAGAAACAAAAAGCATGAGCAATTTCTCATACGTTGCCCATGCTTTTGTATATTCGCACTTTACCAAAGAATGACGGTTTTCACTATCGTGCTAACCATCCACCATCAACCGCTAATGTAAATCCATTTACATACTGAGATGCTTCCGACGCTAAAAATACAACTGCTCCCATCATATCATCTGGTGTTCCCCAACGATTTGCAGGAATTCTAGATAAAATCTCTTCACTGCGTTCTTCATCACTACGTAACGCTTGTGTATTATTTGTCGCCATATAGCCAGGTGCGATAGCATTGATATTAATATTGTATTTTGCCCATTCATTTGCCATGGACTTTGTTAGTCCCAACACTGCACTTTTGCTTGCTGTATAAGATGGTACACGAATACCTCCCTGGTAAGAGAGCATAGATGCAATATTAATGATTTTTCCCCCACTATTTTGCTTCACGTACTGTTTTGCAACTGCTTGGCTTAAGAAAAATACAAGCTTTTGATTTAAGAAGATAACATCATCCCATTCTTGTTCTGTAAAATCAATTGCATCGTTTCTTTTAATGATTCCAGCGTTATTTACTAAAATATCAACTTTTCCGAAATGTTCCACTGCCTCTGCAACAATCTTCTCTACTGGTTCCATGCTAGATAAATCTGCTTTTACAAAATGGAACTCGCCACCATTTTCTTTGATCATGGCTTCTGTCTCAGAACAATCACGTCTTGCAACTCCAACAACTTTTGCACCTGCTTGACTTAATGCTACGCACATTCCTTGTCCTAATCCTGTATTGGCTCCTGTTACAATTGCTACTTTCCCGTCTAATCGAAACTTATCTAAAATATTCATAATTCTTTCATTCCCTTCTCTTCGTCCTATTAAATGCAATCTGCCCAAAGCCATTTTCGCACTTAAATATGTATTCGTTTTCCTTGTGTGGAACTTATCTTAGCACAGTTCTTGCACTGATACAAGGGGTTTTCCATTAATTTGTTTTTTCACAATCCTAACTATTTTTTAGAACAAAATTTGAATAAAAAATACAAAAAAAGTCTGGTAATGTTCCCATCACCAGACCATTCATTTGTCATTTAACAAACATATTTTATTATAGCCATGCGTTAGCTACGCAATATCTATTCGCTTTTTTCTTTTTCCAATGCCCATATATGTGGATTTCTTCGAAATACCAAACACGTTCCAATCCCCACAAATGCAATCACAAAGAAGAAAAAGGATGCACCTGAACCTTTTCCGCTTCCAAATGCAGTAACTAATAGGCTATCTGCATGTTGCATTTTCATAATTGGTTCAAATACTTGGTCTACCAAGAATCCACCTAGAAAATAGCCAACTGGAATGGTAAAGAACTGCAATGTATTTCGTGCTGCATACACTCTTCCTTGCAATTCCACTGGAATCTTCAAACGAAGAATCGCTTCTAAATTGGTACTCATTACTGGGATCACACACCAACCAAGGAATGCTCCCAAACACCAAACAGCTGGATGTCTACCAAACGCAAGTAAAAAATTTTCAAAGCTCATGGAAAATAATAATGTATTACAAATCACACGTACACGACTTTTTGGCTCTTTCAAAAAAGAAGCAAATAAACTTCCTATTAATGTTGTAAATCCGACGGTAGATTGCACGAGACCAAGTGCTGTCTTGCCTCCTGCTTTACTCGAAAGAACCATAGCTGGAAGCGCCGCCTCATACATGGATGCAGTTAAATTAATCGCTGCTAAAAATAAAATCAATGCAAATACACCCTTATTTTCTCTAAGAAACTGAATACCTACTTTCGTTGAAGTCAATAGAGATTCCTTTTTTTTTTCGCTCTGTTTCTCTTCTGGAATATGTATGAAAAACAGCAATACTACAAATGCAACCATAAAAGTAAGTAAATCAAATGCAATGACACAATCCATACCTAACAACGTCATCATAGCAGTTGCTAGAATCGGCTTTAAGATGGAATTTACTGAACTTGAGAAATAGCGAAGTCCTCCGACTTTTTGATAGTATTTTTCAGGTAAAATGCGAGTGGTTGCTACTTCTGAGGCTGGCTGCTGCACAGTGTTCATAAAACCGTTAAGTAAATTTAATACGTATAAATGCCAGATTTCCAAGTGACCGCTTTTTAACAATACTAAGGTCACCAAAGTTCCAAGTGCTGCTAGTGTGTCACACACCAACATGGTGTTCTTTTTGTTCCATCGGTCACTTAATGCACCTGCAAATATACTTAAGATGACGTATGGTGCGTAAGAGCATACCATTAACAGTGACGTTGTAAGCGCTGAACCCTTTTGCTCGTAAGACCAGAGAACAAGCGCGAAACTAGTCATTCCACTTCCAAGACCTGAAAATGTCTGAGTTGCCCAAAGTAAAAGAAAATCTTTTAACTCGAAAAGGGTTGCTTTTTTCTCTCTAAAAGTATGTTTTAAAAATTGCTTTTTATTATATTTCTGATTATATTTCATATCGACTTTGCTCCTTATATTTCAGTTTAATTTCAGTTCGATCTCAATCTTTGTTAAGTTAAGATCTTAACAGACAAATGGGCAAAGTCTAATAGGATATGATTTCTCCATACAAGTTTATCCTAGCAGACCTTGCATGGAGCTGTTACAATGCATAATAACATATATTTCTCCTTTCCAACTTTATTGAGTAGTTCTATTATATCACATATATATGTAGTGTAGGGACTAAACAAAAATTTCCGAAAACTAAAAGCAAAACATAACTTCAAAAAATATATGTGCGAAGTTTGAGCTATAGAGAAAGTGCTGCTTCTGGTTCATCCATAATATATAATCCCTCTTTCTGGTTATTAAGAAAGAAGGACAAAAAGCTTTCTCCATGTGACTGCTCATGCAATGACTTTCCACCATATTGCTCATAAAAGACTTCCTTCGGCGTATAATCTCTATATTCTTCTAATTTACTTGCAACATTAAAAAAACTTTCTGCTCGAAAGAAATAATTTCCTTTTGGTCTTCGATATCCCTTGCTAATACGAATTGCGTTACTTAGTTCTGAAACATCATCGTATGTAGAAAAGTTATAGTTAAGAGTTCCACCTTCTGGATTAAAACCATAAGCAACAGCAATGGCTTCTAATAGGGTGGATTTTCCAGTTCCATTTTCGCCTGTAAAAAATGTAATTCTATTATTAAATTCCAAACATCGTAAATCACATATTGAAGTAATTTCCTTTAAATAAGAGTCTTCTGAGACATGATTCCAATCTATAAAAATTTTTTGGATATAGTTTTCGTTCATACTTCTTCCTTTCCTTCTTAAACGTGATTTACATGCATACAGACAAAAAAAGATGGCTCTGCTGTCCATCCATATCTTTATGCCTACTACCAAAAGAAACAAGCCTCAAAACCTAAAATGGTTGCCATAGGCGCTGTTATGCATAAAGTCTGCAATATCATATTTGCTGTACTCAGAAATAATACTTCTTTTGAATTTCGCTCTCCAGAAGAACACTGTTATAGGTATCAAAGAGCAATTTCATCTGATGAATAATTATTCAACTTTTTTCTTCATATGCTAAATTTCTTTATCAAAACAGAAATGTTTTGTCTTATTAAAGTTACCTATTTTTTGAGAACATAGGTTTGAAAAAATATTTCTAAATCCACAAAATACAACTTGACTATTACTAGCTGTTCTCGCGGGGATTTACTTAAATAAACGAAGGAACAGAGGTTAAAAGGCTTTGGGGTTCTTATAGTACTAGCTGTTCTCGCGGGGATTTACTTAAATAAACGCTTAACCATTCGGTTATTTCATCCAATGTGTTCTGCTACTAGCTGTTCTCGCGGGGATTTACTTAAATAAACTGTTATAACTAACTCCTTCTAAAATTTCCTTTACAAACTAGCTGTTCTCGCGGGGATTTACTTAAATAAACAAATGCTAGGGATAACATCGCTCTTTCTCCATCTGACAACTAGCTGTTCTCGCGGGGATTTACTTAAATAAACCCTACCCTCTGAAACCCTCACCAATACTGGCTTCAAAACACACTTTGCGGGGCAAACGATTTTCATGCCTATCCACACCTTGTGAACCCATCCAAAAAACGCTGAAACCCGCTCTCAGCTTGATGCGGGGCAAAATTAGTATTTTTTACCATTGTCGGTTCAAAAAACTATTAATAGTTTACCACTTCTCCCCATATTTTACAAGTACCATTTTCTTGCATTTCCGCACTTTTGTCCACAACAGTCTCATTTTGCCTATGTCTTCACAAACAACCAAACACTCCTACCAGTGTCATCACTGAGCAGGAGTGCTTTGTATTATCTGTTATATGATTTTGAGAAGAAAATTTATATTACCAACCCATATATGAGCTAATGTAATCTGTTAATTTTGCTGCTGCTTTTGTATTTGTTGTTTCAGATGGATGCCAATCTACACAGATACCATCGCTCATTAATTGAGCATCAAACTGCATGCATGTAATATTTGTGTCGCCTGTTTCTGCTGTGTAAGCTGCTGCTGCTTGTTGAATCTGTGGATATAAATCTGCTCCCATGATTCCTAATGTACAGAAAATAGTTGCATTTGCATTGTTTGCTCTGATTTTCTTTATGAAATCAATGTATGCGTCTACAAATTCTTGTTGACGTGTTGCATCCCCTGCTACATAAGAAGCATCATTTGTACCTAAATTGATAACTACGGCATCTGGTTGGAATTGACTGAAATCCCAATCGATTTCTTTTGGACTTACCAATCCACCAAAACAGCTCCATGAGTTTGCTAATTTGTCATAGTATTGTGGCATTGTGGATTCAGAATTCAGTACTCCTGCAGATGTGTAGCCTGAGACAACTCCGATACCACTTACAGAAACGATACTATAATCTGCATCTAAATTTTGAGCTGTTTTGTAAGCGTATGTCTTAGAACCATTTTCTGTAGAGTTTTTAAAACCACCATTGATATTTTCATCGTCGATACCATAACCGCATGTGATGGAGTCACCGATAAATTCGATTTTATGTGCTTTTTCAGCTGTTGGATAAATTCCACCAACATAACTTGATACTTCGATATCTCCGATACCAACTGTTGCACTCATAGATTCTGATAATTTGATAATGCGAACAGTAACTGGGCATACAGTATCTGTATCAAGAATATCATATGTATGTTCTGCTTCGTCTACCATGTCGTCTACTACTAGTTCATCGTTTACATAAATTGCAATTCTTGCATGGTTGTTTGTTTGGTCTGCTTGTGTTGCAACGTTATCTCCTAAGATTGTAATGGATGCTTTTGAACCGATAAATTCAAATTCGATTCCAGATGCTGTGTTTGCTAACCATCTTTCGTTGCTTGCATTTAAATAAGTTCTTCCGATTACTTTTACATTGTCATCTGTTGCACGATATGTTGCTGTTTCCATTTGACCAGGTACTGGAGATTCTGTTGGTTCAGCGGATGGAGACACTGTTGGTTCTACACTTGGTTGTTCAGAAACAACTGGTACACTTGTTGTGATAACGCCACTTGTTACATAATCAAATGATTTTAGTACAATATCTCCATCTTGTGTTTGAAGATATACTCGATCTAATAAGGAATAACTTGTTCCATAAATTGCTGTTACTGTGTCATAATCAAAGATTGCTGTGTAGCTTCCATCTGCATTTGTCTGAATGTTGGATGTTGTAACTACAGCCCATCCAGATCCGCCTGACCAGCTCTGGAATACCATTTGTAAACAATCTTTTGTTCCTGTGTATGTAACTGCGAAATATCCTTCTTCATTAATCACAGATGGGTCTAATGTTCCACCATTTTTAATGGTAGATAAATCTGCTACGGAGGACCATGCACTTACTGATTTGGAACCGCTAAAGAAGTTAATTGTGTTAGATGGAACTGCTGATGTTGTAGGTTCTACTGTTGGTACTACGGAAGGTTCTTCGCTTGCTTCTTCACTTGGTGTTACAGAAGGTTCTACACTTGCTTCTTCGCTTGGTTCTGCAGAAGGTTCTACACTTGCTTCTTCGCTTGGTTCTACAGAAGGTTCTACACTTGCTTCTTCACTTGGTGCTACAGAAGGTTCTACACTTGCACCTTCACTATAATATGCAAATGATTCTAATGTAATTGCACCTGAGTTTGTTCTTACATATAAACGATCTAATGCATCAAAGTTGTCGCCATAAGATGCAACGATATCATCACGAGTAAAGATTGCTTGGTACGCACCAGTTGCTGTTGTTGTGATTTGGCTTGGTTTTACTTCACACCAGCCACCACCACCTGACCAGCTTTGGAAAATAAGTTGTAATGCTTCTTTGTCTCCTGTGTATGTAGCTGCTAGGTAACCATCTTGGTTAAATACAGATGTATTTAATGTTCCACCATTTTTTATTGCTGTAAAGTCAATTACATTACTCCATGCAGATGCTGCTAAAGAACCTGTATAAATTACATATGCGCCATCTACAGAAGGAATTTGTGTTACCTCTGTTGTTGGAATTGTAGTTGCTACTTCGCTTGTTGTTGGTACTTCAGATGTAGTTGGTGTTTGGCTCGTTACTGGTGTTTCTCCTAAAAATACAGTACAAACTTCTGCTGTTTCTTTTAAACCGTTATCGCCATACACTAATGTATTTCCCCAGTCAGATAAGCTTGTTCCTGCCCAGTCATTAGATAAATCTAGGTATTCAACACCGCCACCATTTCCTTTCCAAGACCATGCTAAATAACCCATACCTAATTCTTCACAGTAGCTCATAATAGTTTCTTCTGCTACATCACCATCTGTATGTTTCCATCCAAATTCACCAATGATTTGGCATAATCCTGTAGTTGCAACTTTGTCAATATTGTCTTTTACCATAGTTGCTGAACCACCTGCATACTCGTACATATGAGTTGAGAACATTGTATTTGCTAATGGATCAGATTCAAATACTGCATTTCCACTATCTGCGATAGATTGTGGATATTGTCCCCATCCTGCTGCATCGATCATAATTGTATTTTTGATACCTGCATCTCTTAATACTTTAATCGCCGCGATATTTCCAGTTTTCCATGTGGAGGATTCCCATGTACCCATCCACTCGTTTGCAATATTTACGATAACATAAGCTTCATTTCCAATTAAAGCATCTTTCATTTCTACAAAGTAATTTGCTGCCGCTAATAAATCAGCTGTATCTGTTTTGCCTGTTGCATCATGTACTTCTAATACTGCAATCATTTTATAATTTTTACATTGTTGAATTAAGCTTTTAATAGATGATAAGTCATCCTTACTCCATTGCTTACCATTGGATAATACAATACGAACTGTATTACATCCTGTATCTGCAATGGCTTTTAAAGCTGTTGTCGATTGGTCTTTAAACCAAGTATGTGCATGATTTAAACCACGCATGATAAATGGATTCCCATTTGCGTCAAGAAGCTGTGAGCCACTTACATGAAATCCGTATGTAGTGTCTGTTGATGAAGCTGCTTCTACTGTTGTAAACTGTGGGGTTAATGTAACAACCATTGTTAGCACAAGTAGAAACGCTAAGATACGTTTCATCTTCTTCATTTAAATACCTCCATTTTCCTATTATATTTAGCTAATACTATTTCACTAATAGTTAGCAAATGCAAATGTATCGTTACATTTACTAAAATGTTGTGTTTTATAAAAAATATTATACCAAATATTAATCTTCATTAAGTAATTTCTGCGTATGATGTCATGAATTGTTTGGTTAAATGCAAAACATCCCTGTAAAGGATTTTCCCTTTACAGAGATGCTTCTCTAATCATAAAAATACTTATAAATATTGGATTTGCTGCTTCATACGTTTACTGAACGTACTCAAAGGATTGTAATGTAATTGTTCCATTTTGTGTCTGAAGATATAATCTGTCTAGTAAAGAAAAACTAGTTCCATAAGATGCTGTAATGCTGTTGTAATCGAAGTATGCTGTATAACTTCCGTCAGAATTAGATGTTACGCTAGATGGAGTTACAACAGCCCATCCTGCACCACCTGACCAGCTTTGGAAAATCATTTGTAGACATTCTTTTGTTCCTGTATAAGTTGCTTTAAAATATCCATTTGATGTGATAACAGAAGAATCAAATGTTCCTCCAATCTTAACTGTAGATAGTTCTACTGCTGTTTGCCATGAACCTACTGTCTTAGAACCACTGAATAGAGTTACACTGTTTCCAGATGTAGGTGTGGTTGGTGTTGTACTTGGGGATACGCTTGGGGAGGTACTTGGTGTCGTACTTGGTGTCGTGCTTGGTGTTGTACTTGGTGCTGTAGTTGTTGTAGGTGTTGTAGGTGTCTCTCCTGTGAAAACAGAACATGTTTTTGCTGTATTTTTTAGTCCATATGTACCGTAAACTACTTCTTTTCCCCAGTCAGATAAACTTGTACCAGCCCAATCATTTGACAAGTCTAAGTATTCTACACCGCCACCGTTACCTTTCCATGACCATGCTAAGTAGCCGATTCCTAATTGTTCACAATAACTCATAATCGTGTCTTCATCCACATCTCCATTTGAGTGTTTCCATCCAAATTCACCGATAATCTGGCATAGACCTGTTGCAGCGACTTTGTCAATGTTGTCTTTTACCATAGTTGCTGTGCCACCAGCATATTCGTACATATGAGTTGAGAACATTGTGTTGGATAATGGGTCTGAATCAAATACGGCATTTCCGCTATCTGCGATGGATTGTGGATATTGTCCCCATCCTGCTGAGTCAATCATAATTGTGTTTTTAATACCTGCATCTCTTAACACTTTGATTGCTGCAATATTACCTGTTTTCCATGTAGAAGATTCCCATGTTCCGTCCCATTCGTTTGCAATATTTACAATAACATATGCCTCGTTACCGATAAGAGCTTCTTTCATTTCAACAAAGTAATTTGCTGCTGCTAATAAATCTGATACATCTGTCTTACCTGTTGCATCATGCACTTCTAATACAGCGATCATATTGTTATCTTTGCATAACTGCACTAAATTTTTTACAGAATTTAAATCATCTTTTGACCACTGTTTTCCATTAGAAAGTACAATTCTTGCTGTGTTACATCCTAACGATGCCATTGCCTTTAATGCTGTAGTTGACTGGTCTTTAAACCATGTGTGTGCGTGATTCATACCTCGCATGATAAATGGATTTCCATTTGCATCTAATAATTGTGAGCCACTAACATGAAATCCGTAGGTTGAATCGGTTGCAGCATCCACCGTTGCGATTCTAGGTGAAATGGTAATCACCATAGCAACTACAAGGATAAAAGCTAACATTTGTTTCATTTTCTTCATAGCAATCCCTCCAATATAAAATTTTGTCCCATAGAGTTATATAAAACTATATCGTTATATAATCGAGGAATAAGAATGAATGAGTATTTATATAGCATACAATGTAGCATTTATAAGTAACCCATATGGGACTCTGAACTTATATAGGTTTCTTCCTTTGGTCACATATGTATGTCTCTATGTTTTTGTTCAGTGACTATATTATAGCAGATTTTACTTGTACATTAAGTAATTTTACGCGAAATGTAGTTTATTTGTAACTTAAATGTTGGTTTATATATCACTTTAGTTATTAACTACTTTTTACTATTAATTTTACTTAATATTAATTAGTTTTTACTATTTACCTTGCCAATTTTATGTGTTCCCTACAATTACTTTGAAATAATTTCAATAGGAAGCGAGCATCAAAAAAGCAAGTAACCTTCTACTATTTTCGTAGTAAGCTACTTGCTTTTATATCCATCTTATAAATGAAAATATTCTTTTCCAAATTGGCAGTCACGCTCCATCTGCATTTTCAAATGTTCTAAAGAATCAAACTTCTGCTCACCTCGTTCGTAAGCAAATAGTTCCACTCGAATTTCTCTATCATAGATAGATTCATTGAAATCAAAGATAAAGGTTTCAACCCCTTTTTCATTTTGATTGCCGACTGTCGGTTTGTATCCAATATTGGTAATGCCATAAAAACATTGATCCTCTATCCAAATCTTAGATGCATACACACCATTTGGGGGAATCAATTTTTCTTGTGCTGGAATGATATTTGCGGTTGGCATACCTAACGTACGACCAATCTGATTGCCATGAACGACTGTCCCTGTGATACTATATGGTGCACCAAGCATCTCATTTACCTTTTCCATATTGCCCTTTTCTAACTCAGAACGAATACGGGTACTGCTGACTTCTTCGCCATCTAGTACGATTTTATCAAAAGCTTTTACTTCAAACCCATATTTCTTTCCTAACGCTTCCAACAATGCGACATTTCCTGCACGCTTTTTACCAAAACGATAATCTTTACCAACCACAACTACTCTCGCACCAAGTTTTTCTACTAATACGGTACGAACAAAGTCCTCTGGTTCCGTCATCATTACTTCCTCATCAAATGGATAGGAAATGAAATAATCTGAACCTAATTCTTCTGCTTTCTTTACTTTCTCTTCTTCGGTGTAGATTAGCTTCATGGAAGGTTTCGAAAGAAACATACGCGGATGCTGGAAAAAAGAAAAGGTAACCGCTTGATATCCTTTTTCTTTGAGAGACGTAACATAATCAATCAGCAATCGGTGTCCTACATGAAAACCATCAAACTTTCCTAAAGAAACAGCAGTATTTTGTAATTGAAAATCTGTGGTATTCCAAATATATCTCATTTGATTTAGCCTCTCCTCTAACATAAACTAAATAAACATTTTCTTTGGTTTCAAAGTCTTACGATTCTCTGCTTCAAAGATACCTACAAAACGCTTTGTTGCATCGTATACACGATATTCCTTCTTTACCTCTAAGGAAATCTTACCAGAAAGTTTATCAGAACCTTCACTTACTAAAAATGAAACTTCTAACTTATTACCATTATCTACGTATTTCTGATACTCAGCCTTTACTTCTAATACTTCTAAGTCCTGGAATAAAGAATCCACTTGAATTACGTGTTGTTCAATGGTACCTTCTTTTACGAATTGTTCGACTTCTGATAACTTAATACTATCTTCTAATAAAAATGAACTTACCTTTGTTCGTTTTAAAGAAGCCATTGCACCGCCACAGCCTAACTTTTCACCGATATCATGACAAAGGGTACGAATATATGTCCCTTTGGAACATGCAACAGACATTTTCACTGTATGGGCTTCTTCGTCAATGTCCTCAATGATAATCTCAAAGATTTCTACTTGACGAGCCTTTCTTTCTACTTCTTTTCCCTCACGAGCAAGCTCATATAATTTCTTACCATTTACTTTTAAAGCAGAATACATCGGTGGAATCTGTGCATAAGGTCCAACGAAAGACATCACTGCCTCGATGATTTCCTCTTTTTTGCAGTCCACTGAATGTTCTTCTAATACTTCACCAGACAGATCCTGTGTATCTGTCACAACCCCTAATTGTAATACTGCTTCATACGTTTTATTTTTATCTGTTAATAAGTCACAAACCTTTGTTGCCTTACCTAAACAAACAGGTAACACACCAACGGCATCTGGATCTAATGTCCCTGTGTGACCGATTTTCTTCTGTTTTAAAATGCCTCTTAACTTGGCAACTACATCATGTGAAGTAAATCCTTGTTCTTTGTAAATATTTATAATACCGTCCATCTGAACTCCTATATCTCATTTATACGTTTTAATTGTTCATCAATATGAACAGTAATGTTGTTAATCACATCATGAATGGAACCAATCATAGTACAGCCTGCCGCTTTTACATGACCGCCACCACCATAATATTCTGCAATCTTACTTACATTTACATCATTGTTGGAACGCATACTCACTTTGAATTTTTGCGCAGAAAGTTCATAAACAAATAATGCAACTTCCACTCCTTTTGTTACACGTAACTGATCAATGATACCATCTAAATCTTTTGCACTTGCACCGTAGAAATCTAATGTACCTTTTTTCACATAAGAAACGATACATTTTCCATCTAACATCATAAAGCTTTCTAACAAACAACGACCTAAAATCTGATTTTGCAAATACGTCTTTTGATAAAACGTTTCGTCAATGATTTTTGAAAATGGAACATCATAGGAAATTAATTTTCCCGCACATTCCATTGTCTTTTTCGTTGTATTGCTATGTTTGAATACGCCTGTGTCATGGACAATTCCTAAGTATAGTGCGGTTGCAAGCTCCCTATCTAACATATCTAAATCCAATACATCCATTAACACTTCACATGTAGAACTTGCTTCTGGAACTACATAATTGAATTGTGCAAATGTTTGATTAGTAATATGATGATCGATATTGATGGTTGTAAGAGCTGATTGAAATAGCGGTTCTGAAAATCCTAATCGGTCCAAATCACCGCAGTCTAATACGATAAAACAATCGTATGTATCAATGTCTCCATTATTGATTTCATGTTTCACTTTATCTGAATAAGGCAGGAATCCAAACTCATCCTGCACATATTCTAGATAAACATCCACTACTTTATTCGGATACTTCTTTTTTAGATAGTAGCATAGTGCCAAGCAAGAGCCAACGCAGTCACCATCTGGTCTAACGTGTCCGCCGATACCAATTGACGCTGCTTTTTCAATTGACTCAATTATTGCTTGCATATAATTACTTCCTTCCTACTCTTCAGAATCTTCTTCGTCGCGTGGAATTGATTTATTTACTTCTTCAATCATTTTAGACATATTAACACCGTATTCGATTGATTGGTCAATTACAAATGTTAATTCTGGTGTATTTCTAAGATTTAAACGTTTTGCTAACTGGCTTCTGATAAATGGACTTGCTTTTTTAAGTCCTGCTTGAGTTGCCTGTTTACTTTCTTCATCACCTAGTACGCTGATGTAAGCTTTTGCAAATTTTAAATCTGGTGTTACTTCTACTGCAACAACGGAAGTCATCGGATTGATTCTTGGGTCTTTCACTTCCATGCTGATGATACGACTTAGTTCTTTTTGAACTTCACCATTAATACGAGTGTTCTTAATGCTGTTCTTTCTCACTATCTAGGCACCTCTTCCATTACATAGATTTCGATTTGATCTTCTTCTTTGATATCGTTGAATTTCTCAAATACTAAACCACATTCGTAACCTGCTGCAACTTCCTTAACGTCATCTTTAAATCTCTTAAGGGATGCTAACTTACCTTCAAAGATTAACTCGCCTTCACGACTAATACGAGCAGAGCTTCCACGTACAACTTTACCGTCTAATACATAAGAACCAGCGATTGTACCAAGACCAGAAGCTTTGAATACCTGACGTACTTCTACATGACCGATTACTTTTTCTTCAAAGATTGGGTCTAACATACCTTTCATAGCTGCTTGAATGTCTTCAATAGCTTGGTAAATTACTTTATAAAGCTTCATGTCGATCTTTTCACGTTCTGCCATTTCTTTTGCCATATTATCTGGTCTAACGTTGAAACCGATGATAATCGCATTAGATGCGCTTGCTAGAGAAACGTCAGATTCATTTACTGCACCAACACCACCGTGGATAATACGGATAGCAACTTCTTCGTTTGATAATTTTAATAAGCTTTGTTTTACCGCTTCCACAGAACCTTGAACGTCAGCTTTTACGATGATGTTAAGTTCTTTTACGTTACCTGCTTGGATTTGAGAGAATAAACCATCTAAGGATAGCTTAGACTTTGTATCATCTAATAATTTTTCTCTGCTTTGTTTAATATAAGTTTCTGCAATGTTACGAGCTTCTTTTTCATTGTCTGTAGCTAAGAAGATTTCGCCTGCTGCTGGAACTTCATTTAAGCCTAAGATTTCAACTGGTGTAGAAGGTGTAGCTTCTTTTACTCTTCTACCTTTATCATCCATCATCGCTCTTACCTTACCGTAAGCAGAACCGATAGCAATAGGGTCACCAACTTTTAAAGTACCTTTTTGTACTAATACAGTAGCAACTGGTCCACGACCTTTATCAAGTTGAGCTTCGATTACGATACCTCTTGCTTTACGGTTTGGATTTGCTTTTAATTCAAGTACTTCAGCTGTTAAAGTAATCATTTCAAGAAGTTCTGGAATACCTTCTTTTGTATGAGCAGATACAGGTACGAATACAGTATCTCCACCCCAGTCTTCTGCGATTAATTCATATTCTACTAATTCTTGTTTTACACGTTCGATATTTGCACTTGGTTTATCAATCTTGTTGATTGCAACAATGATTTCAACACCGGCTGCTTTCGCATGGCTAATAGCTTCTACTGTTTGAGGCATAACACCGTCGTCAGCAGCTACTACTAAAATAGCGATATCTGTAGATTGAGCACCACGCATACGCATAGATGTAAACGCTTCATGTCCTGGTGTATCAAGGAATGTGATTGTTTCATCATCTTTACTTACAACGTAAGCACCGATATGCTGTGTAATACCACCGGCTTCTTTTTCTGTTACATTTGCATGACGAATTGCATCAAGTAAGGATGTTTTACCGTGGTCAACGTGACCCATTACACATACTACTGGTGGACGTTTCTTCATTAAGCTTTCGTCCTCTTCATCTTCTTTAAGAAGTTCTTCAATTACGTCAACTTTTACTTCTTCTTCACAGATAATATCGTATTCTAACGCGATTTCTTCTGCTTCTTCAAATGAAACTTCGCTGTTGATGGAAACCATCTTACCTTGTAAGAATAACTTCTTAACGATAGCAGCTGCTGGTTGTTTCATTTTATCTGCTAATTCTTTGATTGTTAATACTTCTGGAATTGTGATGGACTTGATTTCTTCTTCCACCACTGGCTCTACTGCCTTAGGTTTTTGGAAAGCACCTTTTCTATTAGGGTCTTTCTTAGGAGTTTCTGGAGCACCTTTCTTATTAGAACGTTTACCATTTTTACCGTTCTTCATTAATTCCATTGGATCGTTATCAAAGTCTTTTTGTTTGTTGTAACGGTTGTCATTTTGACGTTTGCCCTTGTTTTGAGCTCTGTTTGGCTTTTGTGTTTCTTCAGCCTTAGCAATCATCTTATCTAAGCTATCGCCTGGTTTACCGCCACCACGTCTTTGGTTTCCACCTGGACGTTGGTCACGATTACCGTATGGACGTCCGCCTTCGCTTCTTTGTCCACCGTTGTTATCGCGTCTTTGGAAGCCTCCTCTTTCACCGTTACCATCACGGTTATCGCGTCTTTGGAAGCCTCCTTTTTCACCGTTGTTATCACGTCTTTGGAAGCCTCCTCTTTCACCGTTACCATCACGGTTATCGCGTCTTTGGA
>CAYPEJ010000003.1:167769-189723 GCA_964409685.1 uncultured Anaeromicropila sp.
AGCCTCCTCTTTCACCATTACCATCACGGTTATCGCGTCTTTGGAAGCCTCCTCTTTCGCCATTGTTTTGACGATCTCCATATGGTCTATCACCATTTTCACGTTTTTGGTATGGTCTTTGACCACCTTGGCCATTGTTACGATCATTTCCATTGCGATCGTTACGATTATTATTCCATTTTCTTTCACCGTTTTCAGAACGGTTACCATTTTGACCTTGTCTGTTGTCTCTATTTTGTTGACCTCTGTTTTGACCGTTGTTATTACGATTTTGTCCTTGGAAAGGTCTACGTTCGTTTTGTTCTCTTTTATTATCTTCTCTATTTTCCACTTTACTATCTATCCTTTTTTCCTCTTTTTGAATGCTTGTAGCTTTGCTATCCGCATTATTGTTTTTTGGCTGTTCGTTCATTTGTCCATTTACTGGTTGATTTGTCTTATTTTCTATAATAGTCACTACTTTCTCTGATTTTTCTTGTTCTCCTAAGGGGATCTTATCTTCTGGCACACGATTTCCATCATTATGATTACCCTTTACAGAAAGAGTTTCTTCCGTTTTTACAGCATTCTCTTTTGGAAGTTCTTCTTGCTTGGATTCTTCACTTGGAATATTTCCTACTTGAAGTTTTCTTTCTGGATGCGTATCACTTGCAATAGACTTTGCTTTGCTTGGTTTTGCATCGGCTGGAACATTGGAACCAGAATTACTTACTTTTTCTATCTCTACAGGTTTTTCTTTTACTGCTGGAACAGTTTCAGATTCCTTTCTGGAGTGTAACAAAGGTTCTGATTTTTGTTCTGTCTTACTATCATGTTTTGGAACCTCCGCTTTTGGCGATACTTCCTCTTTTACAGTATTTAGTTCTTTGTGTGCTTCCTCTTTAATAGAAATTTTTTCTGTTACCTCTAATGTATTACTATTATCGCCCTTTATGTCAACTTTTATTTCTTTCTTTTTAGAATTTTCGGCTATCTTTTCTAGTCTGTCGGCTTTTTTATTCAAGAAAATACTATCTTCTTCCTTTTTAATTGGGGTGAAGTGTTTCAATACAAAAGCAATGGCATCGTCCTCAATATTACTTTGAGGACTCTTCACTCCAAAGCCATGTTCATTTAGCTGTTTCACTAAATCAGTACTTTTCATATTTAGACTTTTCGCTATTTCGTATATTCTCATTTTCGCCATACTGCCTACCTCCTATAAAAGTTGTTTTTCGACTGCACGGGCTAATCCTTGGTCAGTAAATGCCAAAGATGCTCTCATTTCCTTTCCCATAGCGTGACCAAGTTCCTCTTTGGTTGCTGCAAAATAAATTGGAACGTTGTAATACTCACACATATTTGTAAAATTCTTTTTCGTATTCTGAGATGCATCTTCTGCCACGATGACCAAACATGCTCTACCTTCTTTTACTGCCTTTTCTGTCAAAAACTCTCCACAAACCACGTTACGTGATTTGATTCCTAGCCCGACATAAGAAAGAGTTTTGATCTTATTCAACTACTTTCAGCTCCTTTTCTAATTCGTCATATATTTCATCTGGGATGGTAGTTTTTAAAGACCTCTCAATCGCTTTTGTCTTTCGAGCTTTTGTAAAACACTCATAGGAGTTACACAAATAAGCACCTCGGCCATTTTTCTTTCCTGTGAAATCAATTACGATTTCATCTTCAGGAGTTTTAATGACACGAATCAGTTCTTTTTTGCTTTTCATTTCGCCACAACCCGTACACTGCCTCATAGGGATCTTTTTCTTAATCATTCAAAAACCTCCCGAACTGAAATTAAAACTCTTCGCTTATTCCGTCATGTAAATCTAAGCTAGAATCTGGCATATCATCGCTAAGAACCATAGCTGGACGTACTTGTGACTCGCTCTTGATATCAATCTTATATCCTGTTAATCTTGCTGCAAGACGGGCATTTTGTCCTTCTTTACCGATTGCTAAGGATAATTGATAATCAGGCACAACAACTTCTGCACTCTTCTCTTCTGTATCCACTTCAACTGACACAACTTTAGCTGGGCTAAGTGCATTTTCAATTAATACCTTAGGATCTTCGCTCCATGTGATGATATCAATCTTTTCTCCACGCAATTCATTTACAATTGCATTTACTCTCGCACCATTCATACCTACACAGGCACCAACTGGGTCAATGTCAGGATGAGATGTGTAAACAGCCATTTTTGTTCTTGAACCAGCTTCACGTGCGATACTCTTTATTTCAACGATTCCTTCACGAATTTCTGTAACTTCAGCTTCAAATAAACGTTTTACTAACTCAGGATGTGTTCTAGAAACTGTAATTCTAGGTCCTTTTGTTGTATCTTTCACTTCTACAATATAAAGTTTGATACGGTCTGTTGGTTTGAAACGTTCACCTTTCACTTGTTCATTTTCTGTAAGAATCGCATCCACCTTACCTAAGTTTACGCTGATGTTGTTACCAACATAACGTTGAACGATACCTGTAACGATATCTTTTTCTTTACCATAGTATTGGTTGTAAAGAACTTTACGTTCTTCTTCTCTAATTTTTTGCACTACAACTTGTTTCGCTTTTTGAGCTGCGATACGTCCGAAGTTTGCAGGTGTTACTTCTACTTGAACAATATCTCCAACGTTGTTAAGTGGGAATTTTAAAATACCTTCAGCTACACTAATTTCTGTTGCAGGATCCATAACTTCGTCAACGATTTTACGTTCTGCATATACTTTTACTTCACCAGTTTCGCGGTCAATATTTACCTTAATGTTATCCGCTTTACCAAAGTGGTTTTTACAAGCAGCAAATAGTGAGTTTTCTAATGCTTCTAATAAGATATCTTTGCTGATGTCTTTTTCCTTTTCAATTTGATTTAAAGCTTCAATTAATTCTTTATTTGAGTCCATTGTTATCCTCCTAGCTCAATTACTATCATTTCATTTGATTGTTCTAATTCGATCAGTCTCCACCTAACGAATTACTTAAATTTCCGTTGTTCCTTAAAAATGAATTGCTAATCTTATAATGGCAATATCTGTTCTTTGCACTTCCATAGTTGTCTCATCTTCTAATTCAATCGTAATTGTATTGTCATCATAACTTACAAGAAAACCAGAGAGTTCCTTTACTGAGACTTCTTTATTTCTACGCATCTGCTTAATGCCTTTATAAAGTTTGATTTCTACTTCTTCACCAATACTTCTCTTAAGATCTTTGTCTTTCTTTAATTGACGACCAAGACCTGGTGAACTTACTTCTAAAATGTAAGCGTCATCAATGAAATCTTCCTTATCTAACAATTCACTGAATTCACGGCTTACTACTTCACAATCATCAATTGTGATTCCGCCTGGCTTATCAATGAAAG
Organism: uncultured Anaeromicropila sp.; assembly: GCA_964409685.1. Classification (GTDB taxonomy): domain Bacteria; phylum Bacillota; class Clostridia; order Lachnospirales; family Lachnospiraceae; genus Clostridium_AI. The sequence goes on from CAYPEJ010000003.1 coordinate 171,129, forward strand.
CTCGTAAAAACCAGTTTGAACCTTCTCTTACGTATTCTACATCAACAAGTTCAAATTCATTTTTCTGCACGATTGGCTCAATCAGTGCCTCTGCACGCTTTTCGTAATCTTCTCTCTTGCTCATATTAAAAAAACTCCTTCGTTTTATTTCTAAAACAATGCATTTCAACACAACGGTACGTTTCTCATTATGTGTTGCTTTTATGTGAAACTCTATCTACTATCTATATGATATGTTAAATATTCAGTCTTAATAGAATACAAAACATAAAAAGCCTTGAACATAAATACAAGGAGTGAACTTGCGTCCACTCCTTTCAAAATCTTACCGTATCGTACATTACGTACTCTTTCTTTAGTTTAACACTTCTTACCATGAAATGCAAGGGTTTTTAAAATGTTTTTTTGCAAGTGGTGTATTTATCGACTAGCTCGCTTAACAAACTTCTATGTTTTGGTAAAAATAATAATATTTTCAAAAAGTACTTGCATTTTGTTGTAGGATGATGTATTATATAACTCGTCAGTAAGGTCTGTTGGTCAAGCGGTTAAGACGCCGCCCTCTCACGGCGGAAACAGGGGTTCGATTCCCCTACAGGCTGTTAATTTAAGATTATTTTTATGAAACTAAATTCGGGTGAATTTAGTTTTTTTATTTATATCTGAAGTCATATCGGTCGTAGTTTTGATTCTATAGTTAGTTTTCAATGTTATCTACATATTCTATAATAGACAAACTTTTCCTCAACATCTTCCTCTAACGGTGAAAATGTCACTCCTTCTTCAAACCAATCTTCCTTTTTATGCCCACAACTATCTCCGTCCTTGCCGTTGCAAGAAATATATGTACTTAATATATCAAGCTAAGTCGCAAGCTTGGGATGAGCTTAGAAGTGGTTTGAATAATTTGCAAGATAAGGCTCGGGCAGAACAGATAAAAGGTGAAATAAATGCCATTTTAAATTCTCAACGTGTCTCTCAACGTGCTATACAGCTACAGCAGGAGAAATATAATACACATTCTCATAGTGAGGAAATATAGAAAAGAGGGAGAATCAATAGATAGATTCTCCCTCTTTGTTACTTACTTTTTGAATCTGTTTATTGCTTTAGTTGGTATCTTAGGTTGGTATACCCAAAAAATACAAGCAGAATTGACATTTCTTTCGACAACCTTTTCAGCAATTGCTTTTAATGCTTTGTATTCTTTCATAGTCTCACTCCTTTCTACATTAAAAATCTATTGTAGTAATAAATATTTTTTCGCTTACATCATAGTTTATCTCGCCACCATATTTCCAAACAGTTTCCTGAATAATGCCCATTCCTAAACCATGTCCAAGACCTTTTGTGCTTTTATATGTACCGTTTTTGTTTAAACGAAGTTGTTCTTCTGTCTTAGAATTAATGCACATAATTTCTATGTGATTATCAAATGATTGTATAGAAAAATCAATTAACTTTTTTTCTGCTTGTTTGGCTGCACGAATCGCATTGTCTAAGAGATTAGTGAAAAGAGCTGTCTTATCTATTTCTTGGAACTCTTTCATCAATTCATAAAAGTAACTGTTTGTAATAAGAATATGGGAAAGATCAATACCTTCCTGTCTTGCCTGAGCAAATTTTTCTGATAACAGTATACTCAAAAACTTATCATCAAGTAAACATATATCTTCTGCAGAAGCGATTTGTTCACATATTTGATCTATGTAATTTACTACTTTGTCATATTCGCATTGTTTAATCAGTGAACGAACGGAAAAAAAGTGATTCTTCATATCATGTCGAAGTTGATGGAGCTGTTCAGTTACTTCTGCAATGTCATGGTAGTGTCTAATTTCTTTTTCAAGAACATTGCTTTTGGATTCAACTCTACTTATAACAATATTCTTAGTAAGTATTTTTAATGAACTATAAATGAGTAGCAATAATATAATTCCAAATTCAATTAAAATTACGAATTTAAGGTTGCTTTTTACAGTTTCTATGTTGTTAAGAATTATGATGCTAGGGATGAAGATTATAAGACTTATTGAAGATAAAATGATTAATTCATTGTGTTTGTATATGTTACTGTCAGTAGTCTTCGGAACAATCCTTAGAATTAATAAATACAGTACCAGAGTTAAGCAAGTATTTAAACTACTTACTTGTACATTTTCAAATGTTAGACTAGTCATTTGTTCAACTTTAATATTCAGGAATAAAGAACAGATAATGTTAGACAGAATATCAGTGAACACTGTAGCCGTAAAGAATAATCCTAGAGTAGTAAGTTTCTTTCTCCATGAGTTGCGATATGCAAATAAAATGATGCAACATATCACCAAGAGCATTAAAGCAGATGTGATATATAACATTATATCATTGTGAAATACAAGTTTAAAGAGCTGTTTAAGTGTCACTATGGCTGAAAGTAAAAGAAATAATATGTTATATGTAGTTGGTTTATATTTAACGTCTAATAGCTTATTGAAATTCATTATATAAAGCTTAGAATTGATTGTATATAGCAGAATTAGTGATATTAAGATTAATTTATCCACTAGTTTACCTCCCTTTGTTGTGTTATAATTCATTTGTTGCTAACCTATACCAGTTCATATACATTATGCCTAGTAGTTCAAATAGTCTTTTCAATTCTTCATTCTTCTTCTGAATAGGGTCTAATCGTACTAAGTCGTCAATGCTCTGCATGATAGTTTCTATTTCTGCTCTACTTTCAAAACGTATTGCATCCATGTCTAATTTCATCCAATTTCTCAATTCACTAGGTTCCTCTTTCTTATGAATTCTTAGCATCGAGCAAACGTCCCCTCCTAACATCCATTTGCGCCTTAATCAATTCAGGATTCAAACTATCCGTCCTTTCTAGCCACTCATCTATCAAAACCTGTGCCTCCTCATATTTCTTCTCATGAATACAACGAAATACCCTATCCGAAAACTCTATTGCCTCTTTAGTCTTAAACTGCGTATCCATGTACTTTGCAAATATTGTATTCATATCCCACAATGACATATTTTTCTCTTTACATACATCTGCACAATTACCATCCAACGTAACTCTAAAAATATTGACATCATTCTTAATCTCTGACAACACTTTAGGCGAATGTGTCGTAATAATAAATTGAATATTTGGAAATGTATCCATTAACACTGGTACAATCTTACCTTGCCATTTTGGATGTAAGTGCAATTCAATCTCATCAATCAACACAATCCCACTACCAAGCAAAGGTTGTCCTTGATTGGGATTTGCAATGGCAAGTCTTCTTGCTAAATCACCAACCATAGCCAATGTACATTTTTCACCATCAGATAACTGTTCAATCTTCAGATTTTCACCATTCTTAGTTGCTACCATACGCAAAGGATTAAACATTATCTTGATATCTGAGAATCTCTCGCCTAACATTGCCAAAATGGCTTTTTTCACACAAGATAATGCTAAATCCTCATATGCAATATCATTTCTACGAACTTTTTCACTATTTTCAATCTCTTGCTCTGTACGAAACCATTCAAAAAATGTGCGAAAATCGACGGAGCTTTCAATACAATTTTCCAGTGCAAATACTTTATCAAATGACTGATGTTGATTCCGAACTCTCTGCACTTTAACTACTCGAACTGCTCGATGAGTTCCATACTTAGCGAAGATTGGCATAGTGATTAGACTATTATCTTTACTTTCTTGATAACCAACCTCTTCTTCGCGTAAATAGTGTTTGCAATAAGTCTCAATGAACGAAAGTTTTCCTTCTCTATAATCTTCTTTTTTCTTTCGACTAATATTTCTTGAATAGGAAAACATCTGATCCTCTAACTGTATCTTTCCATGGATAGAAGCCATTGACTCCCCATATTTTATATCATCAATATCTAAATGATCTTTTGGTTTCTTTAACTTGACATCTGTACCTTTGCTAATAATACCTGATAAAATCGGTATATAAATCGCACTTACAGCCTCTAATATACTAGATTTTCCCACACCATTTGGACCAAAAAATATCGTTGATTTTCCATCCATTTCAATTGTACTCTTCTGAAATCCTTTGTAATTCTTTAATTCGAGATTTACTAATTTCATAATTCACCTATTTTCTTTTTCATAGTCATATGCATATTATAACACAATATCCATGAAAGTTAATCGCTATTTTATTCTCCCATCCATCACCATCTTAACAATCTCCCTCTGTGCCTCTTCCGTAAAAGAAAATACCTCATAAGGAAATCCTTTCTGGCTATGTTTTATCTCCAAGATAATCCCGAAGTCGATCCCTTCTTGTGTCACCGAGCGATTAATTCTTCCATTCTTTTCGACCTCTTGAATATACCCATCTTCCGTCAACTGTTTCATAATGGAAACTCCAGTTATACGTCTCATCACACCTTCATCTCGTAAATCATTCATCTGATCCACCAATGAACTAAGTGGCGCAACATCATAATACTCCAACTGTTCTGCCATTTCATGTGTCAGAGAAAATTCTTGTTTCTTACGGGTTTTTTTATTTCTACTCTGTACGGCTCCTTGATTCTTCATTTCCAATTCCGCACCTTCAAAGCAGTAACCTTCTCGAACATCCCCTGTCTCCATTCGAATATGAGTAACAAAACGTTCTCCGTATTTCTCATATTTATTTTCACCAACACCATTTACCGCTAACATCTCTGCCTTATTATGTGGAAGTTTCACACACATATCAACCAAAGTCTTATCCGAACAAATGATATATGGTGGAACATTTTCTTCTTTGGCAAGCTCCATTCGAAGCATACGCAATTTATCAAACAAATCAAGTCCTTTTGAGGTAAGTAAATCAGTCTTTCCTCTAGTACTTGTAATTGTAGTAGACTTCTTCTTTTCCTTCTCTGGATGATATTTCATTGTCAAGGTATCTAGTCCTTGCAACAAATCATCTACCTTTGGTGATAATTTAATCAAAGAATACTTATCCTTTGTTAACGTCAGATATCCTTCTACAATTAAATAATTGATAATCTGCTGCAATTTTCCCTCACTTACCTCTTTGGCAATTCCATAGGACTTCAAACGATTTACACCATAAGACATAAGCTTTGCATAAGTTTCTCCACGTAGGGTACCGATAATGACGCGCACACCATATCTCTGTCTACTTTCTTGAATACAATTGATAATATCTATGCTTAAATCTGTAATATCAATCTCTTCTCCTTCTGCCAGACAATTAGAGCAATGTTCACATTCCTTAGATGTACTTTCACCGAAATACTGTAAGATATAATTACGAAGACATTGTTTGGTTAAACAATAACCGATCATCTTATTCAAACGCTCTTCATCTCGCTCTTGAATCACCATAGCGTCTTCATAAGATAACTCAGAATTGGCACTTCCACTTTCAATCAAAAAATGGTTAATCATAATATCCTGAGGCGAGTACAATAAAATACATTCTGACGGCTCTCCATCACGTCCTGCACGCCCTGCCTCCTGATAATAATTTTCTAAACTTTGTGGCATATTGAAATGAATGACATATCGAACATTAGACTTATCAATTCCCATTCCAAATGCATTGGTTGCCACCATAACTATTTTCTTATCATAGATAAAATCTTCTTGGTTCTGCTGTCTTTCCTCATTGGACAAGCCAGCATGATACTTTGTTGCCTCTATTCCATTGTCAACCAATAGTTCATGAACTTTTTCTACGTTTTTTCTTGTAGCACAATAAATAATTCCACTATCTACGTTGTGTTCTTTTATATATTCTAGTAACTCACTGCTTTTCTTCTCAGGTGTTCTGACTTCAAAAAACAAATTTTCTCGATTAAACCCCGTAATCAGCACATTCGCATCTTGTAATCCTAGGATACATATAATATCGTCCTTTACTTCTAACGTGGCTGTTGCTGTAAATGCACTGACTACTGGTCTCTTTGGCAAATGCCGAATAAACTCAACGATTTTTAAATAACTTGGTCTAAAATCTTGTCCCCATTGCGAGATACAATGAGCTTCATCTATGGTTACCATAGAAATATTACTATTCAAAGCAAACTCTAAAAAACCTGGTGTCTCTAACCGTTCTGGTGCAACATAGATTATCTTGTACTGCCCCCTCGCAGCATTGGCTAACGCCATAGATATCTGTCGTTCTGTTAGAGAACTGTTAATATAAGCTGCATGAACTCCCGCTTGATTCAATGCAGTTACCTGATCTTTCATCAGGGAGATAAGAGGGGACACTACTAAAGTAATCCCCTCCATCATCAAAGCTGGCACCTGATAGCAGATGGATTTTCCAGCCCCTGTTGGCATGATGCCAAGCACATCTTGCCCCTGTAAAATACTCTGTATTAATAATTCTTGTCCCTTTCGAAATGTTGTGTATCCAAAATACTTCCGTAATATCTCGTATTGTGTCAATCTATAATCTCCATTTTCTATTTATTGTTTTTCATTTCAAAATTACATCTTAAATCGATGAGTTTGTTCTTTTAATTCACCTGACAATTCTAATAACATTTGCATCTCATCTTTACATTTATCAACCGCAGATTTCAGTTCCTCCATTGTTGCAGATGTTTCTTCTGTACTTGCAGCATTTTGTTGTGCGATCGATGCAAGTACTTCTACTAACTCATTCATATCATCAATCAATGTATTAAGAACAGCCATTTTTTCCTCTATCGCATCAGCAGAACTAGCAACTTCTAGTATCTCACCATTTAATTCTTGGAAAAGCAGTTTGGTTCGATGTAATTTATCATTTTGAGTATCTACATTTTGTACCACTTCCCCAATAGTAGATACACTAATATTCGAATTGTGAAGCAAATCATTTACTATGTTGGTAATCTTCACTGCGGATTCTGCAGATTGCTCTGACAAAGTACGAATTTCTTCTGCTACAATTGCAAATCCTTTTCCATTTTCACCTGCACGAGCTGCCTCAATACTTGCATTTAAGGATAATAGATTTGTCTGACTTGCAATATCTGTTATCAGTTGCGTTGCCTCTTGAATTAATTGTGCAGATTGATTGGTCACACCTGTTTGATGATGTACATTGTTAACTGAGTCTTTCGTAAGCATTGCAATGTTTTCTAGTTCTACTAGCGTTTCTTCCGCAGTATTACTGTAGCTTTGCATTTTTTTACAGCTTGTATTCAACGCTTTTACACTATTAATCGTATTCTCAATTGCGGTGTTCATACTATTCATTTTCATATGTGCATCCATAGTATCATTTGCTTGTAAACTACTTGCTTTCGCAATCTCTTCTATAGCGCAATTTACATTTGAAACACTATCACCAATAACAACTAACGTTTCATCAAATGTAGCTGAATTCTCACTAAGTTGGCTCGTTGCATGTTTGATGCTTGATATCATATCAGCGAAGGATTCAATCAATTTATGAACCGCACCAGCCATATTACCAATTTCATCCTTTCGATTTACAACCTTCTCTTTCAATTGAAATGTTAAGTCATTATCTGCAACCGTGTTTAAGCCATCAATCGCATGTTGCATACCACTAAGCAATATTCGAATTACTAAAATTGTAAAGATAAGTGCAACAATTAGTACGATACCAACTGCAACAAAAAGTCGGGTTGCTGTTGCCCATACCTCGTGGTCTACTTCTACTTTGGATTTCCCTGTAAAAATAATACCCACAACATCTCCATTATCTTGTTTTAATGGTATGTAATAACCACAGTATTTTTTTCCCTCAATATTCATATGAGAACTAAAATACTCATTTCCAGCCAACACTTCTTCTGCAATTTCTTTATCTAAAGATGTTCCGATAATTCTCTGTTTATTTTCATCCAACAATGTTGTTAACATTCTTGTATCCTGCCAAAAGATTGTCACATGCACGTCTAAATTCTGTCGAATTCGATCGAGCAGTGTGAAATTTCCAGATAACACTTCATTTCCCTTTTTCAATGTTTCACCATCATATGTATAATCTCCATCCACATATGTACGAAACATTTCATCTACACTAAATGCAACCGAACGTAACTGTTCTGAAATCAGACTATATGCAAGACTTTTTTGTGAGTTATAACAACTCACTAACGAAATAATCCCAATTGCTACAATTGGCACAATAACTAATGCCAAAATTTTGACTCTTAACTTAATACCCTTTTTTTTCATATCGTTTCCCTCCATTAATTATCATAGTAAATTTTGACACAACTTTTTGTAATTCCCCAAAATGATGTACCTAAATGAATTTCCTCTAAATGACTCTGGATCTCCCCTTCCTGTTCTTTCATTTTAAAGTAAATTTCAAATAAATACAATGTACAATATGTATACTTTTTATTTTACACATTTTTCGCAAAAAGTAAAGACGTAACATGATTATGAAATAAATAAGAAACTAAAAGAGTGCAGTTTTCTGATTCACAAACTGCACTCTTTGATATAGTTCAAACCTGTTGTTTAATTCAAGCTGTTATTTAATTCTAGAAAGTAGCAACCACTACTCCATCATAGATTACTTCATAGCTACCTGCTGTAAAGTTTGAATATGCACTCCAATCGCTTTGATTGAAACGTACACCTAATGTTAAGGAACCTTGTGTTAATTCATAATCTGTGTCAAATGTGATATTTAAGTATCCATTACCAAATGTTCCTTTTACATCGTCTGTCATGCTTACATAGTATGGAGCTACGTTCATTTGAAGACCTGCACTATCACACCAGAATGTTTGTTCTGCATTTCCGTCCTTTGTATAGTTGAATCTAATTGTTAACTTAGATAAATCAACTGTTGTACCTTCTTTTGCAGTAATTGTATAAGATTGAGAAACGCCACCATTTACGGAAGTAGATACTTTTACGTCTGGTGCAGAAGCATCAGCACTTGGTTGTACACTTGGAACTTCACTTGGTTCTTCGCTTACTACTGGTTCTTCGCTTGGCTCTTCGCTTATTACTGGTTCTTCGCTTGGCTCTTCGCTTATTACTGGTTCTTCGCTTGGCTCTTCGCTTATTACTGGTTCTTCACTTGGTTCTTCGCTTACTACTGGTTCTTCACTTGGCTCTTCGCTTATTACTGGTTCTTCACTTGGCTCTTCACTTGGTACGATTGGAGAGATAGATGGTTCTGCTGGTGTACCTGTAATAGAAGATTCAATTGCTGTCTGAGTACCTGTGATAGTTCCGTTGCTAGCTGTAATTGTATATGTTACAACTGTTCCATCGTAGAATGTAAAGATTAAGTCAATTGTTTTGTTATCTACTAATTTTAAGTAGTTTGGTAACATATTGATTGTGCTATCTGCATAATCAGCTGTAAATTCATAGTCATATTCAAGATATTGCCACCATGTATTGTTGGATACAAAGCTCCAGTAACCTGTTTGAGATGTAGCTTTTTCTACTGTTGTTCCGTTGAAATCAACTGGAATTTCAAAGCTTTCTGTTGTTCCTGTAGCATCTTTTAATACTGGGTTGTTGTAATATGTAATGTTTTGTGTCCAGTCACAACCTGCGCTGAATTTCATTTTTAAGGAAGCTTTTACGCCATAGTCACCAGAGATTAAGCTTTCAATGAAGCTACCTTTTAATGTTACTGTTTCGTTTGCATATGTGTAGTCTGTACCTTCTACTAAAGCTACACCGTCATTATAAATACCTTCGAATGTATTTCCGTTTAATGTTAAAGGAATTTCTACATCTTCAGATTTGTTGTTATCATTTACATAAATTGTGTCTAAACCTGTTGCATAGGAAGAACGTTCTGTCATACTTGCTTCGATCATAGCACCGAATGTTGGGTTGTTCCATTCATAGTTGTAACGGTTCATATGTTGACCATTATCCCAAAGCATTAAGCAGATGCCTTTTTGTTTTGCATAGTAGTTGATGAATTCAAGATATTTTAATGTTTCACCATTTTGTAAACCATAGTCAGATTTATCAAATCCTAATAAACCATATTCTCCACAAACAACACCAATTCCCTTAGAAACTAAGTTATCATATACGCTGTTGAAAGAAGCGATTAAGGAAGATCTTGGTGTAACATCAACACCATCTGTTTGCCATAATACTTCGTCAAATCTTGTTTTACCTAAGTTTGAGCTGTATACCCATTGGCTATAGTAGTGGAATGTAGCGATGATGTTTTCATCGTTTAATCCTAAAATGAAGTCAGCAAGACCTGTACATACAGATGCAGCATCATTTGTTGTGTATGTAGGGAATACTAACATTCTTGTTGCATTGTTTCCACCAGAATTTCTACATAAATCATAAAGTGTTTGGTTGATTTCGTTTGTATGTTTTACACCTGTTGCAACACCCCAATCCATTGTAGCATCGTTGTATTGTGGTTCGTTGATGGATTCAAACATTAAGTGTTCATCTGCATCTTTGAATACTTCACACAATTGAGTCCAAATAGCTACATATTCTTTGTATACTGGAGAGTATTCGTTCAATTGCCAGTTTTTCATCCAGTTCCAAGAATCATGGTGAAGGTTAATCATTACATAGAATCCTTCATCTAATGCCCAGTTAACAACTGTTACATATCTTTCTAAGAAATCAGGATCGATTACATAGTTTTCATCGCAACGACCCATTACTGTGAAAGGAATACGGATACTATCAAATCCTCTTTCTCTGATTTCATGGATAAGTTCTCTTGTTACTACTGGATTACCCCAAGAAGTTTCTCCTGTGTCTTGAGAATAATCACTGTTAAAACCATCAAAACTGTTACCTAAGTTCCAGCCGCTTCCCATTGCTTCAACATATAATTGAGATTTTGTCTTTGTTGCAGCTTTTACAGTTGTAGAAACTGTAGCTGGCATAATATTAATCACAGACGCAATCATCATGATGCAAAGCATAAGGGCTGTCCATTTTTTCTTCATTTTCATTTGCCCACATCCTTTTTAAAATTTTTAATAGCTTCTCTTTTTTAATAGCAAATTCATTTTACCATTCCAAAAATGAGCTTTCAATTGATTCGCATCAAATACACTTTTTTCATACATAACATGTACTTTGCACAATTTTACTATAAAAATCACTATAAAATATATCAAATTTTTAGGGTATAATCAAACCAATAAATAGTATTTACCGAGTAAGTTTATTGTCCCTTCTCACTATCCTTATGCTCCAAAATGCAAGTTAGGGACCATCTTTACAATAGTCCCTAACCTTTACTCATTTTAATCAAATGTAAAGAAATCTTCTACTAAATCCTGCGGTGTGTAAGACACAAATACATAATCTAAATCTTCAATTTCGTTTACATAATCTACTATACTTTCGTCATAGTATCTTGTATCCAATAAATACACATCCGAACACACTGTAGATAAAAATGCAGCAACTGGAATCATGAAAGAATCCTTTACAATTGCAATCTTTGGTCCATCTACTTCCCTATTCTGGATATGAGCAACTCCTTGATTTCCATAAAGATAACTAGAATACTTATCCGCTTCTACATCATACTGGCTTCCAGTATAGGTAAACGGTGTCATGGTCAATAAGGCTTGTTCAAATCGACCTGTTAACTCAATGGTATTCGCCTTAGTAGTTGCTCTATAAATATAGTTCGTCTCAAACTTTGGATAAATCAAAGTAAAATCATCAATTCCACTATATAAAATTCCATTTTTTCGCCCCATAGAACCAACAAATGAATTTTCATATGTGATCTGATTATAATTGTCTAGATTTGTTACTTCCAATAAATGCTCCGGCTCAAAATCAAACTTTTCCTTCATCTGTTCTAAAATCGTACAAAACGCCCAGAATGACGTCTCAATCGTCCAATGATGGTCCGTCTTATAAAATAACTTTGAATTCTCAATTCCACTTTCCGATAAAAAATCACGCAAATCAATACTATCTAATTTTCTTTTTTTCAATTCTGCAATGAAATTATCTGCCGTTTCATTTGCATAACTATACGGTACACCTGTTGAAAATGTAGTATACCCAGGAATGTATTTATCAGGTGCCATAATATATAAGAATTCAGTCTCTTTATTTTTAATCTGACTTCGAAACTTACTTAGTTTTTTTACTAAGTCCGACATATCCTTTGCACCATCACCAAAATATGTGTAGTGTAAAAATCCATGCTCATCCTGAACTACTTCAAAATCATTCACTTCTTCTTTTCCCATTACTCTTTGCAAATAACCGAAGAAGTCAACTAATCCATATTTTCCAACTACTTGTTCATTCATACTGGTTTCCACTTGTGAAATAACACTGGTTACTCCTTTTTTCAAATCCAAGTCTAATGACAGATTCCCTACATTTACAAAAAAGCTGATTCCGATAAAAAGCACAAAACATACTGCCACAATCGCCTTTTTTCTAAAAAAATGGTTCATATCCATCTCCTGTCTAAAAATTAAAGTAAATAAATGGATTATAAGTTCCTTTTACTAAGTAACTTACACAAACAACTAGTAAAAACAGCATACAAACTGGATAACATAGATTAATAAACTTATATCCTTTTTGTTGATTCACTAGATATAGATTTGTTCTCTTCGCAAATGGCATGGCAAATACAATTCCAGCAAAATAAAATATTGCATTTTCACGGATAAACATCCATGCCGTATCGCTGAAGAATCCACTACTTGTAAAGCCAAACATATTGGCAATATAATTACCTGCTTGTACTAGGTCTGTAGAACGGAACAACACCCACCCCAAAACAACCACAAGCATACAGTAAACATGCTTTATTCCAGAATGAATATGACTTCTTTCAAAATCAAACACTTTCTCTAGCACAATAAACACGAAATTCAACATCCCCCAGAAGATAAATGTCCATTCCGCACCATGCCAAATCCCTGTTAATGACCATACAACAAATAAGTTACGAATCATAGTATCCTTATTTTTCACCCTTGACCCGCCAAGTGGGAAATACACATACTCACGGAACCAACTTCCTAATGAGATATGCCATCTTCTCCAAAACTCACTAATGGACTTAGAAATATATGGATAGTTAAAGTTCTCTTCAAATCGGAATCCAAACATAAGTCCTAGCCCAATTGCCATGTCTGAGTATCCTGAAAAGTCGTAAAAGATCTGTAAGGTATACGAAATCGCACCAAGCCAGGCTAATGTGGTTGGTATCGCCCCTTGCCCTTGTAAAGAAAAAACACGATCCGTTACAACCGCCATTGTATTGGATAACAATATTTTCTTCGATAATCCAAGAATAAATCTACAACAACCCACAGAAAATCCTTCCAAACTTTCCTTACGATTTATAATCTGTTCTTCCACATCTGAATAACGTACAATCGGTCCTGCAATTAACTGCGGAAAGAACGCTACATATAGTCCTAGGTAAAATGGATTCTTTTGTACTTTAACACTTTGACGGTACACATCAATTACATATGACATTGCTTGGAATGTAAAGAATGAGATTCCAATCGGCAAAATAATGTTTGGTACTTTGAATTGATTCGCCTCATCTAATGCAAGATTCACATTTCGTATTACAAAGTTCAAATATTTAAAGATAAATAATGTACCAAGATTTCCGATAATAGTAAGTACTAATACCCATTTCTTCTTGGAAACATCTATCCATAGTCCCATAATGTAGTTAAATAGAATCGACCCTATCATTAAAAACACATACACAGGTTCTCCCCATGCATAAAAAAACAAACTTACGATTAAAAGTAATATATTCTGAACTTTCCTTGACTGAAACGCCACATAATATAGTAATAAAACTATTGGCAGGAAATAAAACAAAAATATCGTACTTGAGAATAACATATCTCCTACCCTTTCTTACAGTTGTTGTGATACACTCGAATTTTGCAATAGTACAAAGTAGCAAAAACAGTGATACCCAACAATCCTATCATTTGTATCAACCAATCTGGTACAAAGGAATCCTTCGAATAATCCCCAATCTCATCCGTACTTGGTACTTGAAAGTTTCTTGCTCCTTCATCCTCTTCTAGTACCACCCATGATTGATTTAATATAACTTCCTGTTGAAACAACAAGTTATCACTTATCTTAGCACAAATGGTAATAGGCTGTGCCTCTGCCCTATCTGTTACGGTCAAACGACCAGTAGGTGTCAGTTCCACACCTTCTACAGTTGTCTCCAGATAAAAATTAGCTTCTTTCTCTTTCACTGCTTCCCCCACCACTTCTAGAGAATAATCATAATAAAATTCTCCCTGAACTGGTAGTTCTACATAGGTATTCCCCATTACTTTATACTGCTCTAAATGTGCAGAATTGAAAAAGTCATTCACATCTAAAAAATTCAGCTTCGACATTGTAAAGGAAGTAGTTTCATGATCACCTAATACTACAGTGAAACCAACGCTATTGGATAACACTGTTTTTCCATCTTCCATAACATCTGCAAAGATCGGTATGCAAACTTTCCCGATAAAACCTTCTGGAATAGTAAATGTCCCATTTTCCACAACTACTACTTTGTAATAATCTGTTTTCTTCTCTTTCAGATATACATTACAACCATCCTCAAGCTGATATCCTTCCCAATTTGCAACTACATTCAGCGTCATTTGAACCTGTTCTTTTGCATTTATCCAGAAAGATACCATATCACCATATTCCATATACGCTTGCTGCGATGTTGAGAAATATAAAGAATAATACCCTTCCTTCTCATCCTCTGTATTATAAGTAACCTTTAACTTCTCTTCCTCTTCTAATGCCCTAAAAGATACCATTCCGCCATTGGATGTATATTCAAATCCGTCCACAGAAATCTTTGTTTCGGCTCCAAGTACATTTATGCCAAAAAATAGTTGTCCAAAAAGCATGCCCATAAAAATAAATTGCACAAATTCTTTCGCTTTTTTCGGTAAAAATGCATTTTTAATACTTTCTTTATTTAAACATGGAACACTATACAAATATTCCATTTCATCAAATTCTTTTTCTTCCTGCTTACGTTTTTTATACGCAACCTCTCTGGATTCATTTTCTAGCCCTAAAAGTACCGTGTGAATCGCAGGATTATAATAAATTGCTTCTCTATTCGCTATTCTATATAAACAAATACGCTCTTGATTGTCATATTTGTTGCCTCCATACTCCAATGTTCTTTCATACTCTAGATTTAAAGTAATTCCAGAACCAATCTCCACTACACGTTTTTCCTTTACATCTTTCGTCTTTTTCTCACTTAAAGAAACATACCAGTAATCAAAACTAAGTAATCTTAACTTGTCCCCATCTGTATCTAGAAACTTCTTATCAAATGTAATACGGCTTAATTTTCTACTAAAATGATAACTCTTCACTACAGTTCGTTTTAAGAAATTTATCTTGATACAATCATAAAATCCAATATCTTCACGAACATGTGTCGTCAACGGCGGCACGCGGTCGTGTACAATATGAAGTAACTGCTTGTACTCTTTTTCCTTAATATCTGAGATTTGGAATGCATATTTCCAATCTTCATCCCTTCGCATAACTTGAACAATCTTCGCCCAAAATGTTGCTTGATATCCCCCATCTTGTAGCATAACCTGATGCTCTGCCTCTGGGTCCATATATTGTGGTACATCAAATATGATAGAAAAACCACCTTCTGATATATCACATGTCTTACCAGATAACTTACGGAATCCACTTTTTATTTCACAATGTGCTTCAATTGCAAATCGTTCTGACTTACGGAATGACTTTCTTCCCAACATGAAAAATAATGCCATTACCAAGTTGTACATATTAATTACTAACCAAAACAACAAGAACGATATGGCAACATTTCCAGTTGAGAAAATAATATAGATACAACGTACCATTCCAAAACAAGTTAATCCCGCAAGAATCATATGCGGAATCGCCATTTTAAAATGATACCATCCCTCTTCCTCTGCTGCCCCTTTTGTTGTAACCGCAAACTTTTTCTCAGAAAGCCCTACAATCTCGAATAAAACATCTTTTAGTAACAATGGAAACATAATGGTTTCGTAAATATTCGTCCACTGCAAGGTTCGAATATTTCCTGATAAATGCTTAATCGTAACGCTATTAATCCAATACATCGGAAGCCAAAATACTAACAATTCTAGTGGATTTGCAATAAATATGGTAACACCAAATACCGAGTACATAATCGGTGCTAACATATAAATAAAACGCTTAATACTATCGTACCAATACGCAATGGATGTTAAATAGGAAATCTTTTGGCTCATATTTAACCCTTTACGGAATAAAATGTTCCATTTTCGTCCTGTCTGAATACAACCTCTTGCCCATCTTCTTCTTTGTTTGATTAAGTTCTTTAAATCCTCAGGGGATAATCCCGATGCATAGACTTGGTCAGTGGCAATACATTGATACCCTTTGGATTGTATCAACATTCCTGTTGCAAAGTCTTCTGTTATTACATTTGTAACAAAACCACCGATTTCTTCTAAGGCTTCTCTTGATAAAATCGTATTGGAACCACCGTAGATTACAGAATTGGTCTCATTTTTCGCCAACTGAATATCACGGTAGAAATAATCCTGTTCATTTGGAATATTATCTTCGGAATATAAGTTATACTGAAATAAATCCAAATTGTAAAAACTCTGTGGCGTCTGAACAAATCCGATTTTTCCTTCTCGTTTAAGTCTCGCCTCTACTCCTTCTTCTTGTTCAATTCTCTTAGCTTCCGCTAAATCTTTCATAAAATACGGTACACAATCCATTAAGAAATTACTCATTGGTATCATATCCGCATCAAATGTCACCACTAACTCACCACTTGAATGAGCAAGTCCATGATTTAAATTGCCAGCTTTTGCACCCTTATGTTCTGTTCTAGCAAGATAGCCAATCTTAAACTGTTCTGCTAGTTCCCGCACCTCCATACGATTCCCATCATCGCATAGAAATATATTTACTTTATTCTTGTCTGGATACTCCATATTAACGCATCCATTTACCGTCTTAAATAGTAGCTCAATCGGCTCATTATAAGTCGCAATTAATACATCAACTGTCGGATACTCCAATCCCTCAACTTCTGGTTTCTCTGGTGTCTTCAAATTGGTCATACTCTTAAAATGCACAATCTGCTCGAACATTCCAAAGATCTCAGACAACAGTAAGGCAATCCCAAAGATAACTGCCACTGCACCACATCCAAATGGCAATGTAAAAAATGTTCGCCATACTAGATAAATGACAGTGGTTGCTATCGTGGATACAACTAATACTTTTGATTTACTTACTTTCACAATCCATCTCCTAATATAAACTTGTTGGTAACTCGACAATTATAGACAGAATTTAAGTAATTGTCTATAATTTTTCTGGATTTCAAGATTTTACTAAGGATATATATGGATTGATTTTACTTTATGTCACAAATTGTTATACTGTTCTGTTCGCAAGAGAATAGTTAGAACTCTTTTTGGAATAGATAGCTTGTTCCGAAATTGTAAAAGTACATAGATAATACTATAATTACACTTGTAAATAGCGCTATTAGAATTAAAAGTTTATCAATGGAGGAGATATCATGAAGATATTATTTAAAAAATTTAAACCTATTCTATTTGCATTTGCACTTATTACATGTCTAACAACAACATCTTCAACCAATATTATGGCTTATACAGTTTATGATATTAATGAAGATCAATACGTA
This sequence comes from uncultured Anaeromicropila sp., assembly GCA_964409685.1. Taxonomy (GTDB): domain Bacteria; phylum Bacillota; class Clostridia; order Lachnospirales; family Lachnospiraceae; genus Clostridium_AI. The sequence continues at coordinate 188,825 of CAYPEJ010000003.1, forward strand.
TTTTCTAGAACAACGTTGGAAGAGGGCGAACGAATTCGCGTCTATGTTACTCCTTACTTAGGTAATTCTACACCTAATCTTTATATTCGTTTTACCAACTATGATGATGCATATTGGATGGTTGATGTTTATGACACTGAGACACATACTAGCGAATATAAAGAATTTTTTGATGATAGTCGAGTAACCGCTTTCATTGACGATTTAGAAGAAGATCATGTTTACCGAATTACAATTCGTAATCGTTCTAGTTTCTCTGCCGAAATTCAGGGTCGTATTTTCTAATCCCACTATAATACTGTAAATAGGGTAGAGGGAGAATCGTTTTCTAGCCCCTACCATTGAACCGTACATACAGGTCTCGTATACAACTCTACAATTTATATTCCAACCTTACTTAGGTAATACGATAAAGGATTGAGCAAACCTGCTCCGTCCTTTATTCTATTTTCAAGTAAAACTGCTCCTGCTTTTTAGGAGCTTTTTGATTCATAAGAAATATAGCAAAGCGGACTTTCTTATGAATCAAAAAAGTTCTTTGTTGATAAACTAATAAAAACTACCAACAAAGAACTTCTTTACCATAATTAGCGACCCAAGGGGGACTCGAACCCCCGACCTCCGCCGTGACAGGGCGGCACTCTAACCAACTGAGCCATTGGGCCTTAACAGCCGACGATCGGACTCGAACCGATAACCTGCTGATTACAAATCAGCTGCTCTGCCAATTGAGCCACGTCGGCGTTATAAGTTATATTTCAAACTTATCAGTGACTCCAAGGGGATTTGAACCCCTGTTACCGCCGTGAAAGGGCGGTGTCTTAACCGCTTGACCATGGAGCCTTAACTCCCCGAGTTGGGCTCGAACCAACAACCCCACGGTTAACAGCCGTGTGCTC
>CAYPEJ010000004.1:0-179277 GCA_964409685.1 uncultured Anaeromicropila sp.
AAGAATAGGTTTATAACCAATTTTTCTTGGCTATAAACTTATTATACGAGGAGGAATAAGATGAACGAATCATATGCAGAAGCAAGTATAAAGAAAAATCCGCCATTTACATCGACTCTTTTAAAGGCGTTACTTGTTGCAGGTTTGATTATGTCAGTGTTCTTAGCTATTTTAGGACAATTAGCATTATTTGCACCAGTGACAGGTATTTTGGCTGTTATTGCATTCTATGCATGGCCTAGATTATCCAAGTTAGAGTATGAGTATATCTTTTGTGATGGTCAGATTGATTTTGACCAAATTAAAGGAGGAGCAAAACGAAAAACATTATTACGTATTGATATGGAAAATGTGGAAGTGGTTGCATCCCCAGAGAGAGCAAAAGAATTCGAACGCGATATCAAAACAATTCGCGATTATAGTAAGACTCGAAGCAAAGCGTACTTAATTATTACTTCTGGTGAAGAAGGACAAGTAAAAATTTACTTTGATCCAACAGACAAGATGGTGGATTGTATGTATAACAAAGCACCAAGTAAAGTAAAAAAATAATTTGAACATAATAAATGATATTAATTAATTTAATAAATGATAAGTGATTCCTTGCCTTGACAAACGATATAATCTTGGCTATAATTTTAAAAATTATCATACTAAGAAGATTTATATTTTACAGGTTAATGACGAAAGAAAGCGAGGTTTTAAAATGGGTACTATTATAGGTGAAGGTATTACATTTGACGATGTCTTATTGGTACCAGGTTATTCAGAGGTTATTCCTAATCAGGTGGATTTATCAACACAATTAACGAAAAAAATTAAGTTGAATATCCCTATGATGAGTGCAGGTATGGACACAGTTACAGAACACAGAATGGCGATTGCCATGGCTCGACAGGGTGGTATTGGCGTAATTCATAAGAATATGTCAATTGAAGCACAAGCAGAAGAAGTAGATAAGGTAAAACGTTCTGAAAATGGTGTAATCACTGACCCATTTTATTTATCTCCTGAGCATACATTAGAAGATGCCAACAATTTAATGGCAAAATTCCGTATCTCTGGTGTGCCTATTACAGAAGGAAAAAAATTAGTTGGTATCATTACAAACCGTGACTTAAAATTTGAACCAGATTTTTCTCGTAAGATTAAAGAATGTATGACTTCCGAAGGCTTAATTACAGCACAGGAAGGTATTACATTAGATGAAGCAAAGAAAATTTTGGCAAAAGCAAGAAAAGAAAAACTTCCTATTGTAGATAAGGATGGTAACTTAAAAGGATTAATTACAATTAAAGATATTGAGAAACAAATCAAATACCCTCTATCTGCCAAAGATTCTCAAGGTAGATTATTATGTGCAGCGGGTGTTGGTGTAACAGCAAATATCTTAGAGCGTGTAGAAGCATTAGTAAAAGCAAAAGTAGATGCTATTGTAATTGATACAGCACACGGTCACTCTGCAAACGTAATCCGTGTAGTAAAAATGGTGCGTGAAGCGTTCCCAGAATTACAAATTATCGCAGGTAACGTTGCAACAGGCGCAGCTACAAGAGATTTAATTGAAGCTGGTGTAGACGCAGTTAAAGTTGGTATCGGACCAGGTTCTATCTGTACAACTCGTGTTGTTGCAGGTATCGGTGTTCCTCAAGTAACAGCGATTATGGATTGTTATGAAGTAGCGAAAGAATACAATATTCCAATCATCGCAGATGGTGGTATTAAGTATTCTGGTGATATGACAAAAGCAATCGCAGCAGGTGCCAACGTATGTATGATGGGTAGTATTTTTGCTGGTTGTGATGAAGCTCCTGGAACATTCGAATTATTCCAAGGAAGAAAATATAAAGTATATCGTGGTATGGGTTCCATCGGTGCTATGGAGAATGGAAGTAAAGATAGATATTTCCAAGAAAATGCTAAGAAATTAGTTCCAGAAGGCGTTGAAGGACGTGTTGCATACAAAGGTACTGTTGAAGATACTGTATTCCAATTAGTTGGTGGTATTCGTTCTGGTATGGGTTACTGTGGAACAGGAACAATCGAAGAATTAAAGGAAAAAGGAAAGTTTGTTAAAATTTCTGCAGCGTCTTTAAAAGAAAGTCATCCACATGACATTCATATCACAAAAGAAGCACCTAACTATAGTGTTGAAAAATAGTGATACCAATAAAAATGTATTGAAAGAGTGCGGATTTTTTGTTACAATTAGTCAGTATTTCTGAGATTATATAGAAACGAAAAAAGACATCAGAATATCTGGTGTCTTTTTTAAACGAGATAAATAGAAAATAGTTTCTCTCGTAAGCACAAGCTAACGCAGATAAGATAAGTCATACTTTCATGGGGATACTATGGCAAAACACTTTTTGGGATGAAAATCCTTAGCAGTAATTTCAAATTTTTAAATTCAAAAATAAAATTGAGAGTATGAGGGTAAAATTATCTTAGAACGTGCTGTTGGTTTACATTTTAATACTAGTAAGAAAGGCAGAATTCAATGAGAAAAACAAAAATAATTTGTACATTAGGACCAGCTACAGATCAACCAGGAGTATTAAAACAAGTTGCTGAAGCAGGAATGGATGTTGCTCGCTTTAATTTTTCCCATGGTAGTTATGAAGAGCACGGAGAAAGATTTAATGCACTTTGCAAAGTAAGAGAAGAAGTTGGACGTCCTATTGCAGCACTTTTAGATACAAAAGGACCAGAAATTAGATTAAAAGAATTTGCAAACGGCAAAGAATATCTTGAAAAAGGGCAAACATTTACATTAACAACTCGTGAAATCGCAGGAACAAAAGATATTGTTTCTATTAGTTACAAAGGCTTACCAAAAGACGTTTCTATCGGTACAACAATCTTGATCGATGATGGTTTAATTGAAATGGTTGTTGAAGAAAAAACAGAAACAGATATTGTTTGTAAAGTTTTAAATGAAGGTCCAGTTTCCACTAAGAAAGGTGTTAACGTACCAGGTGCGAAATTAACAATGCCTTACTTAAGTGAAAAAGATAAAGAGGATATCGCATTCGCTTGTAAAACAGGTTATGACTTCATCGCCGCATCTTTCGTAAGAACAGCAGCTGACGTGTTTGAAGTAAGAAGAATTTTAAGCGAAAACAACAATAATACAATCCGTATTATTTCTAAGATAGAAAACCAAGAAGGTGTTGATAATTTAGATGAAATTATCGAAGCATCTGATGGTATTATGATTGCTCGTGGTGACATGGGTGTTGAAATTCCAGGTGAAGAAGTACCTGCAATTCAAAAAATGATCATTAAGAAAATGTATAAAGCTGGTAAACAAGTTATCACAGCTACTCAAATGTTAGATTCCATGATGAAAAACCCAAGACCAACAAGAGCGGAAATCTCTGACGTTGCCAATGCAATCTACGATGGTACAGGTGCTATCATGTTATCTGGTGAAACAGCTGCAGGTAAATACCCAGTAGAAGCAGTGCAAACAATGGCGAAAATTGCTGAAAGAACAGAACAAGACATTAACTACAAAAAGCGTTTCAGCATCTTTGATACAGCTGACCATGCTACAGTATGTGAAGCTATCAGCCATGCAACAGTTATGACAGCTCATGATTTAAATGCAGAAGCTATCGTTTCTGTAACAATGTCTGGTTCAACAGCAAGACGTGTTGCAAAATACCGTCCAGCTTCTCCGATTATTGGATGTTCTACTAATGATCAAGTATTACGTCAATTAAACTTAGTATGGGGTGTTACTCCAATTAAAATCGAAACAAAAGAACACACATCCGAATTATTCAACCATGCATTAGCAGAAGCGAAAAAAGCTGGTTTAGTGGAAGATGGTAATATCGCTGTTATCACAGCAGGTATTCCTTTAGGAGTAGAAGGTTCTACAAACATGATTAAAGTTCAAAAAGTAGGCGAATAATAAAATTCACTTGTTTTTTGTAAGTAATTGTGGAATAATAAAGAATTGAATAGAGCCTGTCGCTCTTAACCTTATGAGAGCGGCAGGCTTTCTTTCATTCATAAATGGAAAATTCTGCTTTGCTTCATTTCCTTTGAATGAAAACAGAATATCCAACGTTTCTAAAAAAAATGAAAGTGAACAAATGATAGGGTAAAGAGTATCATAGTAGGGGGCTAATATGAAACGGCGAAGAGCAAGAAGGAAGAGAAAAAGTACATTAGATATTATTTTAAAAATCAGTGCCATTGCATTAATATGTACAACATTATATGGAATTTGGTATTCTAGTAATGGAAGAAATATAATAGATCTATTGAATCCTACAAAAAAAGTTGGAACCGTTGACGTACAAGAGATGTATTTAACAGAAAATGAGTATTCCAGACCAGGCATTCCGTTAAAAACAGTAAATGGCGTAGTCATTCACTATACTGCCAATCCAGGAAGTACAGCAGAAAATAATCGCAATTATTTTGAAGGTTTAAAAGATAGTCAAGTAACCTATGCAAGTAGTCATTATATCGTAGGGTTAGATGGTGAGATAGTACAGTGTATTCCGCTAGATGAAATTGCATATGCGTCAAATGAAAGAAATGATGATACCATTAGTATAGAAGTTTGTCATGAAGATGAATCTGGTAAGTTTAGTGAAGAGACATACCAATCCTTAGTAAAATTAGTTGCTTGGATCTGTGGTGAATACAATTTGAAGGAAAATGATATTATCAGGCATTATGATATCACAGGAAAGATTTGTCCAAAGTATTATGTAGAGCATGAAGATGCATGGAAAGACTTTAAAACTCAAGTATTTGATTATATAGAAGAGTTTGGTGAATAAAATTTAGGAAGGAAGAAATTCGCATGAAGCAATTAAGGAGACAGGAAAATGAAAAGATTACTGATATGACAATGACCGCATTGTTTATTGCAATTACATACATTGCAACACGCTTTATTAACATTACTCTGCCGATTCCAGCAGCAGGTGGATTAGTGCATTTAGGAAATGTACCAGTTTATATTGCAGCAATTCTATTTGGGAAAAAGATGGGGGCATGTGCAGGTGCATTCGGCATGGCACTATCCGATTTGACATCTGGTTGGACCATATGGGCACCCTTTACATTTGTTATTTTATGGATAGAAGGCTATATAGTAGGAAGTATCACACATAAGCGAAAAGATGTGTTATCCATTGTTGTAGCAATGCTCAGTGCATTGATTATTAAATGTGCAGGATATTATGTAGCAGAAGTAATTTTATATCATAACTTTGTTACACCATTATATTCTATTATCGCAAATGTAACACAAGTTGGTGTTGCAGCAATGATTACGATTATATTTATTCCATCATTGCGAAAAGTAAGAAATGTGCTATCACTGGGGTAACATTCCAGTGATGGCAGTTGCAATACATATTGAAAGAAAAACATATTGGAAGAGATAAGGAGATGTTTATGAGTATAAGAGAATATTTAAAAGAGCATCGAATGATTACAGATGGAGCTATGGGAACCTATTATACCAAAATGTATGGGAATGAAAATGCAGTTTGTGAATTTGCCAATCTGGATGCACCAGACAAAGTGGAAGCAATACATAGACAATACATTGAAGCAGGAGCTAGATTATTAAGAACTAATACATTTGCAGCCAATACAGAACTGTTAAAAGTAAATGCAGATGAACAGGAAAATATTCTTCGTGCTGCATGTAAAATTGCAAGACGTGCAGTGGAGGCAGCCAATCTTTCTGACAACGTATTTATTGCAGGTGATATTGGTCCTATTCCGATGAATCCAGAAGTAACCCCTGAAGAAGTGTTAGAACAATATAAGCGCATGTGTGACATTTTTATAGAAGAAAAAATGTCTGCAATTTTATTTGAAACTTTTTCCGATTTATCCATGATTCGGAATGTGGTATCATATATCAAAGCGAAAAGCGATATGTTTGTTATTACAGACTTTTGTGTTAATCAAAATGGGTATTCCTCAATGGGAATTAGGGCAAATCGCTTAATCGAACAGGCAAGTGAGATTCCAGAGATTGATGCTGTTGGATTTAACTGCGGAATTGGTTCAGGTCATATGTGCCAATTACTACGAAAAATTAATTTCCCAAAAGATAAGTATATCGTATGTATGCCAAATGCAGGATATCCAGAGCAGTTTCAAAACCGTATGGTCTTTATGGATAATGCCAATTATTTCGTGGAAAATATGTTAGAAATAGATGATTTAGGAATCGATATCATCGGTGGATGCTGTGGTACTACCCCAGAATATATTGAAAAGCTTGCAAGGAATATCTCAGATAAGCCAATGTTAAAAGCGGCATCAATTGAAGTGAGCGATTCCCAAGAGAAAGAAACATGTACACAAGAAGTGATAAGTGATTTTAGTAAAAAGTTAATGATGGGTCAGAAAGTTATTGCAGTAGAACTCGATCCACCATTTGATGCCCAATATGATAAAATAATCGAATGTGCACAGTATTTAAAAGATAGAAATGTGGATATTATTACCATGGCAGACTCCCCTGGTGGAAGAAGTCGTGCAGATTCTGTGCTTATGAGTATCAAATTAGCCAAAGAAGTTGGAACCGCAGTAATGCCACACATTTGTTGTCGTGACCGCAATATGATTTCTATGCGTTCTACCATTTTAGGTGCGTACATTAATGATATTCGCAATTTCCTAGTAGTGACCGGTGACCCTGTTCCAAGTGTAAGTCGTGCAAGCACTACAAGTGTATTTGACTATAATTCGATACAATTAATGAATTTTGTGAAAGAAATGAACCAAGAACATTTCCAAACAGAGCCGATTTGCTACGGTGGTGCGCTTAATTATGTAGGAAGAGTGGATAAAGTCGTAGAACGAATGAAGAAAAAAATTGATGCAGGGGCAAGCTATTTCTTAACACAGCCTATCTACGCCAAAGAAGATATTGAGCGAATCTATGAAATTAAGAAAAGTGTAGATACTAAAATATTATGCGGCATTATGCCATTTACAAGTTATCGTAATGCGAATTTTATTAAAAATGAAATGGCGGGAATCCGTGTGCCAGACGAAGTAGTGGCAAGATATTCTCCTGATATGAGTAAAGAAGAAGCAGAAATCGTTGGTGCAAAGTTAGCAAGTGATATTATAGAAGAGCTTCATACATTTGCAGACGGATACTATTTTATGCTTCCATTTAATAGAGTAAGTTTTATGGATAAGATCGTAATTAAATAGTTTGATTAGCTTGATATTAGAAAGGCGGTATTTGGTATGACGAAAAATGAATTTAAAGTACTTACAGAATCGCGAGTAGTATTCTTAGATGGCGCAACAGGTTCCAATTTATCAAAACGAGGTATGCCAGCAGGTGTATGCCCGGAAAAGTGGATTTTAGAGAATCCAGAAATTTTAATTGGACTTCAGATGGATTTTATTGAAGCGGGAACTGATATCTTGTATGCACCAACATTTACTGGTAATCGAATTAAGTTACAGGAGTATGGATTAGAAAATGAAATTAGTAGCATAAATAAAACCCTTGTAGGGTTATCAAAAGAAGCGGTGAAGCGTGCACAAGAAAAAAATCCAGAACGTAAGGTGTACGTTGCAGGTGATTTGACCATGACAGGGCAACAACTTTATCCAATTGGAACGATGCAATTTGAGGAACTTGTAGAAGTATACAAAGAACAAGTTGCATATCTTTTGATGGCTGGCGTTGATTTATTTGTGGTAGAAACCATGATGAGCTTACAAGAAACAAGAGCTGCGGTACTTGCCATTAAAGAAACTTGTGATTTACCGATTATGGCAACTTTGACATTTAATGATGATTATAAAACACTATTTGGAACCGATGCTACAACAGCGGTTATTGTTCTTGAAAATCTAGGTGTAGATGCAGTTGGATTAAACTGTTCCACAGGTCCAGATAAAATGGTTGCGGTAGTAGAGGAAATGAAGCAAGTTGCAACGATTCCAATTATTGCAAAACCGAATGCAGGTTTACCACATCTACAGGATGGGGAAACGGTATTTGATATGCAACCAGAAGAATTTGCACAGCATATGAAAGTGTTGATAGAAAAAGGAGCTTCCGTTGTTGGTGGATGTTGTGGAAGTACGCCAGAACATATGAAAGCGATGGTAGACTTGGTGAAAGACATTAGGCCACTACCTTTAAACGAAGAAAAAGTGAGAGCACTTACAACAGAACGTAAGACGTTGCAATTTGACCTAGACGGACGTTTTATGGTAATTGGTGAACGAATTAACCCTACAGGAAAGAAAGCATTACAGGCAGAGCTTAGAGAAGGTAATTTGGATATGGTTCTTCGCTTTGCACAAGAGCAGAAAGACCATGGTGCTTCTATCTTAGATGTAAACGTAGGAATGAATGGAATAGACGAAAAAGAGATGATGTTAAACGTAATCAATGAATTAACACTAGCATCCGATCTTCCATTATCTATCGATTCTAGCCACATTCCTGTATTAGAAGCAGCACTACGAATCTATCCCGGTCGTGCTTTGATTAACTCTATTTCATTAGAAAAGGAAAAATTTGAAAAGTTAATTCCGATTGCAAAAAAATATGGAGCCATGTTTATTTTACTTCCATTATCCGATGAAGGGTTACCAAAGAATCTAGAAGAGAAGAAACAGATTATTGATACAATTCTAATAGAAGCCAAAAGGCAAGGCTTTAGTGAAAAAGATATTATTGTAGATGGACTTGTGAATACCGTTGGTGCTAATAAAATGGCAGGATGGGAAACACTTGAAACCATTCGTTATTGTAAACATGAATTAGGAGTTGCAACGGTATGTGGTTTATCAAACATTTCATTTGGTTTACCAGAACGAATTTTTGTAAATGCAACATTTCTAGCATTAGCGATTCGAGAAGGTTTAACTATGGCAATTGCCAATCCATCACAGGGACTTCTTATGAATACAGCATGTGCAACCGATTTATTAATGAATAAAGAAGAAGCAGATGTCTATTATATTAAAAGGGTAACAGAAAATCCAACTACATTAGTTGCACAAGAAAAAGCTGAGACTAAGGTAGAAGGAAAAAGTCAAAATGAAATTATGGAAGCCGTTATCAAAGGAAAACGAAATCAAGTTACCAATTTAGTAAAGGCAGCCGTTGAGGCAGGGCAAAATCCACAAGAAATTATTGAAACATTGTTGATTCCAGCGATTAATGAAGTAGGAGATTTATTTGATAAGCAGATTTATTTTTTACCACAGTTAATTAGTAGTGCGGAGACAATGAAGATTGCCGTAGATTATCTTGAACCAAAACTGGAAAAAAGTGAAACCCAGACATTAGGGAAAGTAATCATGGCAACTGTTGCAGGTGATATTCACGATATTGGGAAAAACCTAGTAGTACTTATGTTGAAAAACTATGGATTTGATGTAATTGACATGGGGAAAGATGTTCCAACAGAAGACATTATTGAGACTGCCAAGAGGGAAAATGTTGATATCATTGGATTATCTGCACTTATGACAACAACCATGACGGAGATGAAACATGTAATTGAACTTGCAAGAAAAGAGGGGCTCAAGGCGAAAATTATTATCGGAGGTGCTGTTATTACACAGGACTATGCAGATGAAATTGGAGCAGATGGTTACTCCAAAGATGCACAAGATGCAGTAAAGGTGGTTAAGAAGCTTTTGAATATAGAAGAATGAATTTTAAAGGAGCAATAAAATGAAATACAGCCTGGATCTTATTATTCCAACTTATTTACCAGATCAGAAATTAGATTTACTATTAGAAAGAATTCGTAAACAAACAGTACAGCCAAATAGAATTCTCTTACTGAATACAATAGTAGATGGTAGAGAAGATATTGTGGATTGTTATATAGAAAAATACGATGTAGAAGTACATCCAATTCAAAAGAAAGATTTTGATCATGGTGGTACAAGACATTATGGAGCAGAACTTTCTGATGCAGACTATCTTATGTTTATGACACAAGATGCTGTGCCGACAGATACCAAGTTGATTGAAAATCTAATGAAAGGATTTGAAGAAGAGTCCGTAACATTATGTTATGCAAGACAAATGGCAGGAAAGCACGGTGATGTATTAGAAAAATATACAAGAGAATTTAATTATCCAGACAAAGATATTATAAAATCCAAAAAAGATTTAGCAACGATGGGAATTAAAGCGTTCTTTTGTTCTGATGTTTGTGCCGTTTATCAGAGAGAGGCATATAAAGAGGCAGGTGGATTTGTAAGGAAAACAATATTTGCAGAAGATGCAATCATGGCATATATGATGATTATGGCTGGACATAAAGTTCGCTATGTAAAAGATGCAAAAGTGCTACATTCTCATAATTATAATTATATCCAACAATTCCAAAGAAACTTTGATGTTGGAGTATGTCACAATCAATTTGATGAAATTTTTGGATCTGTTCAATCCGTTCCAGAAGGAGTAAAATTAGTAAAAGAAACAAGTAAGCAGATGATCGAAGAGAAAAAATATATGGACTTAGTAGATTTATTCTTTGCAAGTGGATTTAAATTCTTAGGCTATAAGTTAGGTTGTCATTACGATCGTTTGCCTAAAAGTTGGGTACTAAAATTTACATCCAATCGTAATTATTGGAGTAATTAGGATGGGGTAATGTATGGAAACAATTGATATTATTATGGGAACCTACAATGGTGAAAAGTATATAAAAGAACAAATTGATTCAATTTTAAAAAATACATGGAAACAATGGCGACTTTGGATCTGTGATGATGGTTCAACAGACGCTACAAAGGATATCGTAGCAGAATATGAAAGGCAATATCCAGAACAGATTTTTTGGAAGCCAAATGTACAGAACAAAGGTGCTGCTATTAATTTTTTAGATGCTACAAGAACAATGCAGGGCGATTTTGTAATGTATTGTGATCAGGATGATTATTGGTTGCCAGATAAAATGGAAACCACATTAAAAGAAATGAAAGCAGCAGAAGAAAAGTACGGAAAACAAATACCGATTACAGTATTTACCGATGCTCGTGTAGTAGATGAAAATCTTAATGTAATTGCAGAATCCTTTCATAGAAGTAACAAGTTGGCTACCAACCAATTAGATTTACCATATATGTTAATGGAAAATAAAATGATGGGATGTACTATGATGTTAAATCGTAGCTTAGTTGAGAAATTAAATTCATTTCCAAAGAAGGTAAGAATGCATGATTGGTGGGTAGGACTAATTGCTTCCGCATTTGGTAAGATTGTATATTTAGACAAGCCTACACTATTATACCGACAGCATACAGCAAATGTAGTTGGAAGTACGGGATTTTCTGTGCAGACGGTTATGGACAAGGTTGCTACTGCAGAAAAGCAAAAACAAGCGTTACTAGATACGCAGAAGCAAGCAGAATATTTTTATCGTCAATTTAAGGATGAAATGTCAGATGAGATAAAACTTATAGTCTATAAATTTGCAACACTGCACGATGTGAATTGCATTTGCCGACGTGTAAGTATAATCAAATATCATTTTTGGAAATCAGGTATGATAAGAAATATAGGTGTAATGTTGTTAATATAGTTAGGACGACATAAAAATAGCGTAATAACAGTACGGTGTCTTTTTAGGGAGAGAGGTTTATATGAGTAGTATGCCAAGAGCAACAAGTGAAAGTTTAAGAAGCCAAAAAAAGCGAAAACGTAAGAGACGAAAGCGAATGATGCGAAGAATATTAACTTGTCTTATGCTTGTAGTGGCAGTTGTATCAGGCGCATTTGCAGCAAGGGTAAATTATGAGGTAACGGATGCATTCTCTGCGCTGGATCGTGATACAAGTTCCGATTTATCCAATGTGCTGGATGATAGTGATTTGCTGTCAGATTCGGATGTGGTTAATATTCTGTTAATTGGTTCTGATAAGAGGGGCAATTGGAAACAAACAGGACGTTCTGACTCGGTTATGATTGCTACAATAGATAATAAGAATAAAGAATTAAAGCTTACGTCGCTTATGCGAGATATGTATGTAGAGATTCCAGACAATGGTTACAATCGTTTTAACGCAGCCTATTCCTTTGGTGGAGTCAGCCTATTATATCAAACGATAGCCAATAATTTTAATATTAAGTTAGATGGATATGTATTGGTAGATTTTGAGGCATTTAAAAGTGTGATTGACGAAGTTGGAGGAGTAGATATTGAGCTTACAGAAAAAGAGTACAAGTATCTAACGACTGCTTATAAGCGTGGAAGTGTATTAGATGTAGTATCAGGAATGAATACCATGAATGGGGAGCAAGCACTTGCCTACACAAGAATTCGTCAGGATGCAAATGGTGACTTTGGAAGAACACAACGACAAAGAAATGTAATTTCGGCTTTATTTGAAAAGGCGAAATCAATGCCATTAAGTGATTTGGTTTCCTTATCGAAAACAGTATTGCCATATGTAACAACAGATTTAACAGATTCAGAGATTTTAAGTTACATGAAGACAGTATTGTTTATGGGAACAACAGAAATCCATCAGATGCGTATACCAGTGGACAATTCATTTGAGAATACGAAAGTGAATAAAATGGCAGTCTTATCCATTGATTTAGAACAAAATCAAGAGGCATTAAGACAATTTATCTTTCAACCAGTAGATTAAAAGATAGAAGGAAGTTTTCAATCATTTTAATATTGGAAACTTCCCTTTACGAATATAACTTCTTATGGGTGCATAGGGTTAAACTTGACAAAGCAAATTCAAGTTGTTACAATAGCGTTAGTTAAAAAAGCATTAAAGTATAGTATTAAAATAAGTTGAACATAGAATAATTTTGCCCCATTGTGATTAAGTTATAATGTAGGGCAATTTGTTTAAAGGAGCGTACATAATGAGAAGAATGGTTTTATCTATACTTGTAGACAACACTTCAGGAGTATTAAGTCGAATTGCTGGATTATTTAGTAGAAGAGGCTATAACATAGATAGCCTATCTGTTGGTGTAACTCAGGATCCGAGATATTCTCGTATGACAGTGGCGGTAACTGGAGAAGACCTAACCCTTGAACAAATCGAGAAGCAAGTGGGAAAATTAGAAGATGTTAGAGAAATAACAGAATTAAAAGACAACGATTCTGTTTGTAGAGAATTAGTATTAGTAAAAGTTATGGCAAACCAAAAGGAACGTCAAGCAATTATTGCAGTTGCGGATATTTTCCGTGCGAAAGTAGTAGACGTTGCAATGGATTCACTTATGATCGAGCTTACAGGAAATCAACATAAGCTTGATGCATTTATTAAGCTACTAGACGGCTTTGTTATCAAAGAACTTGTAAGAACTGGTTTAACTGGTTTATCAAGAGGTTTAGGTGATATCGCCGACTACATAGATTAGCGCGATTGACAGTCGCTCATTGCACTAACAGAATAACATATTTTAGGAGGAAATAAAAATGGCAAAGATTTTTTACCAAGAAGATTGTAACTTATCATTACTTGAAGGAAAAACAGTAGCTATTATTGGTTACGGAAGCCAAGGTCATGCACATGCATTAAACTTAAAAGAATCAGGTGTTAATGTAGTAATTGGTCTTTATGAAGGAAGTAAATCTTGGGCAAAAGCAGAAGCTCAAGGATTTAATGTATACACAGCTGCAGAAGCTGCAAAAATGGCAGATATTATCATGATTCTTATCAATGATGAAAAACAAGCTGCTATGTACAAAAAAGATATCGAACCAAACCTAGAAGCTGGTAATATGTTAATGTTCGCTCATGGTTTCGCAATTCACTTTGGTCAAATCGTGCCTCCAGCAGATGTTGACGTAACAATGATCGCTCCAAAAGGACCTGGTCATACAGTAAGAAGTGAATACCAAGCAGGTAAAGGTGTTCCTTGTTTAGTAGCTGTACATCAAGATGCTTCTGGTCAAGCTCAAGAAAAAGCTCTTGCATATGCATTAGGTATTGGTGGAGCTAGAGCAGGTGTTCTTGAAACAACATTCAGAACAGAAACAGAAACTGACTTATTCGGTGAACAAGCAGTTCTTTGTGGTGGTGTTTGTGCATTAATGCAAGCAGGTTATGAAACATTAGTAGAAGCTGGATATGATGAAAGAAATGCATATTTCGAATGTATCCACGAAATGAAATTAATCGTAGACTTAATCTATCAAAGTGGTTTTGCTGGAATGAGATATTCTATTTCCAACACAGCTGAATACGGTGATTATATAACAGGACCAAAGATTATCACAGAAGATACAAAGAAAGCTATGAAAAAAGTATTATCTGACATCCAAGATGGTACATTTGCAAAAGACTTCTTATTAGATATGTCTGCAGCAGGCGGTCAAGCACACTTCAGAGCTATGAGAAAATTAGCTGCTGAACATTCTTCTGAAAAAGTTGGAGAACAAATCCGTCAATTATACAGCTGGAATGGTGAAGATAAGTTAATCAATAACTAATCTGTAATCACTTTCAATCAATAAAAAGCAATAAAAAATAATGTAATTGGAATATATAATAACGAACAAAGAAAAGGCTAAGAACGTATCCTCATTGTTTAAGGGGGACTATCTTAGCCTTTTTTGTGATCCCATTCTTTTTCTATTGTCCTTTTTAGACTGATATGATAAATTATTATAGTAACAACTCGAAAATAGACATGAAATGTCGACTATAAGAGGAGGAAATTATGCAACTAAATATGAAAGCAAATAAGAGGTTCCGAAAACATGGTATGTTGCTTCTAGGAGCTGTTGTATTGGTACTAGGAATTTGGATAGGAAATGCTATACACATCTTAAATGTGGATGCGGCAACGAAACCAAAGGCACCGACACTTACCATTGTAAGTAGAACAACATCTTCTGTTAATCTAAAGTATACAAAAGTAAGTGGTGCAACAGGATATCAGATTTATCGTTCTAACTCTAAGAACGGAACTTATGAGAAAATTAAAACTACAAAAGAATTGACATATAAAGATACAGATACAATAAGCTCAA
Source organism: uncultured Anaeromicropila sp. (assembly GCA_964409685.1). Taxonomy (GTDB): domain Bacteria; phylum Bacillota; class Clostridia; order Lachnospirales; family Lachnospiraceae; genus Clostridium_AI. The sequence continues at coordinate 15,000 of CAYPEJ010000004.1, forward strand.
AAGTATATTATTATAAAGTAAGGGCTTACAAAAAAGAGAAAAATAAAACAACTTATGGAAACTACAGTGCCATTAAGCAAGTGAAAGCTTGTTTGGGTAAAGTAAGTAATTTAAAGGCAACATCTGCAACAAAGGCAATCAAGCTCACATGGGGAAGTGTATCCCGTGCAACTAATTATCGAATCTATCGTGCAACTTCAAAAAGTGGTACGTATTCCTTTCTAAATTCCACTACAAGTACAAGCTATACAGACAAATCCATTACAGAAGGAAAGAATTATTACTATAAAGTGAAAGCGTGCGCAACAATTAGTTCAACAAAATATTATGGTAATAACTCCGCAATTGTCAGTGGAAAATCCAAAGTAGCTGCTAATAATGCTGGGACAGATTCTAAATCTTATGAACAACAAGTAGTGGATTTGATTAACAAAGAAAGAAAAGCAGAGGGATTGTCACCAGTAACATTAGATACCAGATTACAAGAAGCTGCGTATAAGCGTGCAATGGAAACCGCAGATGTATTTTCACATACAAGACCAGATGGAACATCCTGTTTTACTGTATTAGGTGAGTTTAATATATCTTACATGGCATGTGGAGAAAATATTGCATATGGACAGAGTACACCAGAAGCTGTTATGACAGCATGGATGAATTCTTCAGGTCATAGAGCAAATATCTTATCTGAAAAATTCGGAAAAGTTGGAATTGGGTATTATGTAGTAAATAATACACCTTACTGGGTACAATTATTTACCAATTAAAATTCATAGAAAACAACTAGATATTGCAGATAGTATTTTAATGGGAATCAAGTAAACTATAAAATAAAAAGCACTTCATCTTAAAAGAGATAATCTTCTAGGATGTAAGTGCTTTTTAGATTCATAAAGAATTTCACCTTGATACATTGTAACGACTAAAGCTGGGAGGAATATGCTTTAAATGCCGTAGGAATTGCACAATCACGAGCAATTTCTTCTTTAGAATACCATTGTAGGTCTTCAAAAAGTTCAGAATCTTTCGAAGGTAAAATAACCCGATAACCTATCATATGCCATTCAATATGACTAAATATATGCTTTCCTTCACCAAGCAACTCTAATGAATAATCTTCTATATTTTCTTTTTTTAGTAATTCCTCCAATTTCGGAATGGATAATGATTTATCTATATTAGGAAATTCCCATAAACCAGCTAAAAGTCCCTTATCTGGACGCTTATGCAATGCGTATTCGCCGTTACAGTAAAATAAAATCACTGTCTTTTCTTGAATCTTTCGTCCCTTTTTTGAGGACTTTACAGGAAGTTCATCCGTTAGATTTTCTTTGTAAGCTTTACATTTCTCATTTAGTGGGCACTGTACACATAGTGGTTTACCGTTGGGAATGCAGATAGTAGCCCCAAGATCCATAAGTGCTTGATTCAAATCACCAGAACGTGTCTTAGGCATTATTTTCAACATATCTTCTTCTAATTCTTTTTTCACTTTTGGAAGCATGATATCATCATAAGAACCAGTTAGACGTTTTGTAACCCTTAGTACATTTCCATCTACTGCAGGTACAGGTAGTTGATAAGCAATGGAACAAATCGCACCAGCAGTATAAGTACCGATTCCAGATAGGCTTAGTAGTGCTTTATAATCACGAGGGAGTTCACCGTTATATTGCTCTACAACGGTAATGGCTGCTTTTTGCATATTTCGTACACGGTTATAGTAGCCAAGTCCCTCCCATAGTTTTAGTAATTCATCTTCTTTTGCATTTGCTAAATCTTGTATCGTAGGGAGAGCTTCGATAAATCGAGCAAAGTACCCTTTTACGGCTTCTACACGAGTTTGCTGTAACATAATTTCAGAAACCCAAGTGTAATACGGATTGGACTGGTTTCGCCAAGGAAGTTCCCTTGCATTGACATCGTACCAGTCAAGTAAATCATTTATCATAAAACTATAATCAGTGCTCATAGATACCTCATTTCATTTATGCCATAATAAAAGTTTGCAAAGCACTATTTTACTCTATTTTTTTACACATAACAAGATAAAAAATAAGGAATATGGTCGTCACTTGCATTGTGTAGGAACTTTTGCTATTATAATGATGATTGAATAAAAAATATTTACAATTAGAAGATTGGGAGGGCTACCATGTCGGAACGTAGAATTGGTACCAAATGTGTACAAGGTATTTATAATCCTAAAAAAGGCGAATCTAGAGTGATTCCAATTGTACAAAGTACAACATTTAAGTACGAGACAAGTGACCAAATGGGACGATTATTTGATCTCGAAGATAGCGGATACTTTTACTCAAGATTGCAAAATCCAACAAACGATCTTGTGGCAGGCAAGATTGCAGATTTAGAAGGTGGTATTGCAGCGATGCTTACATCTTCTGGACAAGCAGCAAATTTTTATGCGGTGTTCAATATATGTGAAGCAGGGGATCATTTTGTATGCTCATCGGCTTTATATGGAGGAACATTTAATTTATTTGGTGTAACAATGAAGAAATTAGGAATTGATTGTACATTTGTGGATCCAGATGCAACTGCAGAAGAGATTGAAAAGGCATTTCAACCAAATACAAAATGTGTATTTGCAGAAACAATTTCAAATCCATCTTTAGTGGTACTAGATATTGAGAAGTTTGCAACATTAGCACATAATCATGGTGTGCCATTAATTCTAGATAATACATTTGCAACGCCAGTGAATTGTCAACCATTTAAATGGGGCGCAGATATCGTAACACATTCCACAACAAAATATATGGATGGACATGCTATGTCATTAGGCGGTTGTATCGTAGATAGCGGTAATTTTGATTGGATGGCACATAAAGAAAAATTCCCTGGTTTAACACAACCAGATGATTCTTATCATGGTATCGTTTATGCTGAAAAATTCGGCAAGATGGCATACATACAAAAAGCAACAGCACAACTCATGAGGGACTTAGGTTCTATGCAGTCTCCACAAAATGCATTTTTACTAAATGTAGGTTTGGAAACGTTACACTTGAGAGTACCACGTCACTGTGAAAATGCTCTAAAGGTTGCAGAATACTTAGAAAACAACGACAAGATTGCATGGGTAAAATATGCTGGTCTTCCAAATGACAAGCACCATGCAGTAGCAGAAAAATATTGTCCAAATGGTACATGTGGAGTTCTTTGCTTTGGGTTAAAAGGTGGTAGAGAAGAAAGTATTACCTTTATGGATAATTTGAAATTAGCTGCTATCGTAACTCATGTTGCAGATGCGCGTACTTGTGTATTGCATCCAGCTAGTCATACCCATAGACAAATGACAGAGGAACAATTACTAGAAGCAGGGGTTCAACCAGACTTAATACGTTTCTCGGTAGGAATTGAAAATGTGGAAGATATTATAGAAGATATCGAGCAAGCGTTACAAGCAATAAAATAAATTTACAAATACAGAAAAGAATCATTCATAGGTGGTCTTGAACCCATATATGCAAAAATAGGCATTGGTTTCAAGACCGACCAAATTAAAACGAGTATATATTTAATTTGTGATAGAATTAACAAGAGTTTATTCAAATATATCAAAAATGAGAGATATTGAGCAAATATATTGTTAAAATTGTCAATGAAAGAATGACAATATTTGGAGATAGACTAGGACTTTCATAGATAGTATACGAATTTGACAAATTTATAACATTATATTGTTTTATTTATAAGCAGAGCAAATATATTTGTTATTTATCATAAAAAATATAAAAAAGTATAAAAAAAATTAACCATTTTTAATAATTTGTGGTATAATATACCTATAGACGATGATTAACTTTTCTAGCGAAATGGGTGGTGTCGTGTTACGTATAGCAATATGCGATGATGAAGAAATTTTGTGTTCACAGTTGGAAGAAATGCTTCTTAAGATTGCAAGAGAGAACGGAGAACAGTTAGACATAGATGTATTTTTTTCAGGTGAAGAATTATATAAATATTTAAACCAAGAAGTACAGTATGACATTATATTTTTAGACATAGAGTTAGACGTGATGAGTGGGGTTGAAGTTGGTTACAAGATTAGGAATGAACTACAGAATGATATGACTCAGATAGTATATATTTCGGGGAATGAGAGTTATGCAATGGAATTATTCCAGATTAGACCGCTTAATTTTTTAATTAAACCTGTTTCATATGAGAGGATTGTTACAGTGTTTAATACAGCGCTTAGGATAGTGAATAAGGGGAACCAATATTATGAGTACCAATTTAAGCATGCATCTTATAAGGTTCCTATAAAAGATATATTATATTTTGAGAGTGAGAATAGGAAGATAAACATAATAACAAAAGATGATACACGTACATTTTATGGTACGTTGGACGATGTTTTTGAAAAGGTGAAGCAATATAACTTTTTGGACATACATAAATCATATCTTGTAAATTATAATTACATTGTTAAGTTTGAGTATCGACAGGTAACGTTAACAAATGGTAGGGTTCTTCCGATTAGTCAGATGAATAGGAAGCGTATAAGGGCATTGCAGTTGGAGATAGAGAAGGATGGTGTCTCAAATGCCACTGAGTAGATATCAATGCATGAGCTTGGTAGCCAATGTCATGTATGTGTATACCATATATAAGTACTTAAAAGTATTTTTTGATGGTAGACGTACAAAAGCAATTGTAGAATTATTATCATATTTCGCATTTTATTGTTGTTTAGCAATTGTGATGATATTTTTCAATAGACCAATTATTAATTTAATATTTTCTTGTATATCCTACTATTTATTGTCATTCAATTATAGTGGTAGTTTAAAAAGCCGTATAATGGCAGTTTTGTCAATGTATATTACGATACTTTGTACGGAGTTAATTGTTTCGATCTTATGTGGATATTTCAACATTAATGAATTATATGGACAGAATGAATTTTCATCCATAGCTGGTTTATTTGCTTGTCGAATATTATGTTTTATTATTGTATTAGTATTTGAAAATTATCAACATATAAAGAAAGGTGTTGAAATTCCGAATAGCAGTTGGATTACGCTGTTATTTATTCCAATGGGATCTTTTTATATTATATTCAATATCATATTAATTAGTGCGGAGCGTATTTATGCGGTTGCAATTAGTTTGGTAGTGTTATTGGGAATTAATATTGTTACATTCCATTTATATGGTGCAATGAATGAGTTTTACGAAAGTAAGATACAACGTCTTTTGTTACAACAACAAAATGAGAATTACTTAAAGCAAATGGAAGCAATGAATAATTCGTATGAAAGTGTTCGCTCAGTACGACATGATATAAAAAATCATTTAATAGCGGTAGAAACCTATGTAAAACAAGACAAAAAGGAAAGTGCACTTCAATATATTCATAAAATAATTGATGCATCTTATGGGGATAAATCATTTATATCAACAGGTAATATTGAAATTGATAGTATTTTGAATTATAAGCTAGAAATAGCACGTTCTAAAAGTATTGAGGTTGATCTAGACATTAAGATTCCAACAAAGCTTAATATTGATACATTAGATATTGTGGGAATATTAGGAAATCTAGTTGATAATGCAATTAATGCATGTTTAAAATTAGAGGAGGGTAGAAAAATTTCACTATGTTTAAAGTACAGTAAAAGTTTATTTTTTATTACTGTAAAAAATACGTTTAATGGAAAAGTGGTATATGTAGATAATAAAATTGCTACTACCCATAAAGATAAAGGGAAACATGGTATAGGACTAAACAATGTGAATTCTATAGTGAAGAAATATGATGGAACTATGGAGATTATGCACGAAGATAAGATATTTGTAGTTAATATTTTGATGTATTTAAACTAGAGAAATATTAAAAGGTACTTGGGGTAAAAATGTAAAGTTATTGTGCATATTTTGAGGAGGTAATTATTATGAAAAGTATTATTAAAAAATTTGAAGTTAGTATGGGGAAAACTGCTTATCAAGTGACTAAGAAAAATGTTAATTCTGCATGTGCTTTTGTAATGCATCAACCTAAATTACCAGAATCAGCTATGAAATTACGTAAGTAATATGGAGAGCATTTAGTAACAGTATGGAAATAGTAAATTGATGATATCCAGTTATGGTTTTAGTGAACAAAAAATCATAACTGGATATTTTTCTTTGTTCTAAGACGTTTATGTGATATACTAAAATATATGAGTACATAATGTAGTTAGGAGTATAACCATGAGTGTAATTACGATTAGAGAACAAAAAATTGGTGCAGGAAAGCCGAAGATATGTATACCGATTACTGGAAAAACATCAGAGGAGATTATCGAACAAGCAAACAAAATAGTAAAGACAGAAGCGGAATTAGTTGAATGGCGAGTAGACTATGCAGACTTTGTGTTTGATTTTGTAGAGGTTAAACGTGTGATTTCAGAATTAAGAACTATTTTGGAAAATAAAATATTGCTTTTTACATTTCGAACAAAAAAAGAAGGTGGGGAAAAAGAGATATCTACGCTTAAGTATTTTGAATTGAACACAATGGTGGCTCAGACAAAAATGGCAGATATCATTGATATAGAATTATTTTCGGGAGAAAATGAAGTAAAAGAGTGCATACATCAGATACACTTGTGTGGTGGGTATGCAATCTTATCCAATCATGATTTTCAAAAAACACCAGATGAACAAGAGATTATAAGTCGCCTGTGTAAGATGGAACAACTTGGGGCAGACATTGTAAAGATTGCGGTGATGCCTATAGAGCCAGAAGATGTATTGACTTTATTATCGGCTACTTGCAAAGTGAATAAGAAAATTAGTAAGCCAGTGGTTACAATGTCGATGTCCAAAATGGGTGTAATTAGTAGATTAACTGGAGGTGTCTTTGGTTCTGCTATTACATTCGGAACAGTGGAACATGCATCCGCACCAGGACAGATTCCGATAAAAGAACTTCAATCTTATCTAGATTTTTTTGCGTGAAAAGTATAAATAAAATACCAATGGGGTCCTTTTGAGGAGGAGTCCATTGGTAAAAAATAATGTTACAGCAGTCATTCTTATTCTGGAATGTAAGCACCCTTAATTTCTGCAATGTAAATAGTATGAAGGTCATTATCACCATACCATTTATCGAGAATGGATTTGTCAATAAAGGAATCCGCAGCAAGAGGTTGTGCGTAAAGTTTGTTGCATATTAGTACTAATTTCCCTTCGTCAAAATATGGTGTCTCATCGGCTTCTAACACATGGAATCCTGTCTTTTGAATCTTATCCTCATCACGTCCAGATACAGATCCAAAGTAACCTAATTCCTTTTTGTATTCATCGCTGAAAAATGTTAATGAGAATTGCCCAGCAGCATCTACAAATTCTTTTGTGTAACGAGATTCTCGAATGACAACAAAGGCAACTGGTTTTCCCCACATAATACCTAAGCCACCCCAAGAAGCAGTCATTGCATTCGCCTTATCCTCTTTTTTTGCAGCTACAAGCATCCAGTCAGAACCGATTAATTGAAATGTATTTTCATTTAATTCAGTGCATGGTATGGAATTCCATTTTTTCATAATTAAATCTCCTTTATAATTTTTAGTAAGTCAATCAAAAATTTGTTGCAAATTTCTCCTTTTCAACCATTAACCCATATTATATAATATTTACTGAAATTGTGAAATAGAAAAACAATAAGAATCTTTGTATATTACAAGGAAATGAAGTGTTGAAAAGAGGGGGATATCTTTGCTTTTAACAAGTGGAAAAATTGGTAATACTTATACAGTTCAAAAACTTGATTTAGACCAAGATACCAAACAAAGACTACAAGCGTTAGGTATGACAAAAGGTACGAAAATAACGATACTAAATTGTAAGAAAAGTGGTAGTATTATTTTTTCAGTACGTGGTTCAAGGCTTGCAATTGGTAAGAAAATTGCAGAAGGTGTGACTGTTGAGGAGGCGAAAAAATGAGCAAGGAATTGCAAGTGGGTTTTATAGGGAATCCCAATTGTGGAAAGACCACATTGTTTAATGCATACACAGGTGCAAAATTAAAGGTTGCCAATTGGCCTGGTGTTACCGTAGAAAAGAAAGAAGGAGCCATGAAATATCATGATGAGACCTTCAAATTAGTGGATTTACCAGGTATCTATAGTTTGACTTCCTATACGATGGAAGAAAAGCTTTCTCGAGAATATATCATGGGAAATGATGTAGACGTTATCGTAGATGTGGCAGATGCTTCTGCTTTGGAACGAAATTTATATCTGACATTGCAGCTTATTGAAATGGGAAAACCCGTTGTTCTTGCCTTAAATATGATGGATATCGTAGAAGAACGAGGAATGGAGATTGATTTACATCGACTTCCTGAAATGTTAGGAATACCAGTTATCCCAGTATCTGCGAGAAAGAGAACCGGTTTGGATATTTTAATGCATACCGTTGCACATCACAAGTCGGATGCAAGACAAGGACAGTTTGAACACCATCATAAAAATATGAATAAGAGTGGTACATATCGTACTGATCAGAAGCATGAACAGTATGCGATTGTATATGACGATGTGATTGAGAGTAAGATTGACCAACTGTCTATTTTATTGCAAGAGAAATATAAAGAGATAAAGAACAAAAGATGGGTTGCAATTAAATTATTAGAACATGATATTGAGATTATGAAAAAGTATCCTCTCGATACAAAAGGAATCATAGATAAAAGCTATGAGACCGAGATTACCAATCAAAAATATGATTTTATTGAAGAAATTATAGAAGAGGTTGTTGTAAATAAAGCGAAAAAGGTTGCATTTACCGATAAGGTGGACAAGATACTGACCAATGAGTATCTTGCAATTCCAGTATTTCTTGCAATTATGGCATTTGTATTTTTTATTACATTTGCGGTGGGCGATTATCTAAAAGGTGGATTTGAATGGGCTATCAATGAGATATCGTTTGCAGTCAATAGTGGTTTGGTTGCTTTTGGTGCAAGTGATATGGTCATCTCACTAGTAGTAGATGGAATTATAGCTGGCGTTGGAGGTATCCTAACCTTCCTTCCAAATATTTTTATTTTATTTTTAGCGTTAGCTATATTAGAAGACAGTGGCTACATGTCGAGAGTTGCCTATGTAATGGATGGTATTATGGGGAAAATAGGTCTTTCAGGACGAGCATTTATTCCGATGTTATTAGGATTTGGTTGTACAGTACCTGCGATTATGGCATCTAGAGCGTTAGAAGATAAAAGAGACCGTTTTCGAATTATTTTAGTAACACCATTTATGTCGTGTAGTGCGAGATTGCCAATATATGTTTTATTTTCGGAGATGTTCTTTGGTAAATATGCAATGGTTGCAGCATATTCCATGTATGTGATTGGTTTATTGATTGCCATTATAATTGCATTGTTAATGAAATTATTTGGAGCAAAGAGAGAAGTAAATTCATTATTAATTGAACTACCAGAATACAAAACTCCAAATGCAAGGACAATCTTTATCTATGTATGGGATAAGGTGAAAGATTATTTAACAAAAGCAGGAACTACAATTTTCGTGGCATCCATTATTATCTGGTTTATCTTAAACTTCAATCAATTTGGAATGGTCACAGATATTACAGATAGTTTTGGCGCCAACATTGGAAAATGGCTAGTTCCGATACTTGCACCAGCAGGACTTGGATTATGGCAGGTGGGACTTTCCTTGATATCTGGTTTATCTGCCAAAGAAGTTGTGGTATCTAGTTTTTGTGTATTGTATCAAGTTGCCAATATCAATTCACAAGAAGGTATGGCAACCTTGCAGACAGCACTTGCAGCACAAGGATTTACAGCAATCAATGCCTATGCGTTAATGTTATTTTGCCTATTGTATACACCATGTGTCGCTACACTTGGAACGATTAAGAGAGAACTACGTTCTACCAAATGGACTATTTTTGTTGTAGCATTCCAGTTAGTAGTTGCGTGGACGATTACAACAGCATTTTACCAGATAGCAAGACTTGTGATTGGTTAGGGATAGAATAAGACTTTTGGAATATACTTGAAAAGGAATAGAGAGAAGGTACTTTTTGAAATGAAAGGTGGAGAGTTTTGATTGAGAAAGGATTTTATTACAAATTTAAGACAACGGCAGGAGCGATGGGAGCATGAATGTCTAAGTCCGTATGCTTCTTTTAGTGATGAAACACAAGGAAGAGATGTAGACGAAGAACCATGTGATATAAGACCGAGCTATCAACGGGATCGTGACCGAATCTTACATTGTAAATCATTTCGACGTTTAAAACACAAAACACAAGTATTTTTAGCACCAGAAGGAGATCATTATCGAACTAGATTAACTCATACATTAGAAGTAGCGCAAACGGCAAGGACTATTGCCAGAGCACTACGACTAAATGAAGATTTAACAGAAGCCATTGCCTTAGGTCATGATCTTGGTCATACGCCATTTGGTCATGCAGGAGAACGGGCACTAAATGGCATCTGTCCAGAAGGGTTTGATCATACTCTTCAAAGTATTCGAGTGGTAGAAGTAATCGAGGATAATGGAGTAGGACTAAACCTCACAAAAGAAGTACGAGATGGAATTCGAAATCACCAAACGAAGGGAAATCCATCTACTTTAGAGGGGAAAATTGTTCGAATTTCTGATAAGATAGCTTATGTCAACAGCGATATTGACGATGCTATTCGGGGAAAAATTATTACAGAAGAAGAGCTTCCAAAAGAGAGTATTGAGATATTGGGGAACTCCACTAGGGAACGTCTGGATACATTGATTCATGATGTTGTATACAATAGTGAGGGTAAAAATGATATTGTTATGTCAGACAGTATCAATCATGCCATTGTAAAATTACGCTCCTTTATGTTTCGAGAAGTGTATACCAATCCAAAGGCAAAAGGGCAAGAGAAAAAAGCAGAGCATTTGCTAGAACAGTTATATGAATATTATTATAAATATCCAGAAAAATTACCTTGTGAGTATCAAAAAATGATTGCCGATGGAAAATGGTCAAAAGAACGAGTAGTCTGTGATTATGTAGCAGGAATGACGGACCGATTTTCCATTCGAAAATATCGAGAAATTATGATTCCCGATGTGTGGAACATTTATTAAAAAATCTAACTTTTTTTTAACTTTCTTTTAAATAAAAAAAGGAAAGAAGACCCTTCTGTCGAATGTTAATAATTAAGGAAGATTTTATGTGAAAATGATGTGAGAAATAGGAGGCACCATGTTTTATCCAGATGAGATCATTGAAGAAGTACGAGAACGCAATGATATAGTAGATGTAATTTCAAATTATGTAAAATTAAAACGAACTGGAAGTAATTATGTTGGATTATGTCCGTTTCACAATGAGAAAACGCCTTCTTTTTCAGTCAGTGGGAGTAAACAGATGTACTACTGCTTTGGATGCGGAGCTGGTGGGAATGTATTTACATTTATGATGGAATATGAAAATTTTACTTTTATCGAAGCGGTAAAATATCTGGCAGAGCGAACTGGTGTTGATCTACCAGATGAAGAGTATTCTAGTGAAGTGAAGCGCGAAGCAGATTTTAAGACAAAACTCTACGAGATTAATAAGATTGCAGCCAATTATTATTTTTATCAGATGAAGACCGATCAAGGGAAAAAAGCTTATGAATACCTAAGAGAGCGTGAATTAACTGACACGACCATTAAGCACTTTGGCTTAGGATATTCTAATGTATATAGTGATGATTTATATCGTTACCTAAAGAGTAAAGGGTACGATGATGAGATACTTAGTAAGACTGGTTTAATTACATTTGATGAAAAACGTGGTGGGCATGATAAGTTTTGGAACCGAGTAATGTTCCCGATACTAGATGTGCATAATAAAGTCATTGCATTTGGTGGAAGAGTCATGGGCGATGGAATGCCAAAGTACTTAAATTCACCAGAGACAGCGATTTTTGATAAGAGTCGTAATTTATTTGGATTAAATTATGCAAGGCAGGCAAGAACAAGAAAACTTTTGTTATGTGAAGGTTATATGGATGTAATAGCACTTCATCAAGCTGGATTTACACAGGCAGTAGCATCTTTAGGAACGGCCTTTACATCTCAGCAAGCAAGTCTTATGAAACGTTATGCAGATGAAGTTTACATTACGTATGATAGTGATGCAGCAGGTCAGAATGCGGCACTACGAGCAATTCCGATTTTAAAGGCAGCGGGACTTTCTGTAAAAGTAGTGAATATGCGTCCATATAAGGATCCAGATGAATTTATTAAAGCATTAGGAAAAGATGAGTATGAGAAACGTATTGAACAAGCATCTAACAGCTTTTTATTTGAAGTAGAGGTTTTAGAGCAAAACTTTGATTTTTCTGATCCCGAACAGAAAACAAAATTCTTCCAAGAGACAGCGAAAAAGCTTTGTACTTTTGAGGACGAGCTAGAACGCAATAATTATATAGAGGCAGTGGCTAGAAAGTATCAGATTACGTATGAAGACTTACGTAGTATGGTAAACCGCTTTGGAGCAACTTTGTCCAATCTGAACCAATACAATACGGTAGTAAAGGCGGACAGAGAAAAAGCAAAGCCCAAAAAAGAAGTAGATGGAATCAAACAATCACAAAAGATTCTACTTACTTGGCTTATTGAAGAGCCAGAATTATATACAAAGATTAAATCAATTATTACTGCAGATGATTTCAAAGATGAGATGTATCATAAAGCAGCAAAATTAGTATTTGAACAATTTGAGCAGAATGGAAAAGTATTACCAGCAGTTATTTTAAATCAATTTTCTAGTAAAGAAGAGCAAAATGAGATTGCAGCTCTCTTTAATACAGGTCTAGATGGGGAAATTAATCATGCTGAAAAAGAAAGAGCATTTAACGATACCATTCGTCGAGTGAAGAAGTTTAGTTTGGATTATGACAGTAGTCGAGCAACGGATATTGCTGAACTACAGAGGATAATCACTGAACAGACAAATTTACAAAAATTGCATATTTCTTTATAGGATGGTTAGTATAGATAATAAGACCTACATGGAGGAAGAAAAGAGGATGAATGATATGGACGAGAATATGGTGAATTTTTCTGAGAGGCTGAAAGAATTATTATCTTTGGCAAAAAGAAAAAAGAATATTTTAGAGTTCCAGGAAATAAATGATTACTTTTCGAATATGACATTAAGTCCAGATATGATTGAAAAGATCTATTCTTACTTAGAGAGTAATGGTGTGGATATTTTAAGAATAACAAACGATATTGACGATGATGATATCGTTCCTGATATGGAATTGGATGATGTAGAAGAAGAGGATTTAGAAAATATTGATCTATCTGTTCCAGAAGGTATTAGTACTGAAGACCCAGTTCGTATGTATTTAAAAGAAATTGGTAAAGTTCCACTGCTTAGTGCCAATGAAGAGATTGAGTTGGCACAAAGAATGGAACATGGAGATGAAGATGCGAAAAAGCGTTTGGCAGAGGCCAATCTTCGTCTTGTTGTTAGTATTGCAAAACGCTACGTTGGACGTGGAATGTTGTTCCTTGATTTGATTCAAGAAGGAAATCTAGGTCTAATTAAGGCGGTAGAGAAGTTTGATTATCGAAAAGGATATAAGTTTAGTACCTATGCAACTTGGTGGATTCGACAGGCGATTACAAGAGCCATTGCGGATCAAGCGAGAACAATTCGTATCCCAGTGCATATGGTAGAAACTATCAATAAATTAATTCGAGTTCAAAGACAATTATTACAGGAGTTAGGGCGAGAACCGACCCCAGAAGAGATTTCTGCTGTTATGAATTTGCCAGTAGACAGAGTTCGTGAGATTCAAAAGATCTCTCAAGAACCAGTATCTTTAGAGACACCAATTGGCGAAGAAGAAGATAGCCACTTAGGTGATTTTATTCAAGATGACAATGTTCCAGTTCCAGCAGAAGCGGCTGCATTTACATTGTTAAAGGAGCAGCTTGTAGATGTATTAGGAACTCTTACAGAAAGAGAACAAAAAGTACTTAGACTTCGTTTTGGCTTAGATGATGGAAGAGCCAGAACACTTGAAGAAGTAGGAAAAGAGTTTAATGTAACAAGAGAAAGAATACGTCAGATTGAGGCAAAAGCATTGAGAAAATTAAGGCATCCTAGCCGCAGTAGAAAATTAAGAGACTATTTAGACTAGTTAGGAGATATTTATGCAGCTTTCAAAACGATTATTAGCGATAGCCAATGAAGTACCAGAGAAGGGAGCCGTTGCAGATGTAGGTTGTGACCACGCATATACATCAATTTATTTAGCAACACATAAGGATTTAGAACATATCATTGCAATGGATGTTAGAACTGGTCCTTTGGAAAAAGCGAAAGAAAATATTAGAGCCAATAAGCTTGAGAACATCATTGAGACGAGATTATCCGATGGATTACAAGTATTGTCCAAAGGGGAAGTCGATACGGTTGTGATCTCAGGAATGGGTGGAGCTTTGATTCAAAAGATTTTAACAGAAGGCAGTCATGTTTTGGAAGCAGTGAAGTGCTTAGTGTTACAACCACAAACAGAAAAAGCGGAACTTCGTCATTATCTTCATTCGATTGGGATGCACATCAAAAAAGAAGTCATGTTAATAGATGAAGGAAAATACTATAATATTATAGTTGCGATTCCACAAGAAGATTCGCAAGAGACACCTTATCAGAAAGAAGAGTACGAATTTGGTCGCTTGTTGTTAGAAGAAAAAGATCCAATTTTAAAAGAATTTTTAGAGTTTGAGGGACAGAAAGTAGAAAAAATTCTATTAAATCTTGAAGCTCATAGAGAAAAAAATGAGGAGAGAATTGCTGAGTTAGAAGAAAAGCATAGGATAATTAATAAAGGGCTGGATTATTTTAAGGGTAAGGAGTAGGTTTATATGTCAAATACTATAAATGTTACGATAGATGGTGTTTCCAAAGAGTATCCGAAAGGGATTTCTCTTTGGGAAATAAGCAAAGATTATCAACAAGAATGCTCAAAGCAAGTTATGTTAGCATTTGTGAATTATAAGTTAAGTGAGTTGAGAAAGGTTTTACATAATGATGCGACGATTCGCTTTGTAACAGTGGAAGACGATGCTGGTTACAAGACATACACTAGAGGACTTACTTTGGTGATGCTAAAGGCCATTTATCAAGAATTAGGAAGAGATATTGTTGAAAAAGTGGTAGTGGAGTATTCTATTGATACAGGAATATACTGCGACTTAGTAAGTAGTGTAAAATTAGATGAAGAATTACTTGGTAAAATCGAAAAGCGAATGAGAGATATTGTAGATAAGGATTTAATTTTCGATAAAAAGTCCATTGATACAGATGAAGCCATTAAATTATTTGAACAATATAAAATGTATGATAAGCAAAAATTATTTAAATATAGAAGAGTTTCAAAGGCAAATGTCTATAGTTTAGACGGCTTTGAAGATTATTTTTATGGTTACATGCCATACAGTACGGGATGCTTGAAGACATTTAGCTTATTTTTATACGATGAAGGATTTGTGTTGTTATTACCTCGTCGTAAACAGCCAAATGTAATTCCAGAATTTCATGATCGTCCAAAATTCTTTCAGACTATCAAAGAGTCTAATGAATGGGGCAAAAGTATGGATGTTGATACAATAGGTGCTTTAAATGACGTTATTGCATCGGGTCAGATGACTGATTTGATTCTAGTGCAAGAATCGATGCAGGAAAAGAAAATTGCGGAGATTGCAGGTCAGATAGCACAATCCAAAGATAAAAAGTTTGTTATGATTGCAGGTCCATCTTCTTCAGGAAAAACAACATTTTCACACAGACTTAGTGTACAACTTAGGACGTTTGGTTTAAAACCACATCCTATTGGTGTAGATGATTACTTTGTAAATCGAGAAGATACACCATTAGATGAAAACGGTAACTTTAATTTTGAATGTTTAGAGGCGATCGATATTGAGCAATTCAATAAAGATATGACTGCATTGTTAGAAGGAAAACGAGTAGAACTGCCGACTTTCAATTTTAAGACCGGAAAACGTGAATACAAGGGGAACTATAAACAATTAGGTCCAAATGATATTCTTGTAATCGAGGGTATCCATGGATTGAATGACAAATTATCATATTCATTACCAAGAGAAAGCAAATTTAAGATTTATATCAGTGCATTGACATCTTTAAATATTGATGAACACAATCGTATTCATACAACGGACGGAAGGCTTTTAAGAAGAATGGTTCGTGATGCGCGCACAAGGGGAACGTCAGCAAAGGAAACCATTGCGATGTGGAAGTCAGTTCGTTCGGGAGAAGAAAATTATATTTTCCCATTCCAAGAAGAAGCAGATGTGATGTTTAACTCTGCGATGATTTATGAATTAGCGGTTTTGAAGCCTTATGTTGAGCCGATTTTATTTGGAATACCAAGAAATTGTGCGGAATATGTTGAGGCCAAGAGATTGCTTAAATTCTTGGATTATGTGATTGGTGTTAGTAGTGAGGAAGTGCCATATAATTCGATCATAAGGGAATTTATAGGAAGAGGAATTTTGATGTAAGGGGATTTCGGCTTTAGTCGAGATTTCTGAGAAAGAACCTCACCTACTTTTATGCTTCGTTGCAGCACTCCATTTATGGGGTTGGGGGTAAGAAGGAAGTGTAGGAGTACTGCAAAGGCGCAACAAGTAGGTGAGGTTCTTGCCATAAATGTTCGTGAAAGACGGAAGGTTTGCATTAAGATGTGTCTTCGAAAATTGAGGTTTGTTGAGTGAACAATCAGATTAACTAATGGATAAATTAACTAATGGATAAGATGGTTGATAAGTAGATGAGTGCTAGGAATTGGTTTTAGTTTTATGTATGTTTATGAGCAGCACTATAAGCCGAGTTCTGTATTAGATGGTTATCTATCTAGCCCTGATGTTACCACCAGGTTCAAGCGACCTACCCTAAAGCACGACGGGCAGCCGTATCGCTTTAAATTCGGTCTTGCTTCGAGTGGGGTTTACATGTGCCCTTGCTGTTACCAGTAAGGCGGTGAGCTCTTACCTCGCCTTTCCACCCTTACAGAAGTGAACTTCTGCGGTTTATTTCTGTTGCACTAGCCTTGGAGTCGCCTCCACCGGACGTTATCCGGCACTCTGCCCTATGAAGCTCGGACTTTCCTCACCTAAGATCTTTCGATAACTAATAGGCGCAACCATCTGTGCTACTCATTAAACGATGTACATTTTAACATGAAATTTGTGAAATGTAAATAATTTTCTTTTGAATTTGCAGAGGATGTTAAGGATTGGTATGGATAATATGAAATTGATATTTTTCTAGTAGATAAACTAGTTCATAATTTTTAGTTTTTAGCATATATCTTGGTATAGGTAACTATGTAATGATTGTAATTGTGGACGACGGTTTTGGTTTTGTGTATGGATTCTTTCGGGATAAGACTTTAAAACTAGAATCGAAATGAGTGTGTCTACAGAACAAGGAGGGGATACATATGAGTATTTTAGATTCAGCACTTTCATTGGATGAAATGGAACATGCTTTGGGAAGTATCATATTAGAGAATAAGGGAAGGATCAGAACGATAGGTGATATTGGTCTTACGAATGAGGATTATAAGTTGTTAGAATTACATTTTAGAGGGTTCCGTAACTTTTTGGGCGATATTTCTATGTATGAAAGATATGGATTATGTCTGTTGACTTATGGGACATATCTGCTAAAAAATGAATCGGACAATCAGAAGGTAATTGAGATTATGCAGTCACTTGCTTTGCAGGTGCCTCAGTATATGCATCGAAGGGTGTATGAGGTGTTTGATAATACGATTAAGGATTATGCATTGTCGAATCCAAGTATTCATTTGACGAATATTTCGCAGTTGATTCAGATTTTCTTGATGTATTCTTATGATGATGAAGCGGTCTATGATGTTTATTTTTCTGAGATTGAAAAATGTGGCCAAGAATCTTATACGGATGAATTTTTTGAGAAACTGAATCAGAAAGTATTTGTGAGGGAGCAGGAACTTTATGATGAGCCTACAAAGAAAATGGTATTTACTATGTGTCGTGATGCTTATTTTGATTGTAGGAATAATGGCTTAACGGAAGATGAGATGCTTAATAAGTATGCACGTATTTCTTATCTTTTTGTTAAGAGTTGCTGTAAGTGGTGTGCAGTTCATGAGAAGGAAATGAGAATGAAAATTGTACGGTAAAATGTATACGAAATTCATACTAATAGGTGTTGAAAAATTTTCATTCTTGACATCAAAATTATTTATGTATATACTAGTTTATAATTACATATAAAAAAGCAGTGATAAGGAGGAGTACACGCTTACCGAAAGCAAAGAGAGAAGATGGTTGGTGAGAATCTTCGTGTAGGAGGCAGAGTGAAAACTCTATGTGGAAGTAGCCTTTGAGCTTTGAGACTGAACAGGGAACTTAGTAGGCCTCAACGTTAAGTCCAACGTTATAAGGATATAATATAAGATTGAAAAGGGAGATGCATTCTTTTATCGTTTTATATTATTATGAGAGCAAGAATAGAATTCTTGAAATTAGGTGGTATCACGGATGTTAATTCGCCCTAAGCAGTAATGCTTAGGGCGATTTTTTACATACTAGATTGAGAATTTATTTACATAGAAAGGAAGAAGAACATGAAACTTAATATTTCAGTAATACCAGGCGATGGTATTGGACCAGAGATTGTAGGTGAGGCAAAGAAAGTGTTGGATGCAGTTGCAAAGAAGTATAATCATGAGATAGATTATACGGAGTTATTAATGGGAGGTGCATCCATTGACGTACATGGTATTCCATTAACAGATGAGACCATTGAAAAGGCTAAGAGTAGTGACGCTGTATTAATGGGTTCTATTGGAGGTAACACATCCACTTCACCTTGGTATAAATTATCCCCAGATAAGAGACCAGAAGCAGGTTTATTAAAACTTAGAAAAGCTTTAAATTTATTCGCCAATCTTCGTCCAGCAGTACTTTACGATGAATTAAAAGGTGCTTGCCCATTAAAAGAAGAAATCATCGGCGATGGATTTGATATGATGATTATGCGTGAGCTTACAGGCGGTTTGTATTTTGGAGAAAGAAAAACAGTGGAAGAAAATGGCGTTATGACAGCCTATGATTCCCTTACATATAATGAAAATGAAATTAGAAGAATTGCCAAACGTGGATTTGATATTGCAATGAAACGTGGCAAAAAAGTTACAAGTGTAGACAAAGCAAATGTATTAGATTCCTCTAGATTATGGAGAAAAATCGTAGAAGAAGTAGCGAAAGATTATCCAGAAGTTTCTTATGAACATATGCTTGTTGACAATTGTGCTATGCAATTAGTAAAAGACCCAAAACAATTTGATGTTATTTTAACTGAAAATATGTTTGGAGATATTTTATCCGACGAAGCAAGTATGGTAACAGGTTCTATTGGTATGTTAGCATCTGCAAGTTTAAATGATACCAAATTTGGCTTATATGAACCAAGTCATGGTTCAGCACCAGATATCGCAGGAAAAGGAATTGCCAATCCACTAGCAACAATCTTATCCGCAGCTATGATGTTACGTTATTCCTTTGATTTAGACCAAGAAGCAGATGATATTGAAAATGCAGTAAAAGCTGTTTTAAAAGCAGGTTATAGAACGGTAGACATTATGTCAGAAGGAAAAACACAAGTTGGTACAGTTGAGATGGGTGATATTTTAGTAAAAGAAATTTTAAAATAAAATTGTATACAATCTACCGTATCTCCATAGTGGAATACGGATTTCCATAAAAATGAACAGAAAGAAGGAAGATTATGAAAAGTGATACAGTAAAATGCGGAATGCAACAAGCGCCACACAGATCTTTATTTAACGCCTTAGGGCTAACAAAAGAAGAATTAGATAGACCATTAGTTGGTATCGTTAGTTCTTATAATGAAATTGTTCCAGGTCATATGAATATTGATAAAATTGTAGAAGCAGTTAAATTGGGTGTTGCCATGGCAGGTGGTACTCCTAGAGTGTTCCCAGCAATTGCAGTATGTGATGGTATCGCTATGGGACATATTGGAATGAAATATTCCTTAGTAACAAGAGATTTAATTGCAGATTCTACAGAATGTATGGCATTAGCACATCAATTTGATGCGTTAGTTATGATTCCAAACTGTGATAAAAACGTTCCAGGTCTTTTAATGGCAGCAGCAAGATTAAATATCCCAACTGTATTCGTAAGTGGTGGTCCAATGCTTGCAGGTCGTGTAAAAGGGGAAAAGAGAAGTCTTTCTTCTATGTTCGAAGCAGTAGGTTCTTACGCAGCTGGAACTATGACAGAAGAAGATGTATTAGAATTTGAGAATAAAGCATGTCCTACCTGTGGTTCCTGTTCTGGTATGTATACAGCAAACAGTATGAACTGCTTAACAGAAGCTATCGGTATGGGCTTACAAGGAAATGGTACGATTCCAGCCGTTTACTCTGAGAGAATCAAGCTTGCAAAACATGCAGGTATGAAAGTTATGGAATTATTAGAAAAGAACATTCGCCCAAGAGATATTATGACGGAAGCTGCATTTATGAATGCGTTAACAGTGGATATGGCGTTAGGATGTTCTACAAATACGATGTTACATTTACCAGCAATTGCGCATGAAGCAGGCGTAAACTTAAATATGGAAATTGCAAATGAAATCAGTGCAAAGACTCCGAATTTATGTCATTTAGCTCCAGCTGGTTATACATATATGGAAGATTTAAATGAAGCAGGCGGTGTATACGCTGTTATGAACGAGTTAAGCAAGAAGAACTTACTTAACTTAGATTTAATTACAGCAACTGGAAAAACCGTCGGCGAAAACATTCAAGGTGTTTGTAACCGTAATCCAGAAGTGATCCGTCCAGTAGAAAATCCATACAGTGAAACAGGTGGAATTGCTGTATTAACAGGTAATCTAGCTCCAGATTCTGGTGTTGTAAAACGTTCCGCAGTAGTTCCAGAAATGATGGTACATCAAGGACCTGCAAGAGTATTTGATTGTGAAGAAGATGCAATCGAAGCAATTAAAGGTGGAAAAATTGTATCTGGTGATGTAGTCGTAATTCGTTATGAAGGACCAAAAGGTGGTCCAGGTATGAGAGAAATGTTAAATCCAACATCTGCAATCGCAGGTATGGGATTAGGTTCCTCTGTAGCACTTATTACAGACGGACGTTTCTCAGGTGCATCCCGTGGTGCTTCTATCGGTCACGTATCACCAGAGGCGGCAGTAGGTGGACCTATTGCATTAGTAGAAGAAGGCGATATCATTTCCATTGATATTCCAAATAATAAATTAGATATTTTAGTATCAGACGAAGAGTTAGCTAAGAGAAAAGCTGCTTGGACACCAAGAGAACCAAAAGTGACAACAGGATATTTATCTCGTTATGCTAAGATGGTTACCTCGGGTAATAGAGGTGCTGTTTTAGAGGTAAAATAGGCATATAAAAAGACTTATGAAAGAGGTGCAATATGCAATTAACAGGATCACAGATTTTAGTTGAATGTTTGAAAGAGCAAGGCGTGGATACCATATTTGGGTATCCAGGCGGAGCCATTCTTAATATTTATGATGAATTATACCGACATCCAGAAATTAAACATATTTTAACATCTCATGAGCAAGGTGCGTCCCATGCAGCAGATGGTTTTGCAAGATCTACTGGCAAAGTTGGAGTATGTATGGCAACAAGTGGACCTGGTGCAACAAACTTAGTGACTGGTATTGCAACTGCATACATGGATAGTGTTCCAATGGTAGCTATTACATGTAATGTTACAAATGCATTATTAGGAAAAGATAGTTTTCAAGAAATTGACATTGCAGGTGTTACTATGCCAATCACAAAGCATAGCTTCATTGTAAAAGACGTAAATAAACTTGCCACAACGGTTCGTAGGGCATTTAAAATTGCGCAATCTGGTCGTCCAGGTCCTGTTCTTGTAGATATTACAAAAGATGTTACAGCGGCAAAAGCGGAATACATAAAAGAAGTTCCAGCTATTATTTCAAGGGTTGGAGATACCATTACAGAAGATGGAATTGCAGAAGCAGTAAAATTAATCCGTGAATCAAGTAAACCAATGATTTTTGTTGGTGGAGGCGCTGTAATAGCCAATGCAGGACAGGAATTAAAAGAATTTGTTGAGAAAGTAGATGCACCAGTTACGGATACCTTAATGGGAAAAGGCGCATTTGATGGTTCTAGTAAATACTACACAGGTATGCTTGGTATGCATGGAACAAAGACAGCCAATCTAAGTGTGACCGAATGTGATTTACTTATCGTAGTAGGTTCTCGTTTTTCAGATCGTGTAACAGGAGATACGAGTAAATTTGCTAAAAATGCAAAAATTCTTCAGATTGATATTGATCCAGCAGAAGTAAATAAAAACGTAGTAGTAGATTATAGTATTATTGGAGATATCAAATTAGTACTTGATATTTTAAATAAGAAATTAGAAAGACAAAATCATAGCGAGTGGATCGCTCATGTCATGGAGCGAAAAGAAGTAATGCCATTATCTTATAATGAAGATAAGTTAACAGGACCATATATTATTGAGAAAATTTCTGAGATTACAGATGGTGAAGCAATTATTACAACAGAAGTTGGTCAACATCAGATGTGGGCAGCACAGTATTATAAATATAGAAAGCCTAGAACTTTAATAACATCAGGTGGACTTGGTACGATGGGATATGGATTAGGAGCCAGTATTGGTGCAAAAGTAGCCAATCCAGATACACCAGTATTTAACATTGCAGGAGATGGCTGCTTCCGTATGAATATGAATGAAATAGCAACAGCAACTCGTTACAATATCCCAATTATACAAGTAGTATTTAACAATAGTGTATTAGGAATGGTTAGACAGTGGCAGACTTTGTTCTATGGACAAAGATATTCACATACAATTTTAAATGATCAAGTAGACTTTGTGAAATTAGCAGAAGCAATGGGTGCGAAAGCATACCGTGTAACTACGAAAGAAGAAGTGGAACCAGTAATTCGTGAAGCAATGTCATTAGGTGTTCCAGTTGTAATTGATTGTATCATAGATAGTGATGATAAGGTTTGGCCAATGGTTGCCCCAGGTGCAGCAATCGACCAAGTTATGACAGAAGATGACTTTTAACAAGCCAAATAAACAAATAAGCATTGACTAAAAAAAAGCATAGACTTATAATAATTCTTAAATAGAAAAAAATGCTATTTATGGAAGATTTAAAGGAGGAAATATACAGTGGCACGAGTTTATAACTTTTCAGCAGGTCCAGCAGTATTGCCGGAGGAAGTATTAAGAGAAGCAGCAGACGAGATGCTTGATTATCAAGGAACTGGTATGTCTGTTATGGAGATGAGCCATCGTTCAAAGGCGTATGACAAGATTATCAAGGATGCAGAACAAGATTTAAGAGATTTAATGAACATCCCAGATAATTATAAAGTATTATTCTTACAAGGTGGAGCATCCCAGCAATTTGCGATGATTCCAATGAATTTAATGAAGAATAAGGTAGCAGATTACATAGTAACAGGCCAATGGGCTAAAAAAGCATATCAAGAAGCAGGTAAATATGGTAAAGCAAACAAAATTGCTTCATCCGAAGATAAAACATTCTCTTATATTCCTGACTGTTCCGATCTTCCAATCAGCGAAGATGCAGATTATGTATACATATGTGAAAACAATACTATTTATGGTACAAAATTCAAGACATTGCCTAACACAAAAGGTAAGACTTTAGTTTCAGACGTATCATCATGCTTTTTATCAGAGCCAATTGATGTAACAAAATACGGAGTTATATATGGTGGGGTGCAAAAGAATATTGGGCCTGCAGGTGTAGTTATCGTAATTATCCGTGAAGATTTAATTACAGAAGATGTTTTAGAAGGAACTCCAACTATGCTACAATACAAGATCCATGCAGATGCAGAATCTTTATACAACACACCGCCAGCTTATGGTATATATATCTGCGGTAAAGTATTTAAATGGCTTAAGAAAATGGGCGGTTTAGCTGTGATGAAAGAAAAGAATGAAGAAAAAGCAAAAATTCTTTATGATTTCCTTGATTCTAGTGAATTATTTAAAGGAACTGTAAGACCAGAAGATCGTTCCTTGATGAATGTACCATTTGTAACAGGCGACGCAGATCTTGATGCTAAGTTTGTAAAAGAAGCAAAAGAAGCAGGATTCGAAAATCTAAAAGGTCATAGAACCGTAGGCGGTATGCGTGCAAGTATTTACAATGCGATGCCAAAAGAAGGCGTTGAAAAGTTAGTTGAGTTTATGAAAAAGTTCGAAGCAGAAAATAAATAAGTAGATCTTATATAAAATTTGGAGGACATTATGGCAAAAATTAATTGTTTAAATAAGATATCTCCTGTTGGTTTAGATTTACTCACAGATAACTATACACAAACAGAAGATGTAGCAGAAGCAGACGCAATATTAGTGCGTAGTGCAGCAATGCACGATATGGATTTTTCCGATAAATTAATAGCAATTGCAAGAGCAGGTGCAGGTACCAATAATATTCCTTTAGATAAATGTGCCGAACAAGGTATCGTTGTATTTAATACACCAGGTGCCAATGCAAATGGTGTAAAGGAATTAGTAACTTGTGCAATGCTTATGGCATCCAGAGATATCATCGGTGGTATTGAATGGTGTAAGGAAAATGAAACTGATCCAGACGTTAAGAAGAAAATGGAGAAAGTAAAATCTCAATTTGCTGGAAATGAAATTAAGGGTAAGAAATTAGGTGTCATCGGTTTAGGAGCAATCGGTGTATTAGTTGCTAATGCAGCAAACCGTCTAGGTATGGATGTATATGGAACAGACCCATTCTTATCTGTACAACATGCGCTAGATATGTCTAGAGACATTACATTAGTAAAAACAAGAGAAGAAATATTCAAACAGTGTGATTACATAACAGTACATGCGCCATTATTAGATGATACAAGAGAGATGATCAACAAAGATACTCTTGCTATGATGAAAGATGGTGTAGTAATTTTAAATTATGCTAGAGATCTTTTGGTATGCGAAGAAGATATGAAAGCGGCATTAGAATCTGGTAAAGTTGCAAAATATATGTGTGATTTCCCAAGTACAACATTTGCAGGTGTTAAAAATGTCATTGCAACACCTCACTTGGGAGCTTCTACAGCTGAATCAGAAGATAATTGCGCAATTATGGCAGTAAATCAGATTATGGACTTCGTGGAAAATGGTAATATTAAAAACTCTGTAAACTATCCTGCTTGTGATGTAGGTGTATGCGCGACAGAGGGACGTATTGCAATTAACCATAAAAATGTTCCAAGTATGCTTACACAATTTACTGGCGTATTTGCAGAAGAAGGTATCAATATTGAAAACATGGTAAATAAGAGCCGTGGAGAGTATGCATATTCAGTATTTGATATTTGTTCTACATCTACTGCGCATTTAGTAGAGCAACTTGAAAAGATTGACGGAGTATTGAAAGTTCGTATTGTCAAATAGGTCAAATCATTCAATTGCTTAAATTCAAACAAATTTAGATAAGTAAAGTAGTGAAATATGAAATAGAGCACCTGTGGTTTAACAGACAAATCACAGGTGCTTTTGTTTTGAGGGGGTAATGCAAGTGAAGAAGAGAAGAGGTTCTTTTTTAATTCGTATTATGTTTATGGTTACAGTGCCTGTTATTTTACTTGGAACGATACTGAATGTATTTGTAGATATGAAATTCTATGAAGAAGGATATGAGGCATTAGAAAGCAGAATTTCCGACTCAGCTGCCTTTACAAGTATGCTCTTAAATCCTGGTGCAACCGAAGAAAATCAAGATGCACTTGATTACGTAAAAGAAAATAATGGATATTATGGAACGGTCTTTTTTGATAATGGAGCATATGAAGCAACAAGCTTTACAAAAGAAGTTAACATAGAGTTAATCAATATGATTGTTAACAATCAACAATTAGCGAAAGCACTGAACAGTAACGAAGGGTATTTTGCAAAAGATGTAAAATTAGATGGAGTGTCGTGGGAACTATATTTTCATACAATTTCACATATAGAAGATGGCCAGCAAGGTATTTTGGTATTAGGCATAGAAACGGATGAATTAACAGGTAGTTTCAGAAGATTTTCAGGACAAGTTTTAATTGCGACACTTGTACTTTTAGCAGCTTCGTACTATATGAGTATCAAAAATGGGTTGCGAATTACCAAGCACGTACTTGCTGTGGAAGCACATATTGATTCTATGTCAAAAGGTGATCTTTCCAAAGAAATGGATGCTCATATTCTAAAACGAAGAGATGAATTAGGGGATATGGCAAGAAAGCTAAATGTACTAAAGATGGAATGGAGAAAGATAATTGCATGTATCATAGAAAAGTCTCAAGATTTATCGGAAGCATCTGGAGTATTAAGTGAAGATTCTATTTATAACGCAAGGATTGCAGTGGACTTTTCAAGGGCTTTAGATGATATTGCTAAAGGCTCCATGTCACATGCACAAGAAACACAAGCATCCCTAGAACAAATGAAAGAAGTAGGAGAAGTAATTGAAACGACCTATGCAGAATTAAGAACCCTAATTGATAATGCAGGAAATATGCGTAATGCGGGAGACCGTGCTTCTATAACCATATCAGAACTCTTTGAAATGAACGAAAATACAATTCATTCTATTGAAAAAATCTCAAAACAAACATTTGTCACAAATGAATCCGTAAATCAAATTAGTGAAGCAGTTAGCATTATTAATTCCATCGCAAGCCAAACCAGCTTACTTGCTTTAAATGCCAGTATCGAAGCAGCACGCGCAGGAGAAGACGGCAGGGGATTTGCAGTTGTTGCAGGTGAAATTCAAAACTTAGCCGAACAAACCAATGCCTCCGTAAAACAAATTGATAAAACAATTCAAAAACTATTAAGTGAGTCCAACGAAATGGTTGTCGTTATGGAGGAAGTAAATCAAACGGTTCAAGAACAAACTCAGAAGTGTTTGAATACAAAACATGAATTTGAGGAAGTAAGTGAGGGAATTATTTCTTCCGTAACAGAAATTCAAAAGGTACAAGATAACTTTGGACGTATTGAACATGCAAAAGCGAAAATTGTACAGGCATTAACAGTACTTGCAAATCTTGCACAAGAAAGTGCTGCAACCACACAGGAAGCAACTGCGTCGTGTGAAGAATTATCAGGAAAGACAGAAGGTATTGCACAATCCTCTGTCAAATTAGATGACATTTCAAAAGCATTAAATCAGACAGTAGAGTCTTTTATTATGGAATAGATTGATACAATAGAAGTCCTTTTGAACCAAAATAAAAATTGACGAAACGTAAAAAGAATAAGATATATCTAATTCGGTTATGCTACTAATAAGACTTGGTATCAAAAGAAGGAATGTCCAAATATGAATCATACGCTTACAGATTATACTTATTCAAATCAAATGTACTTATATTATATTTTAGCAAATAGCGCAGCACCAGTTTTCGTGGGAATCAAACCATCATGCCTTGTTACCATATGGAAATATCGAATTGCAGATATGAATCTGAATCAATTTGTACAAGAACAGATATTTCAGAAAAAGTACGGTTGTGAATTCAAGATTTTATTAGAAACGGATTTATATTACTTGCTTTTTTGCTATCACAAAGAACTATTAGTAGAGACTTTAGAACAATTTAAGGACACTCCAATTATGAGCCAATACGCCGTAGGGGATGGCCTAGAAGAAAATCTTCATATTTTGATGGAAAAAATGAAAATCTGCCATACAGAACATCATATATTTCCACATGAAGTTGGAATTTTTTTAGGTTATCCACTATGGGATGTAGAAGGCTTTATCCAGAATAATGGACAAAATTATAAAATTGTTGGTTATTGGAAAGTGTATGACGATGTAGTAGGAGCAATACGCAAATTTCAGGAATATGACCGTCGAAAAAGACAGGCACTCTGCATTTTTCAACAGTATACTGAGAGAAATAATCACAAAAAATGAGAAAAAAGGTATCCAGTTTGTATAAAAAGTGGTAAAATTTATTACTGTGAACATGCAGATAGGAAAGAAGGTTTAAGAAATGACAAAAATCAATATTATTTCTGGTTTCCTCGGAGCAGGAAAAACCACATTAATTAAAAAATTATTAAATGAAGTATATAAAGGTCAAAAGGTTGTTTTAATTGAAAATGAATTTGGTGAAATAGGAATCGATGGTGGCTTTTTAAAAGAAGCAGGAATCGAGATTACAGAGATGAACTCAGGTTGTATCTGCTGTTCTTTAGTAGGTGATTTCGGAAAATCCTTAAAAGAAGTATTAGAAAAATTTCAACCAGATCGCATTATCATCGAACCATCTGGTGTTGGGAAATTATCCGACGTTATCAAAGCCGTTAAGGATGTTCAAAAAGATTTAGCAAATGTAGAATTAGATAGTTATGTTACAGTTGCAGATGCAGGCAAATGCAAAATGTACATGAAAAACTTTGGTGAATTCTTTAATAACCAAATTGAACATGCATCTACTATTATTTTAAGTAGAACTCAAAATTTATCTCAAGATAAATTAGAACAAGTAGTAAAATTAATTCGTGAAGTAAATGGTGATGCAACTATTATTACTACTGCTTGGGATTTAATCACAGGTGACCAGATTGTTGCAGCGATGAAAAAAGAAAATTCATTAGTAGATGAATTATTAAAGAGAGAAGAAATGAAAGCACATCATCATGATCACCACGACCACGATCATGAATGTTGCGGACATGACCATCATGACCATGATCACGAATGCTGCGGACATGACCACCACGACCACGATCATGAATGTTGCGGACATGACCATCATGACCATGATCACGAATGCTGCGGACATGACCACCACGACCACGATCACGAATGCTGCGGACATGACCACCACGACCACGATCATGAATGCTGTGGACATGACCACCACGACCATGACCACGAATGTTGTGGACATGATCATCACCATCATCATGCAGATGAAGTATTTACAAGCTGGGGTCAAGAAACACCTCACAAATACAATAAAGCAGAATTAGAAGCTGCATTAAAGAAATTATCTGAAACAGAAGAATATGGTATCATCCTTCGTGCAAAAGGTATGGTTGCCAATGAAGATGGAACATGGATCTATTTTGATTTAGTGCCAGGTGAATATGAATTAAGAGAAGGACAGCCTGATTACACAGGTCGTTTATGTGTGATTGGAACAAATCTTGATACACATAAGTTAGAAGAATTATTCCAATTAGCATAGGATGCGAATGAACTTGTATAAGTTCGTATGAATGTGTATAAGTAATGCCAGACATTGAAAGGATAGGATAATGGAAATACCAGTTTATTTAGTCGTTGGTTTCTTAGAAAGTGGTAAAACATCATTTTTAAAAGAAACACTAGAAAGTGAAGACTTCACATCTACAGAAAAATCCCTGTTAATCGCATGTGAAGAAGGGGAAGTAGAATATGAAGCAGAATTTTTAAAGAAAGTAAATACTTCCTTAGCGGTAATCGAAGACCCAGAAGAGTTAACAACA
This sequence comes from uncultured Anaeromicropila sp., assembly GCA_964409685.1. Taxonomy (GTDB): domain Bacteria; phylum Bacillota; class Clostridia; order Lachnospirales; family Lachnospiraceae; genus Clostridium_AI. Next base: position 44,675 of record CAYPEJ010000004.1, read on the forward strand.
GAAAAATTAGAAGAATTAAAGAAACAATACAATCCAGATAGAGTATTAATCGAATACAATGGAATGTGGCAATTAGAAAATTTACTAGGAATGGAATTGCCAAAAGATTGGACGATTGTACAATTAATCAACCTTGTAAATGCAGAAACATTTCCGCTTTACCTAAACAACATGCGTTCTCTAGTAATGGAATCCTTTACAGAGGCAGATATGGTTATCTTTAACCGTTGTGAAGACGATGCGCCAGGTGCATCTTATCTAAGAAGTATTAAGGCGGTAAATCGTCGTGCAGCAGTGTATTTTGAAACGAAGAGTGGTAAGCCATTAGAAGTAGAAGAAGAATTACCATATGATATCAACGCAGATGTAATTGAAATTGAAGATATTGATTTTGGTGTTTGGTACATCGACTGTATGGAAGAGCCAGAAAAATATGTTGGCAAAACTGTAAAATTTAAAGGTCTTGTTTACAAAGGCAAGAAGTTTACAAGAGGTATGTTTGTGCCAGGACGTTTTGCGATGACATGTTGTGCAGATGATATTTCTTTCTTTGGCTTTGTATGTAAAGGTTTAGAAGAAAATTATGAAATCGTAGATCAGTTAGAAAGTCGCGATTGGGTAATGGTTACAGCTACAATAAAAAATGAATTCAATAAGGAATACATGAGAAAAGGACCTGTTCTTTATCCATCTGTAATTGAACGTGCAGAAAAACCAAAAGAAGATTTAATTTATTTCTAGTATATAGGAAAAAGAAAAACTCTAGTCAGTGATTATGTTGAATTGCTGACTAGAGTTTTTTTATAGGATTTATTGAAAATATTTAGCTGGAGTCACATTCCAATCAAGGTCCAACCCCAGTAATCTTTATAAAAATCGCATTGGCATACTGATACGTACTAAGTGGACGATTAAGAGAATCATCATCGTGGGCTGCGATTAAAATATCATTTTCATTAACAGATAGTACGAATAGACTATGATATATATTCCCTGCACCATTTTGTAGTTGAATAATATCCCCAGGAGTAATATTAAGCCTTTCCGTAATTACCGCATGTGGACCTGTACCTAAATTTGATTTTAAAAAGCGATTTAAAAATAATGCACCAGTCCATGATGGACTTCTACTAGAGGCAGAATTATAGTACCATCCGAATGTTGGAGTATAGTTCATTCGTTTTGCACCAGCAAATAAACATTGTGAGATAAAATTCGTACAATCGCCACCTAATTTGTCAAAACTATAATAGTTTGGATTTCTTTTTAAAGCCCATTTGTTCGCATATGTAATAGCAGCAGTTCTATCATAGGGAAGTAAGTTTGGCAAATAGAGTCACCTTCTTGATTTAATAATATTTCATCTTTATTTTATTCAAAAGGAGATAATTCGTTACAATATGGATCAGATAAGGGAAAGGTGTGGTTAAAATTTGCGAAAGTTCACATAGTGTAGAATGAAAGTGTTTTCAATTCTTCATAGGTAAAAGTGTAGAAGATACGTGTTTTTGTAATGAAATATAAAAATATACAAAAAAAGTCTTTTTTAATAATAATGTTCATGTAAAGTGCACAAAGTATCATTGACAAAACACCCATTATCCAGTAGTATTATTCTTGTAAAAATCAATATTTAAGCAGTATGTAAATGCTTACAGGAGGAGAAAGAATGGGAGCGAAAACGAAAAGAAGGCTAAGCGGTATTATGGCATTTTTAATGATTTTCTCACTTACACTGGATGGTTTTAGCTTTACAGCGAAACAAGTAGTGAGTGCTGCAACCAAACAGATTGATGTATGGGACTTCGGTGGTGTTAGTGAGACAGACACAGAATTATACAACAATCATTTAAGTTCAACTTACTGGAATGATTGTGAGAGCGTAGACCAATATGGAAAATTCGTAGCAGTAGGCGGAAGTCTAGAAGTTACAATGGATGACTTAACAATTAGTTATAATGCAAATGACAGATTATATCATAATGCAGAAGATGCAACAAAAAACTATGGAGAATGGGGCAAGAGTACATATACATTTGAAGACGGATATACAGCGCAAGCAGTGTACTATTGCAATGGAACAGGTGGTTCGAACAAGAGATATTTAAGAATTGCCAATGTAAACAAAGGTGATAAAATCTCAGTTTATGCTGGATTAAGTAACAATATGCAAGAAACATTAAACTTTTCAAATACAGATTTTGGTGGAACTCAGAAAGATAGTGAGGGGATTACTTCAACACCAAAACGATTTGATTTTGTAGCAACAGAGGATGGAACTTATAAGGTTTATTCTGATACATCAGGTGGTGGTAAATGCGTTTTTTATCGTGTAGTTCGCACACCAGGTGTAAATGTAAGTGGTTCAATTGATATGAGCGAACACGACATCTCTGATAAGTCTTACGGTTTAAAATTTGTGAACAATACAACACAACAAGTAACAGACGCAATCTTAACAGATGGAAGTTTTTCAGCAGTATTAGCAGCTGGATATACTTATACACCAGTATTAACAGATGCGTTAGGATATGGATTTGATAACACAGTTGCACAATTAACAACAGATGTATCACAAGTACAGACAGGATTTGCTGGAAATGTACTAAAAGTAGTACAAAAAGATTTGTGTGACTTTACAGGAAATATTGTTGGATTTGATAGCAACTATAATTTAACAAATTTACAAGTGAAATTTATTGCATCTGAAGAATCTTTCGAGCAAGATATCATTGCAGAATTAAATGGAACAAGCGTTTCTGCACAATTAGTGAAAGGTATTGATTATACCATTGAAGTTACAGGTGTAAATGATTATAAAGTAACATCTAACACAGCAGTAAACCTTACAACAAGTGTAAATCAAGATATTACAGTAGCTGCAAAAGCAAAATACCAAGTAACAGGAACTATGGTAGGAATAGCAGACGATACGATTGTATCCGATTTAATCTTTACAAATGAAGAAGACTCTTATTCCTACGAAGGAACTGTAAATGGAAAAACATATTCTGTACAATTACGTGAAGGCGCTTACAGCGTTTCTGCAATCGTAGACGGATATCGTACAAGTTCTCATGTTGTTGTAAAAGACAGTGCAGTTCAAAAAGATATTTTATTCGTTGAAACAGACGCAGTTGCACCATCATTAGAATGGGTTTCTGATATTTATGTAGGCTATACAGAAAAAGAACATAATTATACAACCGTGAAGGAAGCAGTTGCAGCAGTGGCGGCAATGAATCCTACAAGTGAAGCACAAAGAATTACCATTCATATTGCACCAGGTGTATATCGCGAACAAATTTTTGTTACAACACCTTACATCACATTTATGAATGATGATGCTTCTCAAGAAGTAAAATTAACATGGTATTATGGAATTGGATATCGTTATTATAGTTCAGATGCTTCTGGTTTCTATAATTATGAAAATGCATTTGATAGGTACGCTAAAAATATCGCTGCGAAATGGGGTGTAGGTACTTATGTACAAGCAACTGCAACAGCATTTCGTGCAGAAGGTATTACATTTGAAGCATCTTTCAACCGTTATGTAACAGAGCAAGAATTAGCGGATGGAGTAGAAGTAAGTAAGACAGAAAGTATTAATTATGATAGAACAGCAAGTAGTGCAGATGTGAAATCAAAAGCAGCAACAGAACGTGCTACGGCTTTATTAGTAGATGCTGACCAAGCTGAATTTTATAATTGTAAGTTCTTGGGAAGTCAAGATACTTTATATACAGGTAGCGCAGCAACAAGAAGTTACTATAAAGAGTGTGTAATTGAAGGAAATACAGACTACATCTTTGGTGATGGAGAAGTTGTATTTGATCAATGTGAATTAAAATGGTTTGGATATTCTTCTGGTGCAATGGGAGGCTATATTACAGCAGCTAGACCAAACTTTGCACAGTACGGATATTTATTTAACAACTGTACGATTACAGGAAATACAGAAACGGGTATGACAGTTGCGGCAGGTTACCTTGGAAGACCTTGGGGTGCCAATGCAAAGGTAACATTTTACAATACAGTATTAGAAGATTCTGCTTACATTTTACCAGTAGGATGGACTTCTATGAGTGGTAACACTGCTCAAAATGCAAATTATGTAGAGTACAATACAACACTTGCAGACGGAACAAAAGTTGACCTTTCCAATCGTATTACAGGCGCAGTAACAGAGGATCCACAACCTGAGATGAAAACATACTTTGGCGATTGGACACCAAGTTATTATGTAGAACCAGTAGTAGAAAAGAATACAATCTGGGTAGTTGGTGACTCAACCGTATCTGCATTTAACGATGCATATTGCTATCCTCGTTATGGATGGGGAACAAAACTTCAAGAATTCGTTGATAGTGACCAATACGAAGTTGTAAACCTTGCAGTATCTGGTGCAAGTTCAAAAGATTTTACAACAATGGCAAATTATCAAACACTATTAAATGGAATGAGTGAAGGTGATTTCTTATTTATTGGATTTGGTCATAATGATGAAAAGACAGAAGAAGCACGTTACACAAATCCAAATGGTGATTATACAACAGAAGGTTCCTTTGCACATTCCTTATACACAAATTATATTGTGAAAGCACAGGAAAAAGGATGCACACCAATCTTATGTACTCCGATTGTAAGAAGAACAACTTCTGATACATGGCCAAGTGCAAATTTACACATTACAAGTGATGTAGTTGGTTTCCCAGGTGGAGATTACCCACAAGCAATTCGTGATTTAGGAACTACATTAGGTATTACAGTAGTGGATATGACTGCTATGACAAAAGAATTATATGATTCTATGGGAGTAAATGAAACTCTTTACCTACATGCATGGACTTCAAGCAAAGAATCTAGTGTAGATAATACACATACAAATAACTGGGGTGCACAGTATAATGCATATTTAATTGCAAAAACAATTGCTACAAGTCATGTAGACAAATTATCGGATGCGATTTTAACAGATATGATTGCTTCTGCTCCAACAAAAGAAGTATATTATGTGAAGAATCCAAACTATACAGAAAAAGAATACGATAACAACTTAAAAGATAGCGAATTATGGAATGACTTCGGTATCTGGAAAGGTACTGTATTCGGTGCGATTGGTGCAGCTGATATTAATCAAACAAACTTCACATTAGGTGAAGATACAGATGGCAATATGCATATTGAAGTAAGAAACAATAAAGGTAAAATTGCAAATTCACAAGATGGTATTGCAATGTACTATTATAAAGTACCAGTTGGAAGTACATTTTCACTTTCTGCGACAGCAACAGTAAATAGCTATGCTTCCAATAATCAAGTATCCTTCGGTCTTATGGCTCGTGATGATATGTATATTGACACAGCAGATAGCAGTGTACTTGGAGATTATGTAGCAGCTGCGCCACTAAAATTAGCAACTCCAGGTGCTCTTTGGAACTCTTTTGCAAGAAAGAGTGGCGTATTAACACAAGGTGGAACATGCACAGAAGCAACGATTACAGCAGGTAAATCTTACGATCTATCTATCGTAAGCAACTCTGATGGATATGCATGTAAATGGGGAGAAGAAGAAACAATTTCCGCTGGATTTGATTTCCCATTAACAGCGGTTGATGGAGATTATGTTTACGTTGGTATGTTTGTATCTCGTTGTGCAGATGTAACATTTTCTAACATTAAATTAATTGTTGACGGAAATGACGTTACAGGAGAACCATCCACAAGCCCAGAAGTGAGTGTAGAGCCATCCACAAGCCCAACACCAGAGACAACAGTTACACCATCAGTAGCTCCTTCTGTGAAACCATCCGTAAGTCCATCTACAAGTCCTTCTGTAAGTCCAAGTGCACCTACATCCGTAAAAGCACCTGTGATTAAGAAGAACTTAGAAAAGAATAAAACTTACACTTATGCATTAAAAGCAAAAACAACAAAATTAAAGGTTACAGCTACAGGTAAAAACTTAACTTACCAATGGTATGCAAATACAAAGAATAGCTACAGCGGTGCAACAAAGATTAAAGGAGCTACAAGTGCTTCTTACACACCAAGTAGTGCAAAAACAGGAACCAAATATTATTTTGTAAAAGTAACAAGTACGGATAAATCCAAAGATATTAAGACTGCAACTGTAAACTCAAACAGAGTAAAAGTAGTTGTGAAAAAGCAATTAACAAAACCAGCAAAACCAGTAATCAATAAGAATTTGCCAGAGAAATCCAATGGTAAAGTGATGACTTACAGTTACCGAAAAGGACAAAAAGCAACAAAGTTAAAAGTAACTGCAACTGGAAAGAAAGTTACTTATCAGTGGTACTATAGTAAGACAAACAGCTACAAGGATGCTGTAAAAATCAATGGTGCAACAAAATCATCTTATACTCCAAGTACAAGTAAAAAAGGAACTGGATATTACTTTGTGAAAATTACAAATACAGATAAGAGCAAAGATATTCCATCAGTAACTGTTTACTCAAGACTTGTAAAGGTATCTGTAAAATAGTCAGTGCTGTTGTATCTGTAAAGATGTGTGAATAATGAGAAACATTTAAAGCCTGTCAGAGTATAATCTGACAGGTTTTTAAATGAAATTGGTAAAAATGTATGTATTTAGAAAAAATGTATTAACAATTATAGTAAATATCATGGTAAACTTTGTGCAAAAGGAAAAAATGCACAAAAACGTTTGGTGGGATTGTATATGAGTTTCATTGTTTTCATTTGCAATCATGTATAGATTATGTTAGACTTAATTATAATTGAGACTACATAGTTAGTTTTTATTTCGTGATACATAGTTTTACATAGAGCAAAATAGAACAAAGAACAAACCCAAAAAAATTAAAATTATAATTAAATTAGTAATGAATGATGTAATACAGAGAATTGAGGGCATTAAATATACATCGATAAAAAGAGTCAACCATAAGGATAATGGTATGAATTCTAAGAGGTAAAGGAGATGTAAATTACATTGGGGACAAATAATAATTCAACAAGGATTATAAAAGACGTTTATTGGCCAGAGAAGATGAAAGTATATTTTGAGCAGACAATGCGTGCTACACCATCACAGTTTCGTAATTTTGCAAGTGGGACATTAGTTAGAGAGGTTGAGGATAAAGCTCGTGAACGTAATGCATCCGAAGTGTCTGAACAAGATTTAGTAAAGGCATTTTTAGATAGTATTCCAGTGTTTTTCCGTGGAGATATGGTAAAGCTTTTAAAGGATTTAGGTATTGATATATCTAGACCAAAAGAAGAATCAGCGCCAGTAAATAACATTCCAAAGATGAAAGAAGATATTATTAAGTCTGCTAATTTAGCGGGAGTATCTTACAACGAGATGCTTATGGATAAGATTTTAAAAGCGTATGAGGTAAGCTTTTCTGGAATGCATACTTGTATTTCTTTTGGAACTACAACAAGGCGAGTCGAGCATAGGGGACTTAGCATTTACATAGTAGATGTATACAATCAATTCGATCCATTTGAAATCGCAAAAAAGAATCAGTTATTAGTGAATAATGATTCGCCAATTGAACTATTTGTGCAAGAAGTGAAGGAACACGTTCAAAGATTAGGTTTTGGATTAGAATTTGGTGTTATGACTGGTATGGAACAGATTAATGTAATGTGTGCAACTCATATACCACAAACTGTGGAGCAAGTATTAGCATTAGGGAGTGCACCAGATAGCTTACGAGCAAATATTCCATTTTTAAAGAAATATCAGCTACGGTATTTAAGTGTAGTTGGAGTGAACTATTTAAAAAATATGATAACATTTCAGTTTGTTACGAATCAGCTTTCTAATTTTAATGTAGAGTACATACAAAGCATGTTAGAAGAATTAGGATATAAAGTACCAGCAAAGACCATTCTTGAGATTTGCCTAAAAGCGGTGCTAATAAGTATTGATTTTTCAGCAACGAAAAAGCAACCAGATTCTATTTCTTTTAAAATGTGTGCGAATTCCATCGATGAAGTACCAAAAAATATGAATTCTTTTATTGAAAATTATGCAGTAAACGCACCATTCCGAAGTGATAAGAAAAAATATACGTATGTCATCACATTTACTCGAAGTGGACAACTCTTAAAGATTCAAAATGATTATTCTGGTACATCTGTTGATAGTTTATCAGGACCATTTAATCAGAAGGCATATGGTAAGGATAGTTCATTATAAAGATTGCAAGAAGTAGGGAAAATTGAAAATATAGGCTAGTAGAATGTAATTTTGTTCTACTAGCCCTTTTCGATTTAAAAGTAATCAAGTTGTGTTAGAATTTTCTACATTTGAGCAGAATTTATGGACGAAGAAAAATACAATATGATAAGTTTATTTTATAACTAAAAATGATTAGGAGGGGTTAGATGCATAGCAGAACTCAAAAACGTGTTTGGGCGTTTATTTTAAGTTTTGTATTTATTTTATCAGTTGTTGCAGGCAATGTGGGAACAATCGCAGCTGCAACTGTTTCTGTGTCTAATAACGGTCTTTCATTTTCCTTTGAGACAGGAAATGGATGGAACGATGGCACAGCTTCATATCAACAAGTAAACTGTACATTAACAAATGGTACAGCAGGAGTAGTTTCTGATTGGGAAATCACATTCCAATTTGATGCAGGAGCTACCATGAACCAAGGTTGGTGTTGTGAATATGACATCGACGCAACAGGAAAATTAACACTTACACCAGCAGATACAAATGGAACACTTCAAAAATCCACATCTACAACATTTGGATTTATCGTAAAAAATGCAGGTGATTTAACAGAAGACCGTGCAGCGATCGCAAGCTACAAACTAAATGGTGAAGTAGTATCCACAGATGCTCCAGTAGAGACAAGCGAAGCACCAGTGGAAACAAGTGAAGCACCAGTAGTAACAAGCGAAGCTCCAGAAGAAGTAACAGAAGCACCAATCGTTACAAGTGAAACTCCAGTGGAAACAAGCGAAGCACCAGTAGTAACAAGTGAAGTTCCATCTGTAGAACCAACAACAGAACCATCTGAAGTTCCATCCGTAGAACCAACCCACTCTGTAACAGGAGATGACTGGTTATACACAGACGGTAACAAGATTCTTGATAAAAATGGAAATGAAGTATGGTTGACAGGTGTAAACTGGTTTGGTTATAACACAGGAACAAACTGCTTCGACGGTATTTGGTCTTGTGACTTAAATCAAGCACTAGAAGGTATCGCAGATAGAGGTTTCAACCTTTTAAGAGTACCTATCTCTAGTGAATTATTATTAGATTGGAAAAATGAAGTATATCCAAAACCATGTTACAACGATTATGTAAACTTCTATTTAGCTGGAATGAACAGCTTAGAAATCTTCGATTATGTAATTGATAAGTGTGATACTCTTGGATTAAAAATCATGATCGACATCCACAGTGCAGAAACAAATGCAGCAGGTCACTATGCACCATTATGGTACTCAGGTGACATTACAGAAGCTATGTACTTAGAATCCTTAGATTGGATTTCTGATCGCTATAAATTCGATGACACAATCATCGCTTACGACTTAAAGAACGAACCACACGGTAAAGCACAAGAAACAGCAAGAGCTATCTGGAATGATTCTGATGATAAAGATAACTGGAAACGTGTTGCTGAAGTTGCAGCATTTACAGTATTAGCAAACAATCCAAATGCATTGATTATGGTTGAAGGTATCGAAGTATATCCAATGGATATTGAAAATAACGCTGATTTCCATTCCACAAATCCAAAGGAATATTATGGAACTTGGTGGGGCGGTAACTTAAGAGGTGTGAAAGACTTCCCAATTGATTTAGGTGAATACCAAAATAAATTAGTTTACTCTCCACACGATTATGGCCCAGGCGTATTCGAACAAGAATGGTTCCAAGGCGACTATACATATGAATCTTTATATGAAGACTGCTGGAGAGACAACTGGATGTACATCTATGACGATGATATTGCGCCATTACTTATCGGTGAATGGGGCGGTTTCATGACTCAACCAAACTTAAAATGGATGACATTATTAAGACAATTAATCAGCGAACATAGATTAAACCATACATTCTGGTGCTATAATGCAAACTCTGGTGATACAGGCGGATTAGTAGGATACGACTTTATCACATGGGAAGAAGATAAATACGAATTCGTAAAAGAAGTATTATGGCAAGAAGATGGTAAATTCGTTAGTTTAAGTCAGGATACAAAACTTGGAAAGAATGGTACATGTCTAAGTGAAGTATTCGGAACAAACAAATAAAAAATAAGGAATTCTAAAGACCTAGGTGTTATCGCCTAGGTCTTTGTTTATGTAGAGGGGATTTGAAAATTTGATAAGACGGAGCAATTTTGTGAATAGTTGTATATTGACAGATTGGAGAAATAGTGGCACTATTAAATTACTTTTTAATCAAAAAATGGAATCTAAATTCCTTATATTTACTGGATTATAGGTCCCGAAGGATTAGAGCAATACATAGGAGGATGTGAAAATGAAAAGTTTATTTAAAAGTGCAGGTAAGCGATGTTTAGCACTATTGTTAGTAGTAGCGCTAGCAGTACCCAATACGGGGCTCCAAATATTCGCTTCCAGCAAAGAAAAGGAAGTACAGTATAGCCAAGAAGTTATCAATGAAATGGAGAAGCTGTGCTCGGATGAGGAAGATCCAATTGAAGTTTTGGATACTTTACAGAAACATGGACTTGTCGATGAGACAGGAATGCCAATCGTGGGGTCCACATTTGATGTAGATGGAATTAAGATGACAGAAGAAGAATTAATCGAAGAAGCGAAAAAACATGAAACGGGGACTGTATTCATTGATGGTATCGAGTTAGAATGGGTGAACATCAGATATTTATTGTATTACAAATATGCATTACAAGAAGTGGCAGAATATGCAGATTTAAACTATACAATTGATGAAAGTAACGAAGAGGCATATATTGAAAGTCTTTCCTCTTTGAAAGCACAACTTATGTCTGGTGGAATAGAAGTAACACAAAATTCTGCTCAAACTACATATGGTGCTGGTATTAATCATCAAGCTAGAGTGATTGTTACAGCAGATAAAACCAGTATAGTAGAAAGCGGAAGCCGTGAGACGATAACGGTAAGTGTAACATTATCTTCCAAACAAGAGAAGCCAGTTTCATTTGTGTATCGTACATTGTCAGGTTCTGCGAGTGCAGGTGGCGAAGGAATGGTAACGTTACCAGCAGGACAAACTCAAACAAAATTCCAAGTAACATATTTTGGTAATGCAGATAAGAGAAATGGAAAAAGAGTGTTTTATATACAGTGCTATGATATCAAAAATGCACTATTTGCAAATGGAGAGTCGGGTGGAAGGAGTATCACGATTCCAATTCAGATCACAAAAAATGATACATATGATTTTAGTGAATACGTAACTAGAGATGGCAAAAAGGAATTAGATAGAACTAGTAAGGTAAAAAACGGATGGTGGACACGAACCGCTTACTTTGATAGTGATGCGTGGGCACTTTATAATTCCAAAATCAAAGACTACATCAGCGATGTTTCAGATGAGTATAAATTCATAGATACGATTGAAACAACCATAACGTATGATGATGTGAAGGAATATGTAAGTGATGGTAAAGAATATGTTTATACCTTAACTTATAGGTCAGATCCAAAAACATATCCAGATAATGAAGACTTTCGAACTATTTGGGGGGCAACTTATGCCGCTAGTTTGACAGGATGGGATACAGATAAGACAAATCGTACCCTAAAAACATTTTATCATGTGTTTGATCATGATGATTGGGGAGATGACAGAGAGTCCTATCTGAATAGGGTAGATGTTTATGAACTTGGACCACAAATAATTAATAGTAGTGCAAAATGGCATTGTACCACAGAGATTGGACCAATCAGCCATGATATAAACTTTGATGGCGGTGTGTCTATGACAATGGAAATCAAAGAATATCATCCATATGTAAATTTGGTTGGATTATCTATTCCTAGTGGAACATTTTACTCTGGACAAAGTGTACCAATTACTGCTACCTTTGACTATGAGATGAACATAGACGAGAAAATTAAGTTAAAATTAGCAGATAATTCCGTATTAACTCCAGTGGAAACAGGAACAAAAGGAAAAGAGTGTACGTTCCTATATCGAGTTCCAATCATGCCAAGTGGTTCTATCCCAGGGATTACAGAGCTTGTTCTAGACAAAGCAAAAACATGTTCTGATGATATTGCGATTATTCCAAATCAAGCTGATACGAAATTTAACTTAGTGAGATTAGAACAAGAATATCCTGGTAGAGTTATGAGAAGCAATGAAAATTGTAAGTTGCGTAACTATAAAGATGCCAGCTTCACTGATATTTCATGTGAAATTGATGATAACTTAGCAGGTAAACAATGGGTAACAGAAGTAATCAAGATTGATCAAGCAGAAAATGGAGCATTTCGTAGTTGGATTCAAAGCAACTGCTCAGAAATATATGGACTAGATTTAGCAGATAAAAAATATTTAAGAAATGGAGCAGACCTACAAAAAGGATTGGAAGAAACTTCCTATAAAGCTTATGCAGATACAACAAAGTATATGATTTCAGAATACGTGAAGTCCATGTACCTGTCCTTAGATGGAGGGGTTACACGTATTCCGTTATATGTAGTTGCACAATTAGGAGATACAACCGAAACAAATGAGGTTCCAGTTGCATTGGTAGCACAATATAGGCCAGAATTGAATTTAGCGCAGACAGATAGGCAAGATGTGTTGGAAATTTTCATAGATCCTGATATTGGAAGCACAACGGATTATATGAAGGAAGATAAAGATGCAGAGCTACTTATCAGTCAAACATGTCGTTCGGTTATAACGCCAACTACTTATCCAGTAAAACCAGTATGCTTTGCATATCCAGGTGCGGCAACCATTGATTACTCTACGGATAATCCATTTTTATCCAACTGGTCAAATTTAGTTGACGATGAAAGTAAGTTGGTAACGTATCATTTGGAGTATGATGAAGATATTACACATGCAGTGACTACAGGGAAAGAAAATCCTACATATTATGATAATACAGAAGAGAAAATAGAACATACTTCAACCAATGTAAAAGAGGATGAAGAAGATAAAAAGATTGTATTAAGTGAGACATCAAGAGAGAATCCAGAAGAAGCGATTGCAACAGAAGTGTATGAAATGGATGATGCTTTTATAACTAATGCATTTCGTGTGCAAGGGGATCAATTAACAGTAACAGCAAAACTTGCAGATGATTTTACATTTTTAGGTACAGATGATTTAATATGGGTAAGTTCTGATGAAACGATTGCTACAGTACAATATCCAAGTGAGTTTATTGGTGACAATGCAGAAAATTATGGTGCAGATCGAACAGCTAAGGTTTTCATAACACCAACAGGAAAAACAGGATGCGTATATTTTACACTATATGCATTAAATGGTGATATTGAAGGATTTGCACCAGTTGAGTTATGTCGTACAGTTACTTTACTATGCGAAGAAGGAAAAGATTCATTCTTAAAAATTCCTTCTGTAAATGGTGAACAACCTGTACTATTAGGAGTTCAAAATAGAAGCCTAGATGTTTGTTTTTCTAGTAACTTAACCCATAGAAATGCAGATGAAGCAAATGCATTTTCCTTACTAGGGGATTATAAGATAGAAGAATATCCAACTGAATTTAAGTTGGAAGTATTTATGGCAAACAGCGTAGGAAATCCAACAGGAGATGCCATTTATACAGGAACAGAAATTTCGACTGAGAAAAAGACGATTGGCAAAATGACCATTCCTGCCAATGTATTAGCCAAGGCATCCACTAGTGAAAAAGCCAATTATGTTGTAAGAATATCGGCGGAATGTTTAAATTCAGAGACGACAGTAGATGGAATTAAAGAGAAGATAAGTACTCTGAGTACATATGCTGGAATTTGTGTTTTACCAGAAGCTCCAAAGATTTCACTTGGTAAACTAGAAAGTTATAGTATATTGGATACACAACCATTAGAGGTAAGCTATGAATTAGATACACATGGAAATACCCCTTATGCAACAAGTCTTTCCATTATAGATTCCAATGGAGATGAAGTGTATTCAGAAGCATTACAAGAAGGAAATCATGAAACCAGTTGGTCACCAGAGGCGGTTACAGGACAACTGAAAAAAGTCTATGTAGTGAAAGCAAGTGTTCAAGCAAGAAGTGGAGATATCCCTTCTACCGATAGTTTTGTGATTCAAGTATACAACCATAATGCATTAGATATTTTAGTAGATGCTGTTGGTGGAAAAAATGAAGCGGGTAAGACGGATATCAATCAAGTTACGTTGGATAATCATAGTAAGATCAAGGAATTATTAAGCGAAGATAAAAAGAGAATTACATTAGATGGAGAAGAAATTTCTCTAGCTTCTCTTATGCAAGATATTAATTTATCTTCCATACTTAGTATTAACTATGGCGATTATGTATGGGGACAAATCTCTGACCAGATTCAATGGGACGTAACAGATAGTGATTCAGAAGAAGATACTGCTACAACATTAAACTATGAACAAGGTGGAGCATATTCGAATATCAAATCCTACAGTTATGTAAGCTATTCACCAAGTGCGAATTTTATGGCAGTAGGATTAGAAGATGGTAAGACTGTTATCAAAGCAACACAAGTGCGTACTGGAATGAGCAGCGAAATTGAAATTACATCAAAGCCATTAAAGAATCAGTTCTTCCTATTTCAATTCTCTCCTGCTGTAAAAACAAAAGTAGAATACGAAAATGGCGATGGTGAGGCTTGCGTAGTAGAAAGTAACGAAAATGGTGAACTTGCATTATATGAAGAAAGCGGAATTGCAGGTGATGTACATTTATACTCTCAATATGAAGAGGAAAGTTACATTGGAACCATTCCAAACTGTAATCTTGTATCAGGAGAGCAAGATATTAGTAAGAAACAAACCTACCCAATCAATAATTATATGCTTCGTTCTGTTTCTAAAGTTGAGATTTACATTTCAGATGAAAATGGAAAACCTTACGCCAATAAATCAGTTTGGCTTCGTGGTGGAGTATATAAGAATTATGATTATTGCTATGCTGCAAAAATGGGGCCTGCAAAGAATCAATTAAAAGATGGAAAACAGGATGTAGAGTATAAAACAGATGGAAGTGGAATTGTAAAGGTATATTTTGATACTAGTCAATTTTATACACTAGAAGAAGAATATACATCCGATCGCCATATTACATCATCAGATAAAATTGCTTATTCCTTTGAAGTGAAATTGACTGCGGACGAGGAAGTGGAAAAGGCAGAGAAGGTATATGAACCTCAGCTTATTCATGTACATACTAGTGTTGATGGTCTTTCTTTGACTACTTCATGCAGTACTACCATGCAAGCACGTGTTGCAACTACAGGAGTAAATTCTTCTGTTATCAATAGTCAGCAGATATTTCAGTATGAAAGAAACAGTGGAAAGTTATCTGATGTAGTAGATGTATATGGAAATACAGAATCAGTGGGTATTAGTTACCAGTATCCAAAAACGATTTTAGACACAGAAACACTGATTTGGGGTGTAAAATTAGACACAAAACCTCTTACATATACAGATAAACAAGGAAATGTTATTCATTATGGTGAATGTGCTGTAGAGATAGATGAAAAGGAATATCAGTCCTATTATACGGATGACTTGGGGATTAAACCAGTGAATCAAGTTAGTAAAACCGTATATTATCCATTTGTTGATATGCCAGTTGTTGAGTCAACTTGGACTATGGAAAAGGAAGAGATGGACAAGTGGGTTGTAAAGGATGAAATTAAACCATTAAATGTTGTGGTATACAATAGAAATGCGGAACAGAAGAAGATAGACAATTCTTTTACTTGTACCAATTCCACAGATAAGGATCCATCAGAAGAAGAGGGGGTACAGGATACTGTTAAGGAGGCAGCAAAATCATGGAATACCGAGCTAGAATTTGCTCCGATTTCTGGTAGTACGTTATCGCTAGATAAATTAGTTGGAGAGGAAGGTAGTAAACTAGCTGAAGGGACTTCCGAAGATGGACTTCCAGTAAAGGTTACCATATCCCTGACAAGTGATCCAGAAATATTCTATGCATTAGTTATCATTGGCAATCCAAATGATGGATTTGTAGAGGATTATGTTACAGATGGACTCGATGGTGATGACGGAACAAGTTTTGAATATAGTGATGAAGAAGATGATGATGAGTATCCATCCAAGGAGGCCGTAGAAAAGTACAGGAAGGAGAAAAAAGAAAAAGAGGAGGAAGAGAAAAAGAAGAAAGAAAATAAAGATAGTAAGAGTGATAAAAGTAGTACAGATAAGAAAACAGATGATAAGTCAGGTGATAAATCAAAAAAGGATGAGGAAGAGGAGAAAACTGAACTATTTGAACATAAATGGGAAAAAGACAATATGTCACTTACATTAACATATGGCGGACACTTTATGCTACTGCTTAAACGTACAGATGACATTTGGACCTCTCAATTTGTTAATGGTGGAATTGGAGCAGGATTAGCATTTGAATATACTCCATTGAATCATCAATTCTTTGTTGGACCAATTCCAGCAACAGCTAGTATTAAGCTTACTGCATCAGGAGAATTAGATCTTGCCATTGTATCGGGTTCTGGCGATAAAGGGGCAGGAACAAACTTTTTAACATATTTAGATATGAAATTAGGACTAGAAGGATTTGCAGGGATTGGATGTGATTACGGAGCATTTGCAATTAAACTTGGAATAGTAGGTGCAATTGAAGTTGGCAATGCATTTAAATACTTACATGTATCAGGGGGACAGAATACATCTTCCCAAGATCTGGTCGGATATAACTTTTCAGTTGGTGGTTCAGTAGGGCTACAATTTAAATTAAAATTACTGTTCATATGCTATGAGACCACGTTTTGTTCACTTAGTTATACTGTAGGTTATGAAACGGATGACTGGGGAACCATCGATGACATATGGAACGCTACAAGAGGAGTAGATCCTGAAGAGGACGAGGAAGAAGAAGGAGCAAAGGCAGAAGCAACTCGCCTTACAGATGATACGGTTCTTTATACCTTATCTGAAAGTGCATTAGAAAGTAGATCTTATTTAGCAGCATATGATAGAGGATGGGAAGGTGGAAGTATCACAGCTCCTACAGCTGATGGGGATTATCACTTAAATAGCATCCAATCCAATGCCTATACATTTGCAGAACCAATGTATAATGATGATGGAAGTATCATAGCGTATTTATCCGACTCTGATAGCACAGAGTTAGAAGATACTTTGGCAAGTTATGCAGTTCTAGATGGAACAACTTATGTAAATCAACATGGTATTGACCCAGTTACTTACACAACAGATGAGTTAGATAACGAGACAGCAGCTGCTGGAGCAGATGGAAAATTAGACCCAATCTACAACTCAGAAGGTGTAGTGATCAACCAATATCGTACAACATCACGTACAGGATATGGTGATAGTTCAGTAAGAATTGCAGGAAACAAAGATTTTAGTGTATCCACATGGGTTAGAGCAAAAAGTGAACTTACAAAAGAAGCAGGGGAAGAAGCAAGTTATCAAGATGTAACATCCATGTTAACAGGAAGTGAAGTCTACGCATCAGTTTGGACAGGAAGCGAATGGAGTTCTATTCAGTTGACAGATAATGGAAGTGCAGATTTAGATCCAGTTGTAGCAGTAGGTGAAAAATATGCTGTTGTAGCATGGAGAAATGTAGCTGCTTCCGATTCCAATAATCCATTGGATTTTGATGTATGTGATAGTGTTTATGCAAGGGTATATGACAGAGAGAAAAAGACTTGGGGAGAAAGAGTTGGTTTGTACAATGGACAAACTGGAAGTGTAACATCCATTCAAGCGGAAATATTGAATAATGGTACTGCACTAGTTGGTTATGTAATAAAAACAGGTGATGACAATACTGTTTTCACAGATACTGAAATTATGTATACAATGCTTCAACCAAATGGAACAGTAGGCGAAAGTGTCCGAGTTACCAATGACAATAATCTTGACATGAACCTACAACTAGAAAAAATCAATTGGAACGGTGGAGAACACGTTATTCTAGGTTGGTACAATGAAAAGGTTGTACAAGAAGATATTGAAAAGGTAGAGAAAGACATTCGCTTGATAGCAGTTGGTGAAAATGGATTACCAAGTAGTGATTTTATCGAAAGTATTCGACAAGCAGGAATGCAAGAAGTAACAAATAACTTTAAATTTAGTGCACCTACAAAAAATCCTACTTTAAGCGATTTATCTATCATATGGGTTGATAAGCATAAAAATGAAAATCCAAAAGTAGTACCAGAAAATCAGCAAGTAGTGCAGGATATTTATACACTTTCCGCTGTTCGTTTTTATGAAGACGGAAATGAAGTATTAACTACTGTACCTATGGTAATTGCTCAAATGGGTGATGGAGATGTAATCGATACATTTAATGCTTATAGTGAGGAAGATGCACTTTATACAGTGTTACAAAATACTCATTATGAAATTGATTTAAATGATCCATCTACTTATACAGAAGAAGAAATTACACAAGTTGTAGATGTAGACGAAAATGGAAATGCAGTGACAAAGAAAGAGAAAGTCTACATACCGCAAGGAAAGACAAATATGTACAACGTGGTAAGTAAATATGATCGATGCAAAATCCAAGTAGAAGAACCTGAAGTGGATAAAGATGAGGTTATAAGAGGCTTTATGATGCCATTCTCATTTACAGTGAAAAATACTGGAATTCAAAAGATAGATAAGGTAACCATTACATTGGATCAAGAAGCAACCGATTTTGACGTATCTATTCGCCCAGGGGAAACTACAACACAAACTGTTTATTACAAGGTGCCAGCCGATAAAATTCAAGACATTGAGTACTCTGTAGTGGCATACAATGGAGAATTAACTTCCAACGAAAAAGAAACAAGTGGTGTCATAAAATTAAATCTTCCTGAAGTTGCATTAGATGAAATGAAGCTAGTGGGCGAGGAAAATAAAACGCGTACCATTCAGTTCGCACTGTCCAACACAACTACGATTCCATTAGAAAACAGTGAGAAGAAAGTGGTAGTAGAATTATATGACCAGAATCCAGACACAGCAATAACTGAAGAAGACCAAGAAACCAAACCAATTAAAACAATTACGATTTCGGATAGTCAAAGCTTAGCATTAATAGATGCTGGTGCTTATACATGTGAATTTAAATTGTCAGAAGCGCAGATGGAACAAATTTTAGAATCACAATTCACAGAAGAACAACTAGAAGAAAGTAATTATGAAATACCAAAGGAAGAGATTTTACTATATGGTAAAGTTTGGATTACAGACGAAAATGGAGAACAGTTAGCGGAAGAAAATGAATACGATAATCAAGGAAATGTTTCAATTCAAAGTTTGGTTTCTAAATACCAGAGCAATACAAGCTTTACTACTCGTATCGAACAAGTAGAAGATGGCGTAGATGTGGTTACAACTATTAAGAATAACTCTTTTGCAGAGAAGACAAATGGAAATCTAATTGCGGTACTAAAAAATCAGAATGGTAAAGTAATTAGTGTAGTAAAACAAACATATGATGCTTCCAAAGAAGACAAAGGAATTATCTGTATTGATGAAGAAGCCACAGAAGAAATTGGTATTCATTTTACAGAAGAAGACCTCTTAGAAGGTCATACTCTAGGAGAAGCAGTTTCAGGATATGCTACTTATGGTGATATAGAGGATTCTACTAGAACAGCACGTTTAGCAAGCTTCTATTTACCAGGACAACCAATATCTTTAGATATTTTTGCCGAGAATACGAATCGAACACAAAGTAAAGTAACCAAAAAGAAAGTCATGATTGAAGAAAATGGAAAAGAAGTAGGGGAGAATTTGGAAGTACATACAACTAATTATTACGCAACTCAACCGTTAAATGTAACACAACTGCATTCCGTTCTCACTGCAATACCAGAAAATTCAGATGATACAGTAGTATTAAAGGTAAATAACAAAAATAGTGATAGTGTGCAAGGAACACAAGTTATGAATACAGACTTAAGCACTATTTCTAATAGTATATCTGCAACTGTAACAGGTAAAATGTATAAGCAAATGGAAGTAAAACGACGTACACAAGAGAAAGATAGCTCTGGAAAAACAAAAGTGACTATCGTGAAAGAACGATATGAATTGAATGAGAATGGAAATCCAATAGATAGTAATGGGGACAAAGTAGATTTAACAGAAGAGGATATCCTTGGTTATGAAATTATTTATGTACAAAATGTATGTAACTATTATGTAACATTAAATGCTCAACCAGATGGTACGATTCCAGTTGCTGAAAATGTGGGCAATGGCAGTGTAGAAACAACAGACTCCAATAAAACACCAATATTCCTAAAAGCAATTGCCTCTAAGACATCGAATAAACTAACATGGAATAAAGTTTCAGAAGCAGACGGCTACCTTGTTTATGGTGAAAAATGCAATACTTCAAAGACAACATACAAAATGAAACTTCTAAAGACAATTAAAAACAACAGCACCGTAACTTATACACATAGTGGTTTAAAAGAAAATCAATGGTATAAATATTATGTAGTTGCATACAAGGTGAAAGATGGCAAAAAAGTGAAAATCGGTACTTCCAACATCGCACGAAGTTTTCCTGTTTCCTCAACAGCCAAATATGCAAATGCAACAAAGGTAACGGTTAAGAAGTCCAGTCTGTCAGTCAAACAAAATAAGACAGTCCAGGTAGAAGCAACAGTAGTATTTCCAAATGGTAAAAAGCAGAAAAAGCAAGGTTTAGATATTCGATACATTTCATCAAACAACACCATTGCAACAGTATCAAGTAGTGGTAAGGTGAAAGGAAAGAAAAAAGGAACCTGTTATGTGTATGCGATAGCACCAAATGGTGTGTATAAGAAAGTAAAGATTACAGTCGAATAAGTTAGTTCTGTAATGAGAGAGGTAGTAAGTGCAATTGCATTTACTACCTCTTTGTTATATAGAAAACATCATTTTATGGATATTATGACAATTGCGATCCTTTCGGTAATCAGTGGTGCTGATAGATGAGATGATATGGAGGACTGGGGAATTGAGAATTCGCTGCACTGGGTATTAGACATTGCATACCGTGAGTGAAAGTTACTTTGTGTTGTATTATGGGCAAAATTATATTAAAATGGTATATAATGTTGTTTGGAAAGCTGGTATAAAATGTATGAATAAATCTTATAAAGACTTATATAATTCTATGATTACAACAAAAGCAATAAAATATATTCTTAAATATAATTCAGAAAGACAAAAGTATATATATCGTCCTTATAGTCATCAGCCGATAGAAAATGCATTGGATGATATTTCAAACTTAATTATAGACGATACAATTTTTTATGCTTTTACAAAGGATGAAATATTAGCGATGGAAGAAGATTTTCATATCTTGGAGGACTTGAGAAATGCAGCAAAATACGCATTTTCCGAAAGATTACCTGAGAGAAAGAAAGCTAATTCTGATGGAATAGTAGGGGAAATTTTATTAGATATTTTTATTCAAGCATATGAAAAGGATTCGGATAAATTAGTGGCAAGAGCAAAGCATACAGAAATGAACTCTAAAAAGGAGATTACTGGATATGATGCGTTATACTTTACAAAGAATGATGATAGTATCAATTTATGGTTAGGACAAGCAAAAGCAGGTTCAAGACAATATTGCCAGGGTGACATTGCAAAAGATTTGAAAACAAAGTATACAAAAGAATATTTTTCAGATACATGTTACTACATTAAAGACAAAGGGGATTGCGAGGAGCTAAAAGATTTACTAAAACGTATTAATAGATTGTGTTTCGATGCACAGAGGTATGGATATACATCAGATCTGAAATATGATAAGTTTTTAGAAATATTGAATGAATACAATGTAGTACTAAAAATTCCATGTTTATTAGCTTATACGA
This sequence comes from uncultured Anaeromicropila sp., assembly GCA_964409685.1. Taxonomy (GTDB): domain Bacteria; phylum Bacillota; class Clostridia; order Lachnospirales; family Lachnospiraceae; genus Clostridium_AI. The sequence goes on from CAYPEJ010000004.1 coordinate 66,746, forward strand.
AAGATATTTATTATTGCAAAGAGAAATTAGAAGAGTTAATAAAAAAAGAGGTAAGTTCAATTTCTAATTATTTTGAAAAGAATAATTTCTCAATTGATCTTGGACTTCCATACGAAATACTTTTCTATTTAATGCCTATTAAGGACGTTTCATACATACGACAAAGAATATCAGACGTTAGGAAGGAAGTGACATGAGTTGGAGTATCTTTATGACTTGTTAGATTTACTGAATAATTATACAGGAGATCCTCGGACTGAAAATAAAATAAGGGATTTAATATGCTTTTTGGCAGAAAATGAGAAATATAAAGACAATGAATTATTTAAATCCTTACTTTTTGAAACCGCACAAAAGTTAAGAATGTTTGGATATATAAAGATAAACGAAGAATTAACAATAGATAATTTATTGCAGAGTGATTTCTCAAAACTTGAGAATCAAGTCATACAAAATTATTATAAATCAAAGGTATTCTCAAACAATATTTTGGATAGAAGACAAAAAGAGGTAGTCAATAAATTTATGTCTTTGGAAAAAAAGAGGATTCTTGTAAGTGCACCTACATCATTTGGTAAAACATTTATACTTAGAGAAATTGTGTTCTTGAATCAGAAGCGATATAACAAGGTACTGTTTGTTTTTCCAACTGTAGCACTTTTAAAAGAAAATACCAATAGCATGTCTGATTTAGTAAGTTCACTAAATTTGGATTACAGAATAATAAATAACGTGTACACAGGAGTAGAAGATAGTGAGAGAATTATTTTTATTCTTACACCTGAAAGAACATTGAAATTGTTAGCTGATAATCCAGAACTCAACATTGACTTTTTCTTTTTTGATGAAGTATATAAAATTGATGAAGATTTTTCAAAAGATGAAGATAGTGTGAAAGATAGTAATGATAATTATTTAGATGAGTCTTATTCCAAGGAAGATTTGCAAAAAGGCAATAGGAGTAAGGCATTTCGCATTTGTTTATATTTATTATCTAAAAGGATTGATGAATACTATCTTGCGGGGCCTTATCTCAATCTAGATAACATAGGGATGGGAATGCAACGATTTGTTGATAAAAATGCTATTAACTTAATGCAGTTTGATTTTGAACCAACTATGAGAATAGAAATTGAGACATGGAAGCAAAAATGGAAGGTATGCAATCCAGTGCTAGGCGAATATTTGGAAACGCCAATTCAACCAGATAACGAAAATCTCAAGGGAAAGAAGTGCATGATATTTCAAATCCTAGATTATGTTAAGCAAAATAATTATGGGCAAACTCTCTTTTATTGCGCGACACCTGCCAAAACTGTCGAGTATACAAAAGAACTGTCGAAACTATTCAAAGATACATATTTTCCAAATACAATTTCAAAGAATTTTATTGCACATTTGAGAAAAAGGTATAATGTTAAGTTAAAGAATCAAAATAATAGTTCAGAATATTGGAGTTTGATTAATGCTTTGGAACATGGGTATGGAATCCACCATGGAAAATTTCCGAAGTATATTCAGCACGAAATATTGAGGATGTTTAATAAAGGTCAGTTTGAATATTTGTTTTGTACATCAACAATTATTGAAGGCGTTAATACCAACGCAAGAAATGTTGTTATAATTAATAATTCTATTGGAAATAGTTCAATGACTGGATTCGCATTGAAGAATATTAAAGGTAGAGCGGGTAGATACTATCATAACTACATTGGACGAATATTTTACACTGATTTAAAACAAAGAAGGATAGAAAGCGCATCAGAATTGAGATTGGACTTCAAAACATTTTCTGAGAGTAGATTGTCTGTTATTGATATAGATAGTACCCATGTTGCTGATTTAAATGGTACTAATTCATCAAGAAAGGTTGAGAGAGAAAGGACATTTAGAAAGGATTTTTTACCAGACTCAGTGTTTGAGAAAAATAGATTATTTGATAGAAAGGTACAGGAGAAATATTTGCACTATTTAAATGATAGTCATAATTTTAGTAAGTTCCGGTGCTTAATTGGCAGGACTAGTGATATTAGATTTTTTTTACAAAACAGAATGATGAATACGATTCTAGAATCTTTGGAAGAGATTGGGATTCTTGAAAAAAATAAAGCTAGTATATACCATGCGGTAGCAAATCAATTCAGTTTTTCGGGTACGAAAGGCATATTAGAGTATCATATTTCAAAAGTACAGAAAGCAGAAGAATTTTCATCTGACAAGATTGATAGAGCTTATATTGATGCATTTAAACAGATAAGAACTATTATAGAATATGAAATCCCAAAACTATTATGCTTATTTGAATCACTATTTATACGTGCGGGAGAATTACATCACATAGATATGAGTGAATTCAATATGTCAATTATAATTCGATTCTATGAGTTGGGGATAACTACTGAATTAGGTTTGTTCCTAGTTGAATATGGGTTTCCAATAGATACTATAAGAGAGTTGGAAAGAAAATTTCAGGGGGCATTAAGTTTGCCTGCAAAAGAAGCAGCATCTAGGTTAATGCAAGATAGCAGATTACTGGAGACTGTAGATAGCTATGAGTATGAGTTGTTTGTAAATGCACTTAACGTTTTGAACAAGAAAAAATAGGATTTGTGAAGGGCTATATTATTCTTAAATACTTTGTAATGAGAGGAGTAAAGGAATGTACTTAAAAAAATTAACACTTAAGCATTTTAGGAAATTTAATGAAGAACAGAATGAAATAGAGTTTGTAAGTTCTAAAATTAGTGGTGATAAAGAGAAAACGGAAGCAAATAGTAATACAAAACCAGATATTGCTTCAGACACAACATTAATAATTGGAAAAAACAATGCTGGCAAGACAACAATAATTTCAGCGTTAGAAAAGTTAATTAAGTATCCAAGTACGATAGGGATAAATGATTTTAACTTTCGATATCTCAATCAATTTCTGACAAATTATGATATAGATAATGCAACTCAAGAGTTACCATATATTGAGTTTGGAATTACGGTTGAACTAGAAAATGATAGTGATGATAGGATTGCGAACTTGATTCCATTTATGCTTGTTGAAGACTTGAAAGATTCAGAACTAGATATTTACATTAGATATGAGGTGAAGGATACTACAAGTTTTAGACAGAGCATGGTAGAATTCAAAGCAGACACCAAGAAGATGAACTCATTCGAAAGTTTTTTGAAATTACTTAATGAAACAGATTTTACTCTTAGCTATTATGATAAAAATAAGGAAAAATTAGAAATCGTTTTTAAGCTATCCAGTTTAATGGATATAAAATGCATAAAGGCAAATCATTTGAAAAAGGATAATAGCTTATCAGATGCATTTAATAGAATCATTAAGTATAGATACGAGCATGGTTTTGGAGAAGAAAAGAAACAAATAGAATCGGATTTATATGAGATGAATCTGAAACTGTCAAGGAATGTGAAATCAGATCATGAAGGTGTAGTTAAAGATGTAATGAAAGATATGGTTTCCACGAATCACATGGAGGTAGATTTAAGTGCAGAAATTACCTTTGAAAAATTAATGTCAAATCTTATTAAATATCAATATGTAGAGAATGAGGTTAAAGTTCCAGAAGATCAGTTTGGCTTGGGATATAGTAATCTGGTTATGGTTATAGCAACGATTATGGATTATATAGAACAGTATCCTGATTCAAAATTTAACAGTAAGATAAACATAATTTCTATTGAAGAACCAGAAACTTTTATGCATCCGCAAATGCAGGAACTGTTCATACGAAACATTAATGAGGCAATTGATAAGCTGCTCTCGAATAAAGAGAAGAATATAAATAGCCAAATTATTATCTCTACACACTCGTCGCATATATTAAATAGCAAAATACATAGTTCCAATACATTCAATAATATATGTTATTTATATGAGAAGGAACACCACGCAGCTGTAGTAAATTTGAATAATGAGAAAGTTGTTCCCAAAGAAGACGAAAAAAAAGCGTTTAATTTTTTAAAGAAACATATAAAATATAAGGTATCAGAACTTTTCTTTTCAGATGCTGCTATTTTTGTAGAGGGGTTCGCTGAAGATTTGCTGATTCCATACTATTTGGAGGATGAGAAAAAAGAATTGGGAAAATACTACATTTCTGTATTTAATATTAATGGTGCTCATGGATATTTATATAGAAGCCTTGTTGAAGCATTAGGGATACCAGTACTAATGATAACTGATTTAGATATTGAACGTGAAAAGCTAGAAAGTGAGGATGAAGGGACAAATGGGGAAGAAGGAGCAAGTGAAGATGAGGGGGGAAGTAAGAAAAAAGCAATTAAGAAAAAAGAAGCAACTAAGAAAAAAGATACTGCTCAAATTACTAGTTTAGATGGAAAGAAAACTACGAATAGAACCATTGAGAAATTTTATGGAACGAATGAACTGAAAGACATACCAAATAGTTTAGAAAAAGGTAATATGTATTTGGCATATCAGGGAATGATCGATGGATATTTTGCAACTAGTTTTGAGGAAGCTTTTATACTGACTAATTATAATAATAAAATTCTTAATACTGTACTTAAGGATTTGAAACCTAATATTTACAATCGTATTGTCACCAAAGAAAATAACTATGAGGAGAACAAGAAACATTCCTATGAGTGGCAAGATAAATTAGCAAAAGTAAAGGGAGAATTTGCAAGTAAGTTGCTTTATGAAATGGTGAGTGCGGAGTGTGATGATGAAATTCCTGATTTACCGAAGTATATTGCAGATGGATTAACATGGCTTCAGAAAAAGTTAGGGGGAAAATGATGGGACTTTCAGTATATAATGATGAAGACATTGAGAAGGAAAAGGCAATACAGGAGCAGTTGTATCAATGCTGTGATACATTTACCAGTGTTGTTTTTAATGCAGGTGCAGGAGCTGGGAAAACGTATGCATTGGTAGAATGCTTAAAGCATATTGTGAATAAGAATCGTGAAAAGCTAGTAATGCATAACCAGAAGATAGCATGCATTACTTATACAAATGTTGCAGCCAATCATATAAAACAACAAATAGGTGCATCCGATGTCGTTGTGGTTTCCACAATTCATGAACGAATATGGAGTATCATAGGTGAACAAAAAGGTGCATTATTAACATTGCATATTGAGAAACTGACAAGTGAGATAAAGGGCATAGAGAAAAAGTTAGATGAGGAAGCGGATTACCAAAAGTTTAAAGCATTTGACCAAGTGGAAAAACAACAGTTTTTTTCTGTTATGCAGGAAAATCAAGATAGGTATCGAGAATCTTACAATTATAAAGCAAAAGACTTTAGGGATAGTATGCTAGAGATAATTCCAGAGAAATTCAAAGAGTTATTATCTAGTGTTGCTAAGTTTAAGGGTTTAGTAGATAAATTGTTCAAAATAGAGAGATATAAAAAGTGTCTAGAGAATATAGCAAAGAAGGATAAAAAATATAGAGTTGTACAGTATGATGCTAGGTATAATCATGATCGTTTAGATAGAATGCGAATCAGTCATGATACTGTATTAGAATATGCACTTCAACTCATTGAAAAATACCCTAGAATGCGACAGATGATTTGCGATCAATATCCATATATTCTAATAGATGAATATCAGGATACAAAAGAAGTTGTAGTAAAAATGATGGCTAAAGTTGAGGAGTATGCGAAAGCAATCAAACATGATATGTTCGTTGGATATTTTGGGGATTCAGTACAAAATATTTATGATGATGGTGTCGGTGGGAAACTAAATGAATTTCACAAAGGATTGAAAAATATAGATAAGATTTATAATCGCCGTTCTTACACAGAAATAATAAATGTTGCTACTAAGATAAGAAATGATAGGATTGAGCAAAAATCAATTTATTCGGATAGTGAAGGAGGAAGTGTTCAGTTCTATCCTGGTTCAGAAGCTGATGTAGAAGAGTTTATTAAGATGTGTGTAAAAAAGTGTAATTCAAATAGTAAAAATCCGTTGCATTGTATGTTTGCTAACAATCAAGATGTTGCAAAGTATAGTGGATTTCTAAATATGTATGAGACATTTAAGAACACTGATCAATACAAAGGGGTTAGGTATGAGCAGCTAAATACTGAACTGCTTAGTCCTGATACTGAAAAACTTGGTAGAGTGCAAGCGATGTTTGATCGATTAATGAGATTGTATAGAGATGTAAGAAATGAGAGAGAACCACTTAGAAATATTCTTCCAACAGATGATTATAGAAATATAAGCTTTTCTGAACTAAAGACACTAATTGAAGAGTTAAAATCTATAGATGGCGAAACGGTAGAGGATTTAATGAATATAATATTCAGTCAATATGAGGTGACAGAGGATCCAATATTTAAGTTGATTATTGACAAGGTATTTGACATTGAGCCAGTGTCCTATGATGCTGTTGTAACAGAAATTGCAAAAGTATTGTATGATAATGAATGGGCTGAAACTATGACAGCACAAGAAGTTATTAAGCCAATACTAGAAATGAAAAAATGTGAATTATCAAATTGGTTTGATTATCGTAATCGTAATGAAAGTAAAGACATTTGTTACCATACCTTTCATAGTACAAAAGGGCTGGAATATGAAAATGTTGCTATTATTTTGAGAAAGGGAAGTGGCAAAAACAGAAACGAATTTGAAACATATTTTAATGAATATGGGCAATGTAATGGTGAAACCTCAAAGTTATATGAGAAGGGAAGAAATGTTTTATATGTTGCAGTGACACGAGCCATTAAGAATTTGTACATCCTGTATGTTGATAATCTGGACAAGATTGAAGGTAAGATAGATATGATTTTTCAGGGAGATAAGTAGCTTATCGCCCTGTTTAGTTCATAGGAAATTCCGTTTCGCAATATTTCCTATGAATCAAAAAACTGCTAAAAAGCAGGGGCAGGATGCACACTCGGGGGGGAGGAATATATTCGCTTGAAAAACAGCGAATCCCCTTGCCAATTAGACCTGCATTGATGTATCATAATACAATGTGGAAAGAAAGGAGACCTGATATGAAAACACAAAAGATATTAACCAATTCCATATGGATTGTTATTTTGGCATCAATTTGCAATATCTTATGGGGAAGTGCTTTTCCATTTATTAAAATAGGATATGAATTATTTGACATAACAACAAAAGTAAGTGATAAGTTACTATTTGCTGGTGTGCGTTTCCTATCATCTGGATTCATTTTACTAGCGCTATACATCCCAATTTACAAAAAGATTCCTAAGTTACATAAAGCAAATGTTGGAACAGTTGTTTCACTTGGGTTGGTACAGACAACACTACAATATATTTTCTTCTACATCGGTGTATCCAATACAACATCTACAAATGGTTCGATTGTTAATTCAATGAATGTTTTTCTATCTGCAATTGTAGCCCACTTTGTATACACCAATGATAAAATGAATCTACGTAAAAGCATTGGTTGTCTACTTGGATTTGCAGGAGTTATTTTTGTAACACTTGGACAAGGTAGTGTTCGATTTTCTATGAATGGTGAAGGTTTTATCGTAATTGCGGATCTGATGTTTGCATTTGGTTCTGTTATTTCTAAGAAGGCAACAAAAACGGATGATTCCTGGGTTGTAACTGCTTATAATTTAGTACTTGGTGGAGCAGTACTTATTCTACTTGGAGTATTTAGTGGAGGGACATTGCATACTATTACAGTAAGTGGTTGTCTCGTGTTACTTTACCTAGCGTTGTTGTCTGCAATATCCTTTACCTTATATGCAATGTTGATTAAGTACAATAATATAGGAAAGATTTGCATCTTCAACTTTGTAAATCCCATTGCAGGAACACTATTGTCAGGTTTGATGCTAAAGGAAAATATTTTACAAATGAGATATTTAGTAAGTTTATTATTGGTTTGTACAGGTATCTTCGTTGTAAATCGTACGAAAAGCGGAGTACTTACAAAATAAATTCGTTACATGTTATTTCATAATTTCAAAGAAGAGGGGAAATAAATAATGAAAAAATTAGTATTATTCTTATGTATGTTTACACTCTGCTTAGGGCTATTAGGATGTAATGCTGATCTTACATCAAAAAATGTAGCAGATGGTCCACAGGAATTACAAGAACCAAAAGAAAAAGAAGCCGAAAAAAGACCGGAAAACCAAATTGCAATTGCTGCTCTTAATGGTCCAACTGGAATGGGCATGGTTAAGATGATTCAAAATGCAATCAATGGCGAAGTTGGTGATTTTGAATATTCGATTCAAATGAAATCTTCCATCGATGAAGTAACACCTATGGTAATTAAGGGAGAGATTGATATTGCAGCAGTGCCAGCGAATATGGCTTCTATTCTTTATAATAAAACAGAAAAAGATGTTACGGTATTGGCAATTAATACATTAGGTGTTCTTTACATCTGTGAAAAAGGTGATACGGTGAATTCCGTAGCAGACTTAAAAGGTAAGACTATTTATGCCAGTGGAAAAGGTGCAACGCCAGAATACGCCTTAAACTACATTTTAGAAAAAAATGGACTAAAAGCAGGAAAAGATGTAGAAATTAATTGGAAATCCGAACATGCAGAGTGTGTAACAGCACTAAGTACGGATGAAGATGGAATTGCATTATTACCACAACCATTTGTAACCACAGCGCAAATGAAAGATTCCGACATTCGTATTGCATTGGATTTAACGAAAGAATGGGATGCCCTTCAAACTGGCGAAGAACAACCAAGTGCATTGCTTACAGGTGTTGTGATTGTTCGAAATGAATATTTAGAAAAACATCCAGATGGAGTGCAACAATTTATGAAAGATTATGAAGCGTCTATTCAGTATGTAAATTCTAATGTAGAGGAAGCTGGAGAATTAATTGGTGAGTTTGGTATTATAGATGCAAGAGTGGCGAAGAAAGCTATACCACAATGTAATATTACCTTTATTACTGGCGCAGAAATGAAAGAAAAATTGAGTGGCTATTTAACAGTATTAGCAGAACAAAATAAGAAAGCAGTAGGAGGCGAATTGCCAGATGAATCATTCTACTACCAACCATAAAAAATGTGAGAGTAAGATGAAGTTATGGGCAATTGGTTTTTGGTTAATTGTTTGGCAGTTATTTAGTTCTTATGTTGGGCAGGAGATACTTTTGGTATCTCCTGTTTCTGTACTATTTAAGCTATTTGAGTTAGTACAGGAACGTTCCTTTTGGGCGTCGATTGGATTTTCCTTTGTAAGAATTGTTGGGGGATTTTTTTTGGCGTTACTTAGTGGGATGATATTTGCCATTGGCTCATATCGATTTCGCTGGTTCAAAGAACTTATGGATCCGTTGGTTGTTGCAATTAAGTCGATACCAGTTGCTTCCTTTATTATATTAGCGTTGATATGGATTTCTTCTACTAATATATCAGTTTTTATTTCCTTTTTGATTTGCTTTCCTGTTATGTATACAAATATTCTACAAGGATTAGAAAAGACAGATCACTCTTTATTAGAAATGGCGAAGGTGTTACAGATTCCTACAGGAAAGAAAATTCGTTATATTTATGTAGCAAGTGTACTTCCCCATTTTCGAGCAGCATGTTCCATTGGATTAGGGTTGTGTTGGAAATCGGGAATTGCAGCAGAAGTAATTGGGTTACCAGATGGTTCAATTGGAGATTATCTATATCAGGCAAAAATTTATTTTATGACGGCGGATTTGTTTGCGTGGACGGTTGTGATTGTGATATTAAGTGCTGGATTTGAGAGGCTCTTTTTGAAACTGCTTTCTTATATTGAACGAAGATGAAAGAAAAATTGGGATAGCAGATAGGAAAAGGTCATGAAATAGCGTATGGAATAAAGTTCAAGAAAATGTATCATAGAAAGGAAGTGAGTGAGTGGAGAATGGAATCTATATCCGAAATGTTTCAAAGTCTTACGGAACCCACAAAGTACTAAAAGATGTTACCTATTGCTTTCCATATAATACGGTAACATGCATTATGGGAAAATCGGGATGTGGTAAGACCACACTACTACGGATTCTTATGGGATTAGAAACCATAGATTCGGGTTCTATAACAGGGTTAGAGAAAAAACGAATTAGTGCGGTATTTCAAGAAGAACGTTTATGCGAGTCGTTTACAGTGTTGGAAAATGTAATGCTTGCATGCAGAGATAAAAAGAGAAAAAACGAAGCATTAGAACTACTGAAAAAATTTGATTTAGAGGGATGTTCTGAAAAAAAGATTTTGGAATTAAGTGGTGGAATGAAACGAAGAGTTGCAATTGCTAGGGCACTTATGATACCATGTGATGTACTTTTCTTAGATGAGGCATGGAAAGGGTTAGATGCAGAAACTAAGAAACAGGTCATTGATGTGGTAATGGATTGCTGTAAGGAGAAAACAGTATTGGCTGTTACCCATGATGAAAAGGAAGTAGAAATGATGGGAGGTATCCTTCTGAAAATGTAGATTTTACCAGAAGGAAATAAGATTAATGATGTAAGGAATGTTTACAATAGGAGTAAGGCAGAAAAGAGGGAATTGTATGACACAAGAGCAGGTTGTGAACATTGCTACTGAGATAAGTTATCTAATGTTGAAAAATGGAGCAGAGATTTATCGAGCAGAACAGTGTGTTCGATTTATTGCAAGTGCATATGGGTTTTACGATGCAGATTGCTTTGCCATTTTAACTAGTATCGTAGTTTCCGTAGTAGATGGCGACAAGGTATGTACCAGAACAAAGAGGGTTACTGATAGGGCAACAAACTTTAATAAAGTTGCAGAATTAAACGATTTATCCCGTTATATATGTAGTAATTATCCAGATTATGAAACGGTGCATGAAAGAATCAAAGAGATTCGAGAAGAAAAACAATATCCATTTTGGGTATTTACAGTGATGTATATGATTACGTCATTTTTCTTTGGTTTATACTTTGGAGGAACGGGTATTAATGCTATCATCTGCTGTTTAGCAGGTGCATTTGTATATCCGATTCAGTGGTTAGGAAATAAAATTCAAACCAATTTATTTATCATCAATATGGTCACAAGTGCAGTGGTTACACTCTTTCTGTGTATTGTATACAAAACCATATATCCAGTGCAAATTGATACGATGGTGATTTCATTAATTATGAATTTAGTACCAGGGGTTGCCTTGACTCACTGTATGCGAGACTTGATTTCCAATGAGTTAATTTCAGGGTTAGCAAGACTTGCAGAAGTATTTATCAGTGGGGCAGGGACGGCAGTAGGAGTATTTATTATATTGTCATTCTTTGGTCTTCATTTTTAAGAATCTTTTGAAATAGGCAAGAAAGGTAACAGGTGCTTTGATACTAGAATGTTTTTACTGTTTTATTATATCTGTTTGTTTTAGCGTTATATTTAATGTTCGAGGAAGAGATGTTTTTTACGGAGGATTAGGAAGTGGAATTGGTTGGGCTTTTTATCTAGCCTGCTATAGGCGTTTTGGTTCCGTGGTAGGAAGTTACTTTATGGCGACGATTGTTACCACGTTATATTCTGAAGTTCTAGCAATTTATCGTAGAAAACCAGCAACTATTTTTTTGATTCCATCCATCATTCCATTTGTACCAGGAGGACTAGTATTCCGTGCAATGGGAGCATGGCTTAGTGGAGACCAAGACACATTACTGTTACAAGGAAGGTATGCGATTACTGTAGCATGTTCCATAGCAATGGGGATTATTATGGGTGTAACCATTACTCGTATCCATCGCAATTATATGCGTCTCATTCGTAATAAAGTGAAAAAAGGAAAAACTAATGAAAATAGTTCTCATTAAATATATTGACATAGAAGAGGATTACGAGTAAGATAATAGAGTAAATGAAAATGATTCTCAATGAAAGTTTCTCCACAAAGAAACATATATGAAGTGATATCAAGAAGTTACAGAGTATGAAAACTCTGTTTCTTTTTAAACAAAGGTTAGCAAGTGCTAACTAAGTGAAAAGGTGATATTATAATGAAACAGAATACAACATATGGATATATACAAAGTTTATTGGCATATAATTGCATGCCAACCTTATTAAAGATGAAGCCATCCACTATTTTGAATATACAAAAACGTGAAGAAAAGACAGAAGTATTTTTTCAACTACTGCAACATGAGATTGCGAATTTTGGATGTGAGTATGAATATATATTGGAAACGAAAACATCTCATATCGTGTTAGTATATCAACCAGATATGTTAAAGAATCAGTTGGAGAATGAAGAGTGTGAAGGTGTATTAGCATCTTTTGGGTATCAGCTGGGAGAGCAGAAGATCCAAGATGCTATGGAATATTTAAAGGTTCGTTATCATCGATATATGAACGAGCGAAAAGATTTTCCAGATGAGATTGGAATCTTCTTTGGTTATCCGATTGAAGATGTAAAAGCCTATATTGAGAATAAAGGGAAAAATTATAAACGTTGTGGATACTGGAAAGTGTATTGTAATGTAGAACGAGCGGAGCAAACATTTCACGTATTTCGTTGTGTAAGGGAAGCAGCAATTCAGGCAGTGTTAGCTGGAAGGGCACTTACAGAATTAGAAGGAAATTATAAGATTGCATAGCGTAAAATAATACAGGATTGTTGTTATATGATGGAATGAGTAAAAATCATGTTTTAGAAGAAAGGTACGGTAATAAAGATGAGTATAGTAATCGTTGGGGGCCATGATAGAATGGTTGCGAAGTATAAAGAGATATGTAAGAAGTATAATTGCAAGGTGAAGGTATTTACACAGATGCCAGGGAAGTTGAAGACGCAGGTTGGATCGCCAGATTTGTTAATATTGTTTACCAATACAGTGTCACATAAGATGGTTCACAGTGCATTAACAGCAGTAGAAAATCAAGATACGATTGTTGCACGTTCACATAGTAGTAGTGCGTGTGCTTTATGTGAGATTTTGGATAATTATGCGACATGTTAGAAAGAAATTTTATGTGGTAAAATAGCGATAAGGTTTAGTCAAAAACAAGGTTGGTAGCCTCCTATTACATATGAAGGAGGTGGTGTGAAATGACAGTTTATGAAACTGTTATGGTGATATTAGGAATTATCACATTGATGATAACGTTTGCTAAGTTTATCATTACGCTGCTTTCTTTTGCCGAAAGAAAAGAAGCGTATAAAAAATAAGCCAACCCTGTTCAGCCTAACAGGGTTGGCATTGTCCGTTTAGGACAAAACACCAAGATGGTTGCCATCCAGTAGATGACTAAACCTTTATGTTGATAATATAGCACATTAGAAGAATGTTTGCAAGTTAATATCCATAATGAAGTTTAATTTGAACACAATAAAATTGGAAAAAGGAGCAGCCTCTATTTGCTAATCTCTAATATACCTCATCATCACAGATTAATACAACTATGTCTGTATTATTCATTTTTTGGGGGGAGCTCTATCGAGTTACCGTCTCCCCTCCTTCATTTGGTACTGGTATAAAACAATTTATTTCAAAACAAGTTTCATGTGGTATAATCCTCATAATTCCTCTATTTTTCTCTGTCGTAGATTTAATAATCCCAATTCCTAACCCATGATCTTTCTTATCTTGTTTCGTAGTCTGAAATACATTTATATTTCCATTATAGGGATTGATACAGTTGATATTGTATCCTTCCTCCGCATAAGATATCTCCAGCTCAATATAGCGTCTCTCTTTTTCCAATTTCTCATTTGCCTCAATTGCATTTTTTACCATATTAGATACAATAGCACAAATATCATGACTTGAAATATAAAAGTTATTTATGGCAATTATCGTTCTAAATTTAATGTCTCTTTCTTTTGCTTGTTTTTCAAGTGAATTTAAAACAGCAGAAAGTGCATGATCTGGTAAAGTATATACTTTTTCAGCTTCATCTACCTTTAAAAATGCTGATTTGACATATTGCTCTAATTCATCATAATAATGTTCATGCAGTAGATTATGAATTACATTTGCGTGATTCGTCATATCATGCTTTAATTGTCGTAATTCAATTGTCAGCTCTTCAATCTGCTTATTTTTTTTAAGTTCATCTTGGAAATAATTTAATTTCATATTTTTCTTTACCAGTATATATACAATATAGGCTACATTACAAATTAGCATAATTTGAATACATACAAATAATATAATTTTTGATTTATTCATATATCTTACATCTCGATAAATGAATAATATTAAAATTTCAATTGCTAATGGTAATATCTCTCTATTTTCGTATAATTTTTTCATATAATCATATGAATTGTGAGAATAGAGAAACTTACAAATGAATGCCAATAATAACTTTGAAAATAATGTACATGTACTATTTATAATTCCAAATGATACAACCTGAACCATTGACACCTTGAAGAAATACGTTGCAATTACCATAAATGGTAATTCTGTCATTACGGTTAAACATCCCCATATCACATAATGCAAAATTCTCTTATATATAGAACTTTTAACTAATACAATAATAGATAAAAATATGTACACTATCATTGTAATGTTCATTATTGTATTAACTACATTTCCAACATCTGCGAAAGCTAAAAACTGCTTTACTAATGTAATGATATAGTATATTCCTCCCGCCATAATATAAATTTTTCGATTTTGATATCTACACACTAATGTGGACATTGATTTTATCCATAGGTACGGTTCAATCATATATATCAACATCAAAAGAACTACATTAAATATTACCAATGCACTTTCACCTCTCTAGCATATATTCCCCCATGACTGCTTTATTTTAACACTATTTAATTTTTTCGGCAATATAAACCAGAACTTGAGATTTCTGTACTTTTATCTACAGATGCCTATTTTTAGAATAAAATTACTCCACTAGTCACACAGTCTAGTGGAGTTTTTACGTTTACAAAAATGCTACAACTTTACAGAAACTTTACAAACGTTTATAATGAATATTACACCAAAGGTGTATAATACACATTGTGAAAAATTTACAAGGTATATTAAGCGGAAAGGGAGCTTTAAAAATATATGAATTACTTATCGACACTGATAATATTCTTTGGCGGACTAGGGATGTTTATGTATGGCATGAACCGAATGGCAGAAGGCTTACAGAAACTAACTGGTGATAAACTAAAAAAATTATTAGAAGTATTATCCGATAAGAAAGTCATTGCCATACTTGTAGGTGTAATTGTCACAGCGGTGATTCAAAGTAGTACTGGCGCAACAATTATGGTAGTTGGTTTTGTAAATGCAGGTATCTTAAGTTTAGCCCAATCAGTTTGTGTTATTATGGGGGCAAACATAGGGACTACGGTAACGGGATGGCTTGTATCGGTTACACAATGGGGAGAACAGATTTCACCATATCTTATTGCATCATTTTTCGTAGGAGTGGGAGCATTTCTAATGATGTTTCTAAAGACCGAGCGAAAAAGAGTAATTGCAGAAGTTACATTTGGAATTGGCATTCTATTTATCGGGATTTATTCTATGACAAATGCAATTCAATATAGCGGTCATGAAGGGCTGATTATAAAAGGGTTTGAACTATTGGGAGACAATCCGTTTTCAGCCATCATACTAGGAATTATATTGACTGCATTTTTACAGAGTTCTTCCATATCCATAGGAATCTTACAATGTTTTGCGTTGTGCGGAATGGTAAATTGGAAGGCGGCTGTATTTTTAATTATAGGACAAAATATTGGAACATGTGTGGCAGCAGTACTTTCCAGTGCAGGGACACAGACAAATGCAAAACGTTCCGCACTAATTCATTTATTGTTTAACGTATTTGGTGCTATCGTGTTTGGTCTAGGTATGGGGTACTGGTTCTATTACCGAGAAGGGTTTGGAGAAACTCATATCAGTAGCGTGCAAATTGCAGCATTCCATTCCTGTTTTAATATTTTATGTGCGATTTTATTATATCCATTTATCAATTGGATTGCTCGATTAGCAGAGGTCGTATTGAAAAACAATGAAGGTGATGAACTAACAGATGATGTATCCATTACATCTAGACATTTAGACAAACGTATTTTAGAATCTCCATCATTTGCTGTGGCAGAAGCGACACAAGAAGTGGTTCATATGGGAGAAGTGGCATATGAGACAGCAAAAATGGCGTTCGATGCAATTATTTCAAGAGATGAGAGAAAAGTAAAAGTGGTGTACGACAAAGAAATTACAATCGATCAAATGAGTGATGTGATATCTAATTACTTAGTTAAGATTAGTGCACTTCCATTAACGGAAGAACAACATACAGCCATTACCAATTTATTTTACACGGTAAGCAATTTTGAACGAATGGGTGATCACTCAGAAAATCTTGCAGAGCTTTGTAAATACATGATTGATAATGATATTTATTTTTCAGAACCCGCATATAAAGAACTAGAAGGCATTATGGAGATAGTGACCAATAGCTTCGTTTATGCCATTCGAGCACGACGTGACCTAAGTGCAGAAAGTGCGAAGAAGGCAAAACAATACGAAGATTTAGTAGACAGCATAGAAGATGAACTTAGAAAAAAACATATGAAGCGACTTGCAAATGAGCTTTGTAAGCCAACATCAGGCGTGGTATTTCTTGATATTTTAAGTAATCTTGAGAGAATCTCCGACCATGCGGACAATGTTGCAGGATATGTATTAAGTGAGATATAAATAAAACTGGTGGTGATAAAATGGCACAGATGATATATTGTGTAGAAGATGATGATAATATTAGAGAATTAGTGATATACACATTGCAATCAGCAAATTACCAGGCGGTTGGGTTTGCAAATGCAGAAAAATTTTATAAGGGATTAAAAGAAAGTAAACCTGATTTAATTTTATTAGATATTATGTTGCCAGATGAAGATGGGATATCCATTTTGAAAAAACTAAAGGCAAATCGTGATACGAAGAAACTTCCAGTTATTATGTTGACAGCGAAGGCAAGTGAATACGATAAAATCAAGGGATTAGACCTAGGGGCAGATGATTATGTTTCCAAGCCATTTGGAGTTATGGAGTTAATTTCAAGAATCAAGGCCGTTATGCGAAGAACCCATGCATCTGACCGTGAAAATGTCATTTCCATCGGAGGCATTGAATTAAACAATGAAAAACATGTAGTAGCTGTAAATGGCGAAAAGGTTTCTTTAACTTACAAGGAATTTGAATTACTCTATAATCTGATGATCAACCGTGACTTAGTTATGTCCAGAGAAAAATTATTGGATCTAGTATGGAACACTGGATATGAGGGAGAAAGTCGTACCGTTGATGTGCATATCGGTTCCCTAAGACAAAAGCTAGGAGCATGTGGTGCCTTAATTCAAACAATCCGTGGTGTTGGTTATAAATTAGGAGAAGCGAAATAATGAGAAGACGTATTTATGTAAATATGTGTGCAATCTCTTGTGTGATTTTACTTGTAATCTCTATCTTTGTAGTATTTTTGTTGTACCACATAAATGGAAGGCAGATGGAGCAGCAGATGAAAAGCGAAGCAGAAGATATTACGGTTGCGTTGGAGCATATGAATGACCAGGAAATTTACGCGTATTTAGAAGAGATTACAAAAAACAATGACTCTAGAATTACCATGATTGATGTAGATGGAACTGTTTTATATGATAGTGAAGAAGAAATTGAAACCATGTCCAATCATCTCAATCGACCAGAGGTAAAAGAGGCATTTGAAAATGGAAGTTCCTTTGATGTAAGGCATTCTAATACATTGGATAATCAGATGTATTATGTAACATCTCTTTTATCAACTGGACAAGTGATACGACTTGCATATGTTTCGGAAAGTTTATTTACATTATTAGTTAAAATCGCACCATACTATATGGGAGTGATTATCCTTATTGTGGTAGCAACCTTAGTGGTAGCATGGAAAATGTCCAATTCTATTATTGAGCCAATTAACAACATAGACATTCATAATCCAGAAACCAATTTTCGTTACAAGGAATTTACACCATTGTTGTTAAGAATCAGTAAATACAACGACGAACGCAAAAAGAACGAAAAGCTAAGAAGAGAATTCTCCGCAAATGTATCACATGAATTGAAAACACCAATTACCTCCATCTCTGGCTACGCCGATTTACTTCGAAATGGTATGGTGAAAAGTGATGATGTGGAACAATTTGCAGAAAAAATATATAAAGAATCCGAACGATTGATTAACCTAGTCAATGACATTATCAAACTGTCTAGACTAGATGAAAAGAAAGTTGGAATTGATAAAGGAATCGTAAAATTAGATGAAGTGGCTCATCGAGTACAAGAGTCCTTGATTTTAATTATTGATAAATACAAAGTTCGCTTTGAATTAGATGTAGAACCTGTTCGCATCATGGCGGTTGAGCTTATGATGGAAGAACTACTTTATAATCTATGTGAAAATGCAATCAAATACAATAAGCCAGGCGGCTACGTGAAAGTTACGATTCGTCAGGACTTGTTAAATGTATTTATCACAGTAAGCGATAACGGAATCGGAATTCCAAAAGATTGTCAGAATAGAATCTTCGAACGATTCTATCGAGTAGATAAAAGTCATTCGAAGCAAATCGGTGGTACTGGTCTAGGGCTTGCCATCGTAAAACATGTAGTAGAATATCACGAAGGCCATATTGAAATTGACAGCGATGAAGGTGTTGGAACCAATATTAAGGTAATACTGCCAGGGGCAAGATAGGAGTGACAGAATGGAGACGTTTTTCTTTGCATTAAATGCAGTATTACCGATCATACTGCTGATTTATCTAGGGTATTTTCTAAGACAAAAAGAATTATATAATGATGTATTTTTAAAGTTTGGCAATAAATTTGTTTTTCAAGTTGCATTGCCAACTTTATTATTTTATAACGTGTATTCAATCGAAACGATACAGGAAATCAAATGGTCGGTAATTGTATTTTCATGCGTTATGATATTAGGAGTCTTTTTTATAGGAATGTTTTGTGTCAAATGGTACACAAAGGATGAAGCAAAACGAGGAGTCTTGCTGCAGTGTATCTTTCGCTCAAACTTTGCCATAATAGGGATTCCGTTGGCTGAATCCATTGGTGGAGCAGTAGGAGTAAAGACGGCATCCGTACTTTCTGCTTTTTCGATTCCGTTGTTTAATATCTTAGCTGTGTTTGCCCTTACGATGTTTCAAACAGACGATGCCGGAAAGAAAATTTCATTAAAAGAAGTTGGTAAGAAGATTACAAAGAATCCATTGATTCGTGGAATTGTATTGGGATTAATCTGTTTACTGATTCGTGGAATGATACCGAAAAATAGTGATGGCGAGTATGTGTTTACCATTCAAAAGAATTTACCATTTCTGTATACAGCCATTAAAAATGTAGGAAGTATCGCGTCACCATTTGCACTTATTGTGTTAGGTGGGAATTTTAAATTTAAGGCAGTAAAAAGACTGGCGAAGGATATTGCGTTTGGTACATTTTGGCGTGTTGTGCTCGTGCCATTTGTAGCCATTGTAAGTGCCATAGTATTGTCTATACATACCGATTTTGTAAACTTTACAAGTGTAGAATATCCAGCATTGATTGCGCTGTTTGCATCACCAGTGGCAGTATCTAGTGCGATTATGGCAGGAGAAATGGGGGGAGACGAAGAACTGGCAGGACAACTTGTAGTTTGGACAAGTATATGTTCCGTGTTCAGTATATTTGCAGCCATTGTGATTATGAGACAGATAGGAGTTTTGTAGGCACTACATGATTATTGACATAAGATTTGATAGCTTACATTACCAGAAGAAAATTGCTAGAAATACGAAAGAGTTATCTTATCTATGTCCAATATGTAAACAAGAACGAGCCTTCATATGTCACGGGTATTATGATAGAAATGTAATCCGTTGGGATGGATGGTTACATGAAAAGAAAATTAAAATATTAAGAGTGAAATGTTTGCATTGCAGACACACACACGCTGTATTGCCGTGGGATGTAATTCCTTACAAAATATACAGCGTGTCTTTTTATTGGAAATTACTTCGCCTACTGAACGTGAAGCAGGTGAACGTTTCAAAATGTTCAGAGATACTTAGGTTATCGGAGAAGCAGGTGTATCTTGCAATTCGAGATTGGGTGAAGTGGAGAACAAGTTGGGAAGAAATGCAAAGGACTTCGCAAAAGACTTCGCAAAAGACTTCGCAAAAAGAAATACAGAAACAAGCGAAGAAAGAAATGCGAAGGGATATCTATAGAGAGACAAAAAGAGGAACATGGAAAGAGAAAATAGATTTCATACATAAGATTTGTGGAAATAAAATATGGAGAGAACAAGTACCGAAACACAAGATGTCGGAACTCGAGTTCTCATATTGTAAAATTCTAAACCGAAAGAAGATACTTCAATTTTGGTACTACACCACAAAGTTTGCAAATAGGCAAAATGTATAAAATATGTTACATTTAGTAACATGTTATTGCATAAGGAGGAATTGCGATGAATTTGCAAACGAACCAATTGTGGGTGGTACAAGAGATATTGAGGATTGAGGTTCAGTTTTTTGAACGCAAGAGAAGAGGAAAGTTGCTATTGATTTATGATTATATGAGCAGCTTTATTTTGTGTGCGCAGTTTTACTTTGCAGAGTGTATAAAGTGTGGGAAAAAGCAGTTATTTGAGTGTTTTGAGAAGTATGGGATTCCAGAAAGGATTGTGGCTTCAGATGAAAAGGTGGAAAGGAAGTTTGAACGAAAGTTAGTGGAGGAGTTGGAATTTAGTTTTGGAATTTCAATAACGGATGAAGTAGGGGAGTTATACCAAGGAAAATGTGAGGAGTTTACGAAAGCGTGGAATGAGAAAGTAGAGAGGATACAGAAGAAAACGTTCCGTGATGTGGGTGAATTTTATACAGAGATTGATGAGTTCGTACATAAGTGGAATTGGGAACATGGGATGGATAGGGAGGAAGGCGTTGTACCAGTTGTACCAATAGAGAGATTTTATCAGGGACTACGAGGGCATGTATTTATGGAAAAGCAAGCATTGTTAGAGACGAGTTTGTATGATGAGCAGCAGAAGGTTTCGGAAGAAGGAACCGTTCAGGTGTTTGAGAGAGTGTATAAGGTGCCAGAGGAATATGTAGGAGAATGGATTACGTTTTGGGTTTCGCCGGTGGAGAAAAAGGAAGTTTACATTTATGATGAGGAGAGAAGGAGGGTGTTGCATCGCTGTCCTTGTGTAAGATATTAGAATGATATACTGTTGAAGATGAGGAACTTTTAGAAAGTGAAGAAGTACAAACAACAAAAAGCAATATCAAATCACCCAGTTACAGGATACAACTTTCGTTCCTTTGATGTGTTCTGTATCGGATAAATGCAACTCTACAGAAACTGCAACACACATTCAAGTTGGTAACATTTATGGAACATCCTGAGTTATTGGAAGAATTTCTTCTATGGTGCATGTTCAAGAAAATTGTCATTAATAAAGAAGATCTGCAACTATCAGAGCAGTTGTAGATCTTCTTTTCTATACACGATTTTATAGGGTGCTTAGTCTAATCAGCTACTTCTGCCACTGCATGATCATATGGGTAGCCCTTTTTGCTTAAAGAACGTCGGATTTCAAACGCTTCTAAAATTTCCTATATCATTTGGATTCAGATAAATCGTTTTATTACAACATTTGTTTCTGTTCAACGGAAATATGTATACATATACGGATGACGGAGCATAGGTTTCAATACAACGCTTGTTTCTGTTCAACGTTTTATGGAAGAGAATTTGCAAGCAGAACTCGAAAGTTTCAATACAACTCTTGTTCCTGTTCAACATGCCGAGAATTTAACGTTAATCGTGCTTGGCTTGTGTTTCAATACAACTCTTGTCCCTGTTCAACTACAGAACGAGATGCATTTTTGACAGGTGATGTTCTGTTTCAATACAACACTTGTTCCTGTTCAACTGAACAAATTAAAGAGAAATTAAAATCAGATGAGTAGTTTCAATACAACACTTGTTCCTGTTCAACTTGATCCAGGTATGTTAGAAAATACCTTAGGAGGGTTTCAATACAACACTTGTTTCTGTTCAACCAAGTAAGGGGTGAGATAATGACAAATATTATGTAGTTTCAATACAACTCTTGTTCCTGTTCAACATTAACATAATAGGCAACTTAGATTTAGATAATATTGTTTCAATACAACTCTTGTTCCTGTTCAACCTTAAATTTTGGGAAGATAAAGATAAAAAAAATGACGTTTCAATACAACTCTTGTTCCTGTTCAACATTGAAGAATTATATATGAATTTCAAGATTTTTGTGTTTCAATACAACTCTTGTTCCTGTTCAACCAACGTAAAATCAACATTTCTAAAGCCTATCATATCATAAACCTCAGATTTTGCAAGGGTTTTCCGATTTTACTCCAATCGATTGATATTTTCATAACAATCTATTCTCGCTACTTCTGAATATCCTATTAGCAAGTCTTTGCAAACATTCGACATCTTTCGTAGCTGGAATTTTTAAACGATTTTAAGCCATTCTCTTTGTTACGAAATTCTATTTATTTCCATAAATAATTTCATAAACTAAAATATTGTTCTTTTCTTAACAAAGTTACTACCATTATCCACTTGCTATCCCTTTAAAACCCCAAAAAACTGCCATACCTTAATATAACAGCCTCGTTTACTACTTCTTTCTCCAGTTATTATTTACAAACTCATACCCGCGTGAGTTCATTTTCAATATCCCTGCTTTTAACGCAGAGTAAGTCAACTCCTACGCAAGAGCATTTGATTCATATTAGTTGTGTAGAGATTTAAAATTATATTGTCACATTCACTTAAATAAAAACGGTGTATTCTCATAGTCGAAACAAATCAAATATTAATATGTGATAAATTTAGTGTTTCAATTTCATTGAAGTGTGTTATAATAAGAATAAAGAAACCGATATGCGGCAACATATCGGTCCCTGAATGTTTTTAATTTGGGGTGCAGACATATAAAGTTTGTTAAAAAATATCTTTATCGGGGCGAGCTACTTCTCAGGGGGCTCGTCCTTTGCTTTTGTTTCAATCTCTAATTTAAACCTATTAGTTCCAATTTGAAAATTGCGAATATAAATATTCTTGTCTAGCAACTTATAAAAATAAGCAATTATAGCTAACAAAACTATTAGAATAAAAATTGCTATCAGTATATAAAAAAGCATTTCTGCATCGTCTCCTCGCATTGTGTAGTTATCTACACCCGAGGTGGAACAACATACAACCACCGTACCCCTTATACGGTTTTAGCTAGTACTATGTATTTTTGCTCACATAGAATATGTAATATTGCTAACATAGATTATTGTACCACACAAAACACATATATGAAACAAGTAAATAGATAAATTTACACGCATTTTGTTAAATATTTGAGATTGTTGCAAATAGTTCTAATTCAAAAGTAGCGTTCATGCTATCAAATTTTTATTTGCCTTATATTTATTTTACATTACTATCTTTCTGAGAATCAAATTTTATTATCTCACATACACTTAAATAAAAACGGTGTATCTATGGTCATTCATATAGTCGAAGCAAATCAAACTATTACCTCTATCGCCGAACAATACGGAGTAAGCGAAGAGAGAATCTTATATGACAATCAACTAACAGCAGGTGAACCACTTGTAATAGGGCAAGCACTTTTAATCTTAATTCCAAATACAATTCACATAGTGGAAAGTGGTCAAGACATCCTGGCAGTCGCAGCGCAATACGGAGTTCCCGAACTTCAAATTTTCCGAAATAATCCTTATCTATTAGAAGATGAGACGTTACAAGAAGGCGAAGCATTAGTTATTAACTATCAAACTGAAAAACTCGGTTCCATGTACGTAGATGGTTACGCCTACCCATACATAGACGATAAAGTATTGGATGAATCATTACTATATCTGTCCTACATCGGTATTTTTTCGTATGGATTCACAGAAGAAGGAGAATTGATTCCAGTGGATGATGAGAGACTTTTGGAGAGTGCAAATGGTGCAGGAGTAAAGCCAATGCTTGTTCTCACTCCATTCGGTAGCGATGGAAATTTTAGTAATATCCTTGTAAACACACTTATGGAAAATGAAGAAGTCCAAACAACTATCATTGAAAATCTCTACAATACTGTATTAGATAGAGGCTATAGTGGTGTAAATGTAGACTTTGAATATATTTTAGCAGAAGATAAAGACCGCTATGTAGAATTTATCCGAAAGCTCAAAGAACGTTTCCGAGAAGATAACTTATTAGTTTCTGTGTGTTTAGCACCAAAGACTTCTGTAGACCAACAAGGATTATTATATGAAGGAATTGATTACAAAGCACTAGGAGAAGTAGCTGATTATGTGTTTTGTATGACGTACGAATGGGGATTTACCTATGGGCCCAATATGGCAGTATCTCCTATAAACAAGGTAAGAGAAGTGCTTGAATTTGCCGTTTCACAGATACCTTCAGAAAAGATTTTAATGGGAATGTCCAATTACGGTTACGACTGGCCTCTTCCTTATGAAAAAGGAAAGACAAAGGCAAGAACTATTGGAAATGTAGAAGCCATTCAGATTGCAAGAGCCAACAATGCGATCATCCAATTCGACGAGATATCACAAGCACCTTATTTCAACTATACAGTAGATGGCATAGAACACGAAGTCTGGTTCGAAGATGCAAGAAGTATTAATGCAAGATTGCGTTTGGTATCGGAATACAACTTAAAAGGTGTAGGGTTTTGGCAGTTGATGAAATTGTTCCGAGTGAATTTTTTAGTACTATATAATTTATTCGATATTGAAAGATGATGGGAAAGCTCCTTCTATTAATCAGGAAGAAAACTTTTGAAGCGGAAAAAGGCGTGCAGAAATCCATGTGAATCATGTTTGGATACACATGAAAAATGAGGAAATATAGGAAGGTCGCATTTACAATCTGTAATGCCTGTTTCCGTAGTGTATTAGAGGACGGAGTAAAGTTTTTGTTTAGAAGTGGGGAAAAGTGGGATTATATAATTGTAAGAAAAGAGGTGAGAGTAGAAGTTTGTTCATAGAAAGATTTTATTGAAATAATGAAAAAGAAAATTAGAAAATAGTTAGTGAGATTGTTGAATCTTTCACCACTGTACAAGAAAAATTTTGTTTGCTTGTTTTCAAAAAAATGATATATAATGAAGATTAAAAGATCTATATTGAAGAAAAGTACATATAACCTAAATAGTAAGAAAAGGAGGAAAAGCTATATATGTTGATTCAATATGCAGTATCCAACTATAAATCTATTAAGGATGAAGTTGTTATAAATTTTACATCTGATAATAAGGAAAGTAGATGGGTTACAGAATATGAGTTGAATAATAAAGCAATTAGTATATATAAAACAATAGCCTTAGTTGGACCTAATGCAAGTGGAAAAAGTAATATCTTGGATTCATTTATGTTTGCATTGCATTTTATAAATTCATC
Source organism: uncultured Anaeromicropila sp. (assembly GCA_964409685.1). GTDB lineage: Bacteria > Bacillota > Clostridia > Lachnospirales > Lachnospiraceae > Clostridium_AI. The sequence goes on from CAYPEJ010000004.1 coordinate 92,218, forward strand.
ATTTACAAGAAAAGAAAATAGAAAAATTAATGTTGAACCTTTTTTATTAGATTCATTATCGAAAATGCAGGATTCTACGTTTGAATTTATCTTTGTTGTTGATGGAATTAAGTATGTTTACGGATTTACAGTAAATGAAGAATGTGTGAATGACGAATATCTACTTGCCTACTATTCGTCGAGAGCAACTACTGTATTTAATAGAGAAATGTGTGATGTATTTGATTTTAAAGGGAATGATGTCAAAATTCAAAATGAAATCAAATCCAAGATAACAAAGAATAGATTATACTTACCAGTTGCAGCAGAATGGGGGTATGAAAAATTGAAAAAGCCTTATGAATGGTTTGAATCATTAACTATTCAATATAAGACTAATTCGTTTACGGAATTATTAAAGACAGTACTTGATTCAGAGGATGGAAAAAGAAACATGCTTGATTTACTTACAAAAGCAGATATTGATATTTCAGATATATCTTATGAAATTGAGAAGGTGAGTGAAAAAGAGTATAATATTTTTAAGAGATTAACAGATGAATTGATACGTAATCTAGATAATGAACATATTATGACAGATTTTCAGATACCGACTCAGAAGATAAAAGTATATTTAGAGCATCAGGGATTAGATGGAGCAAAATTGAAAATAGAGCTAGATGAAGATTCAGCAGGAACAAAAGCTGTGGTACAGAATATTGCTGAGATTTTATATTTAGGTATTACTGGTGGAATGATGTTAGAAGATGAATTAGGAAAGACTTATCATACTAGATTGCTTAAATATGTTTTGCAAATATTTGGCGAAAAAAGATACAATATTACAAATACGCAGATGTTTTTTTCCACACATAATACAAAGATTTTTAATTATCTTGAACCAGCACAAATTTATCTTGTGGATAAGGATAATGATGGTGGGACATATGTGAAACTATTAGATGATTATGAGATTGAAGATAATGAAGATGTGGAACTTGGTTATTTACAAGGTAGATTTGGCGCAGTTCCTTATACTAGGGGGTAGAATTGTGAAAAAACGTACGAGAGGACAAGAGGTAAAAGGTAAGAAGGGTAAAAACGGAAATAAGCAACCTCAAAAAAGTATAATTTATGTTGTAGCAGAAGGAAATACAGAAAAAATCTATTTAAAACATTTTAGTAATAAAGAATATAATGTGTACGTAATACCTGTCGAATCAGAACATACAGATGCAGTTGGAATTGTTAAATTTGCAAAGAATGAATATATTAATAGAAGAAATATGATAGATGTGAAAAAAGGTGATAGGGTGTATTGTGTATTTGATTCAGACCCAGCTAGTAATCCTAATATTCAACAAGCATTTGATTTAGTATATGGTAGTAAAGACAAAGGTTTAGAGTGCATTTTTTCTAATCCATGTTTTGAAGTATGGTTTGTGTTGCATTATAAGACTGCTCCTAAAGGAAAAACAGCAGAGGAAATGAAGAGCAAAATAAAAGGTTTGTTATTAAAAGAAGAAAAAATAAAGGATTATAGTGAAACTACTGATATATTTAAGGTTTTAGAACCACTACAGAAACAGGCACTAAAAAGAGCACGTCAATTACATACATTTTCAGAAGGTGTTTACGATAAAGTACTTTCGCATGAGTGCAATCCGTATACAAATATTTTTGAGTTTATAGAATACATAGAAGAATGTAAGCAACGGAATATGAAAAATAAGGAGTAGAGTTTTATGGCGAACAGCCTTTCTTAGACATAGATCTTATTAATCTGGAATTATGTCCACACCCCCAATTCTATGAGTTTTATACTGTTATTTCTGTAACATCTTACTAAACCCAAAGTTTAATATTAATTAATAAAAACTTTTTTATGGTTTATAAATCTAAACATGCCATAAATACGCTATTTTCACGTATACCACCACAAAAAAGCATCAAAAGTAACAGTAATACTAAACTTGGTGTTTGATATTACTCTTGCAAAAGTATTCTCTTTCCTGTATACTATGATCGCTATTATACGTGATGGAAGGAGAGTCGAATGTTGAAAACGCTAACGCAACAAGATACACCGATTCGTAAGGCACTAGAAGAGCAGCGTCATAACCGTTTAGCTCATTTTGATGTCCCTGGTCACAAAGGTGGAAGAGGAAATAAGGAATTAAGGGATTTTCTAGGTGAAGAATGTATGAGACTTGATATGAATTCCATGAAACCATTGGATAATTTATGTCATCCCGTCTCCGTAATCAAAGAAGCACAACAACTTGCAGCAGAAGCATTTGGAGCAAAGGAAGCCTTTTTTATTGTGAATGGAACAACTGCTGCTGTTCAGTCAATGATTATGGCAGTTTGTAAATCAGGCGAAAAAGTGATTATGCCTCGAAATGTACATAGAAGTGCAATCAATGCATTAGTTGTAAATGGTGCCATGCCAGTTTACATCAATCCAGGCACCAACCAACAATTAGGAATTCCATTAGGAATGTCAGTAGAAGACGTAAAGAAAGCCATTGAAGAAAATAAAGATGCCAAGGCAATTTTAGTCAATAATCCAACCTACTATGGAATTTGTTCCAATCTAAAAGAGATTGTAAAATTAGCGCATGAAAATAATATGTTAGTTCTAGTGGATGAAGCACATGGAACTCATTTGTATTTTAATAAAGATTTACCTGTATCCGCGATGGAAGCTGGTGCAGATATGGCGGCAGTCAGTATGCATAAAACAGGTGGCTCCTTAACCCAAAGCTCTATCTTGCTTACAGGTGAAAATGTAAACAGCGACTACGTTCGTCAGGTGATTAATCTAACGCAGACAACCAGTGGAAATTATCTATTGCTTTCCTCTTTAGATATTGCAAGAAAAAATATGGTCATAAACGGGAAAGAAATGGTAGAAAAGACGTTAAATTTTTCTGCATATGCTAGAAGTGAAATCAATAAATTAGGTGGCTATTATGCCTTTGGAGAAGAATTAGTGGATGGCGATATGGTATACGGTTTTGACTCCACAAAACTATCCATTCACACAAGAGATATTGGATTAGCTGGAATTGAAGTATATGACTTACTTCGAGACGACTACGGAATTCAGATCGAATTCGGTGATATTGGAAATATTCTTGCCATTATTTCCGCAGGAGATCGCAATTTAGAGATCGAACGATTGATTTCCGCACTATCTGAGATTAAACGATTACATCAAAAAGACAAAGCAGGTCTATTTGACCATGAATATATTACTCCACACATTATTATGGGACCGCAGCAGGCATTTTATAGTAAGAAAATATCCATGCCGATTGCAAAAAGTGAGGGTCGTGTCTGTGGGGAATTTGTTATGTGTTATCCGCCAGGAATTCCGATTCTTGCGCCAGGGGAGTTGATTACCAAAGACGTAATTAATTACATTATGTACGCCAAGGAAAAGGGCTGTTTTATGACGGGTACTCAGGATATGAAGATTGAAAATATTTGTGTTGTGGAGGATTCGTGATGGAGTTTTGGTATAGTGATAAGCACACAAGGGAAGTTAAATTGTCAATGAAAGTAAAGAGACAGATCGTAGATCATGAAAGTAAGTATCAAAAGATTACGATTTTAGAAACCTACGAATATGGCAGAGTATTAGTGTTAGACGGTGAGCTGATGATTACCGAAAAAGATGAGTTTATCTACCATGAAATGATTTCGCATGTATCCATGGCAGTCCATCCAAATGTAAAAGATGTCTTAGTAATCGGCGCAGGAGATGGTGGAACTATACGTGAACTTTGTAAATACGATACCATCGAATGTATTGATATGGTAGAAGTAGATCAAGATTTAGTGGAAGTTTGTAAGGAACATTTTCAAAAAACAGCCTGTAAATTAGACGATCCAAGAGTTCATATTTATCATGAAGAAGGATTACGTTTTGTACGTTCCCAGATAGAAGAATATGACGTAATCATAGTCGATTGTGCCGACCCATATGGCCCAGCGGAAGGATTGTTTACAAGAGAATTTTATGGAAACTGTTATAAAGCGTTGCGAGAAGATGGAATTTTAATCAACCAACATGAAAGTCCATTTTATAGTGAACATTCGCGAAGTGTACAGCGTGCCCATAAACACATCACGGCAGTATTTCCAATGAGTACAGTGTATCAATGTCACATTCCATCGTATCCATCAGGACACTGGCTGTTCGGCTTTGCTTCTAAGAAATACGATCCGATTCAAGATTTGAACGAAGAGGCTTGGAATAAACTTGGTATATCCACTCGTTATTATAACACGGATTTACATAAAGGATGTTTTTATTTACCGAATTACGTAAAGGAGCTGCTTGGAACTGATGAGTAAAAATCAAAATATACATACATTTATAGGCTGCGAGAGCGAATATGAAGATGCAGATGTTGTGATATTTGGTGCGCCATTTGACAGCACTACATCTTACCGACCAGGAACACGTTTTGCAAGTTCAGCCATTCGCAATGAAAGCTTTGGAATTGAAACTTATAGTCCTTATCAAGATAGAGATTTAACGGATTACAACATCTATGATGGTGGTGATTTAGAATTACCATTTGGCAATCCAGAAGCTGCACTAAAGCAAATCGAAGACTATGTAGCAGAAGTATTAGAAGATGGAAAATTGCCACTAATGATAGGTGGAGAGCATTTAGTAACACTCGGTGCTGTTCGTAGTGTGGCTAAGAAATATGAAGATTTGCATATCGTTCATTTCGATGCCCATGCGGATCTTCGAGATGATTATCTTGGAGTAACATTATCTCATGCAACAGTGCTACGTCGTTGCCATGATATCGTGGGAGATAATCGGATTTTCCAATTTGGTATACGAAGTGGAGACCGAGAAGAGTTTCGCTGGGGAAAAGACCATGTGACTACATGTAAGTTCAATTTTGATACGCTAGGTGTAGTGGTAGAACAGCTAAAAGGTAAGCCAGTGTATGTGACCTTGGATTTAGATGTGCTTGATCCATCTGTATTTCCTGGAACGGGAACACCAGAAGCAGGTGGGGTTACTTTCATGGAATTATTAGAGGCACTGAAAAAAGTGTCCAGCTTATCCATCGTCGGTATGGATATGAATGAATTATCGCCAATCTATGACCAAAGTGGAGCGTCAACGGCATTGGCTTGTAAAATTTTACGTGAAATATTATTGATGCTCTCTCAGAATTATGAGTGATTATGATTACATACTTGAGAATAATGTATTTTGAAAAGTAAATATTACTTTATGGTGAGATATACAGTTTTACCATATTTGGAATTGGAACAGGGATGTTCACAGGAGCACCGCATTTTTCGATGAATTTGTCAAGTGTTTTGGTGAAAAGTGGTAGATTTTAATGAAAAGGAATCGTAAAGCCTTGAATTTATTGGCTTAGAGATTCCGAGAGATTATAATTATGGAAGGAGGCAAGAATCTTTCGGGTGGACAAAAGAGAATGGTTTCCATAACAAGGGTTTTGCTGAAAAAGCCAGATGTTCATAGCTTACACGAATCTACTACTTTTTTATTTTGGAACAGAAGTTAAAAAATGGAATTGTAAAATTTATTGAAAGTTCTAGAGATATGATTGTTCTCATCATAACCTACAAATGATAAATCAGTCAGAAATATAAAAAATATTTTGAAGGAAAAGGATATGCGGTAAAAATATGGGCAAAAAGCAAAAAGCAATATTTATATTAAGCAATATATGTAAAATAAGAAAAAAAATTATTATAGTATATATGTTAAGTATTGTGGTTATGGGGCTTGCACCAGTAATGCAATTAAAGGTATTAGAAGAGATAATTAAAGTAATAAGTAATTCCTTAGCAAATGGTTTAGATAGTTCTTATGTAAAAAGGGGAGTTGGGTTAATTATAATAGAGGGGATTTTGTTCGTCTCAATAAGTATGATCGATAATATCTCAGAATTGGTAAATAATTCATTAGTTCTAAATGTTCAATATAATACAAAGTCTATAATAGCAAAAAAAATAAGTACATTAGAATTGCATTTTTTTGACAATCCTGATTTGCTAGATTTATATCGAAATTGTATTACTCAAATGGATTTATCAATAACAGAAATGGTTAATTTGATAACGGCAACAGCCACTACTATTGTGGGAATTTGTGGGTATATTGGAATTATTTTTGAGGTAAATAAATTTTTAATTCTTATTATTTTAATTACTACGTTTCCAATGATGATATTGAAGGTACGTTTAAAAAAGAGATATTATGCTTTTGTTATTGAGAATACGAAAGCAAATAGAAGGATGGACTATTATTTTGATGTTCTTACTAAAGTGGAGTATTTTAAGGAACAGAAAACATATAATACTACGGAGTTTTTTTTGAATAAGAGAAAAAAAGAATACGATAGATATTACAAAAAGAACTTAGATATGAATCTGCGAGGATGTAAAGAATCCTTTGTTGCAAATTTGATAGGAAGAAGTGGAGCCATAGTTTGTATAAGTTGGCTGTTTTATGATTGTCTTTTGAAAAAAGTTCATATTGCAAAATTTGCCAGTGCATTTTATACAATTATAGGTATTCAAGATTCATGTGAAGCTGTATTTAATATTTTATCGACAAGTTATGAGAGTTTTTTATATTTCGATTTGTTTTTTCAGTTTATAGAGTACGAAAGTGAGAATAAGTGTGGAGAAGAAAAAATTGCTCAAAAAGAAAAGATTCAGATTGAATTTTCCAATGTATCATTTAAGTATCTAGGAGCAGAGCATTATGTACTGAAAAATGTTAATTTTAAAATAGAAGGAAATGGGCTATTTATTATAATTGGAGATAATGGTTCTGGTAAGTCAACAATTATGAAATTATTATTAGGATTGTATAAGCCAGAAAGTGGTAAAATTCTAATTAATAACATTGATTTGCAGGAATATAAAAGAACAGAGATACAAAGAATTTTTTCTCCAATGTTTCAAGATTATAATCATTATGCAATGTCTCTAAAAGAAAATATCATGGTAGGGGATTTAAAGAAGAATAAGTCCTTTGATGAAAATATTAAAAAAAATAAATTTTTGGATATAGAAAAGATATCTAAAACACTTCCTGAAAGTTTCAGTACTCAATTAACTAAACTTTTTGATATGAATGGTGTTGAACTATCAACTGGACAGTGGCAAAGGGTTGCAATTGCAAGAAGTATTTTTAAGGATGGACAAGTATTTTTATGGGATGAACCTATGTCATCTATAGATGTTATAAGTGAAATGGGGTTAATGAATTGGATCAATGAAAGCCGAGAAAAAAAGACTTTTATTATGATTTCACATAATATGGATATTGCAAAAAGTGCAGACGGTATATTGGTTATGAAAAATGGAAAAGTGGTAGCTAAAGGAACGCATCAAGAATTGATGGAAAAGTATGATAATTATTCAAGCGTGTATACGAAACAGCTTGATAATTAAATAAGTTGGGGATGAAGTAAAGGAGAGGCTATGGAATTAAAGAAATTAAATAAAGTAAGTATTGAAGAGAATAATGCAACGCAATTAGCAAAATGTACATGTTATTGTTTTTGCTTTGTTAGTAAAGCGACAGGTTATGCAAGTATGGGTGTAAATACAGGAGTGACAACAATGGCTGCAAAAGGCTTATATGATTTTGTATTTAAGAGGAAGTAATAATAAAAATATATAGTTAAAAATTCATCCCCATTATTAAGAGAAAGGAATAATATGAGTAATTATGTAATTCTAACATTTAATGAGAGTAAGTATCTATATGATGCGTATGATAATCAATTGAGTAAGATTTCAGATGAATTGAGTGAATTAATTCAAAGTGAAAATACAGGATATAGATATTTTAGTCTCATCAAAAATTATGGGATTCGTGATGTACTAGAAGAAAAGCGTTTAGTTATTGACATACCAATTGTTGACCAAAGTAATAGATGGAAAATAGAGAATAGACAAAAGCATTTGGTTTTGTCATTAACAGAAAAATGTAATATGAGATGTGATTATTGTGGTTATAGAAATAAATATAATAAAGATTACATTCAGACTGTAATGAGTAATGAAACAATGAAAAAGGCTATTCAGCAGTTTTTTAGTCACTCAATTATGTCTGAAGAGGTATTTATATCATTCTATGGCGGAGAACCTTTAATTGAATATGGTAAAATAAAGACTGCTGTTGATTTCTGTAAAGAAAGTCATTTTGGGCAAAAAGTATATTTTTGTATTACAACGAATGGGTTGAGTTTAAACGAATCATTTGTTGATTTTCTTGTGGAGAATCACTTTCTTCTTGTAGTAAGTTTAGATGGCCCCAAAAGTATTCATGATCGATATAGAAAAAGTGTAGATGGAGGAGATACATTCTCTACAATAATAAAGAATATTAAGCTTATAAAAAGAAAGTATCCATCATTTTACGAATCGAATGTTATGTTCAATGCAGTGATAGCACCACCTTATTCATTTGATTTGTTAGCAAATTTTTTTGAATATTCAAAAGTTAATATGATGGATTTGAAATTGACTGAATATTTTGAAAAATACGTTGAAAAATTGAATATTGATACAAGTGGTAATAAATCTGATGAAAAGAGACCTGTGTATGATATTATGCTTACAATCAAGGAATTAAAGAAATTTCATATGATTTCTAAAGATTTAGCACATAAGATAATGGAACCTTGTGGGTATTGTATGCCATTTAGTAAACGTGTTTTTGTAAATCCAAGCGGAAAAGTATTTATTTGTGAAAAGGTTTCAGATAGTCATGATACATATGTTATTGGCAATGTGGATAATTGGATTGACTATACGAAATTAGGAAATTTGTTGGAATGTTCAAAGAAAAGAGTTGAAGAGAATTGCCTTGACTGTTGGGCGATTAGATTTTGTAGTACATGTTTTATAAATGAGACAGAAATGAATAATGATGGAGATTACTGTGAGGCAATGAGACAGAAAATAGAGAGAGAATACGTGAAATATATTGAATTAGTAGAAATGCAACCAGAATTAATTTCGTTATTCAATAAGTTTTCGATTGATTAAATATTGTGCTAAAGAAGATGAAAGGATTGCATATAATAATATGGATTATGATTTTTATAAACGAAATTATAGTGGGAACTGTGTGAATATTGCAGTAGTAGATTGTGGTATTGTGAGTAATATAGTAAATTGCAAGAGACATTATTTGGTGAGAAATGACGAAGTCATAGAAATGCAAAAGGGATTCAATGAATTAATAGATTATCATGGAACATATTGTGCGCTGGAGATTAAAAAAGTGGCACAAAATGTTGAGATTTTTGATTTTAATGTGGCTGATGAAAATCATAAAATCAGCGAAAAGAGTATCATATGTGCATTGAAGTTTATCCTGAATCTTGATATAGATATCATAAATATATCCATGAAGTTAATTTCTTTTAGCAAGGAATTATTGAATGTTATGGAAGAAGTTTATAAGAGGGGCATCTTTCTTTTAGCTTCTGCAGATAGAGAAGTGTCTTATCCAGCAGATATGAAGTTTGCACTTTCTATACGAAGCAGAGTGGGAGTTGACGATATTCTGCATGTAAATGAAAAGTCAGTTTACATTGGTAAGAATAAGTATAGTTATTTGATTAATAATCGAATTATCAATCTTGAACCTTCAGCTAGTTTGGCATGTGCATACTATGCAGGAGTATTGGCACTTGTTCTTGAAGGAAGTGTTTTGTTGAGTTTTAAACAGATTTGTGAAAGATTGGGTTTTTTCCAATTTCAGCCTGAACAAACGCATGAAACACTTGCGCTGATAAATGATAATACGGTTATTATAGATACAAGTCATGAATTATCTTTCTTTTCACAATTTAACGAATTTCTAGATGATAAAATAATAGGTATTTATGAAGCAAAAAAAGATTGCTTTTTATCTTTGAAAAAAGAAGTGATTAATTATGAACAGGTAGAACATATTATAGAGATAAATTCTGAACATTATCAAAAACAACCAATGTCAAATCAAACTCGTTTTTGTAATGTTCCATACAAATTGTTAGGAAATTTCACCACAACTGAAAATTCACTACGTATTAAAGAATATGATAATCCAGATGTTGAGTTTATTAAGTATATAGATAAACCGATAATTTATATAGCTAGTTCGGCATGCGGTACACAAAAATTTGAGACATTACTACAATTACAGAAACAGCTAATGAATGTAGATGTTCATGTAGGTTCTATTACGAGTAATCCTTTGGGCAACATTATGGGAATATCGACGTATCAGTATCCAAAAGAAATCATATTTCCAAAGATCGTATATCAGATAAATCAGACATTGGATAATATAGCCCGCATTGAAGGTATAGATATGCTCCTTGCAGATATACCAGGAGGAATGGCGAAACTTAATTGGCACAACCAGAATAATTTTGGGATGCTATTTAAGGCGTTTCTTATGGCTGCGGACGTAGATATTGTTTTAATAATGCTGAATGAGGGACTTGTTTGGAATGACATAGAAAAGGAGATACAAGTGATTAATTCTAGTGGTGTGCCAAATATTATTTTTTGCATTTCCGAATTGGCCTATGATATGAGTAGTATTGAAAGTGAAACAGGAGTTCGATTGGTTAAAAATGGATGTGAGAAAAACGAATTTTTTTATCAAGAAGCTGTAGAACATTTATCTGGCTACAAAGTTTTTCGGTTTAGTGAACTCTTAGATGGGGAATTAGTAAGATATATACTAAGTCTTTATCAACAATAGTTATCATAGCCTTAAGTGTAAATCATGGTTAAGAAGGAGAGGAAGAAGTATGAACGAAAACTATATCCAAAAAATTTTTATAGACTGGAATCATGTCTCAGAAGGCTCTTATTTAAAGGAAATTACTTCAATATGCGATTTACGATGTCTGGAATTTAATAATAGAATTACATTTTTCACAGGCGAAAATGGAACTGGAAAATCCACCCTGTTAGAAGCCATTGCTGTTGCTTATGGTTTTAATCCAGAAGGTGGAACTCTTAACTATAACTTTTCTACATACGATGATGTTTCAGAACTAAGTAACGCAATTCGTATTAGCAAGGGATATCGAAGACCAAAAGGAAATTATTTCTTTCGAGCAGAAAGTTTTTTTAATGTTGCAAGTAAATTAGAAGAATATAGAGATTATACGCCGAAGGAAGTCTTTTATGAGCGATATGGTGGAAAGTCATTGCATGAGCAGTCACATGGAGAAAGCTTCTTGTCTTTTTTTCTTAATAATCAGAAAGAGGGATTGTATATCATGGATGAACCAGAAGCTGCACTTTCTCCACAGAGACAGTTATCATTGTTTATTCAAATTGCAAAAATGGCAGAAAGAGGTTCACAGTTTATTATTGCAACACATTCGCCAATTCTTCTTGGGATTCCAGGAGCAAGTATATATTCATTTGATAACAGTGAGATTAGTCCTTGTAATTATGAAGAAACCGAATGCTATAATGTAATGAAAATGTTTATTAATGATAGAGAACTGTTAATCGCAAGACTACTTTAATCAAATCAGGTTATTGTTTGAAAAATTGGTTATTCATATGAATTGAGGAATAGAAAACATTCTGTATAATATGTTACTATAGTTATATCACATGATACAGACCAGATTTTCTCGTTTGTATAAGAAAGGTCAAGATTCCAGAAACAGTCAATGATCTCCCCTGTGGAACGAACGATAGAATCAGGATGGGAATAATATTTACGAAGATTAGTAACAACAAAGTTCTGGTAGTCAGTATGACTGCCGCAGTTAATAGGTAACAAAAAATCGCCCCCAATCGAAAAATATGCCTTATAAATAAGGGCGCGAAGCGTCGCATTTTTTGATGAGTTTGTCAAGTGTTTTGGCAAAAAAGTGGGGGATTTTAATAAAAAAGAATCTGAGAGATTATTTTACTATTAGGGAGGAATTGAAAATGGGTAGAGCGTTAATTATCGGAGCAGGTGGAGTAGCAAGTGTTGTCATTCATAAATGTTGTCAAAACAGTGAGGTATTCGAAGAAATCTGTATCGCAAGCAGAACAAAAGCAAAATGTGATGCTTTAAAAGAAAAATTAGATGGTGGAAAAACAAAGATTACAACGGCGCAAGTGGATGCTGACAATGTCCCAGAGTTAGTGGCATTAATCAAAGACTACAAACCAGATATCGTAATCAATGTAGCACTTCCATACCAAGACTTACATATCATGGACGCTTGTTTAGAAACCAAAACAAACTATATGGATACGGCAAACTACGAACCAGAAGATACAGCAAAATTCGAATACAGTTGGCAGTGGGCATATAGAGAACGTTTTGAAAAAGCAGGTATTGTTGCATTATTAGGTTGTGGATTTGACCCAGGGGTAACAGGTGTATTTTCTGCATATGCCATGAAGCACTATTTTGATGAAATTCATGAGATTGATATTTTAGATTGCAATGCAGGGGATCACGGCTATCCATTTGCCACAAACTTCAATCCAGAAATTAATATTCGTGAAGTAAGTGCCAAAGGTAGTTACTGGGAAAATGGTAAATGGGTTGAGACTGAGCCAATGGAAATTAAACGTGTTTACAATTTCCCAGAAATCGGTGAAAAGGATATGTACCTATTACATCATGAAGAACTTGAGTCTTTAGGACTTAATATAAAAGGAATTAAAAGAATTCGTTTCTTTATGACATTTGGAGAAAGTTATCTAAGACATTTAGAAGTATTAAAAAATGTAGGAATGACTTCCATTGAACCAATTGAATTTGAAGGAAAGCAAATCGTACCGCTACAATTTTTAAAAGCAGTATTGCCAGATCCTGCGTCTTTAGGACCTAGAACAAAGGGAAAAACAAATATTGGTTGTATCTTCAAAGGAATAAAAGATGGCGAAGAAAAAACATACTATGTGTACAACGTGTGTGATCATCAAGAGTGTTATAAAGAAGTTGGTTCACAAGCGATTTCCTATACAACAGGGGTTCCAGCAATGATTGGTGCTATGATGGTAATGACAGGAAAATGGTTTAAACCAGGAGTGTACAATGTAGAAGAATTTGATCCAGATCCATTTATGGATGCATTAAATAAATGGGGACTTCCTTGGAAAGAAAGTTTTGCACCAGATTTAGTTGAGTAGTCGTGATATCAAATTTGTATTAGTAGAGTAGGAGTTTATTATGGGGATGATAGTAAAACAGCAGGACTTGGAAACACCTTATTATGTAGTTTCTGAGCAGTTACTTAGAAAAAATTTAGAGACACTTGCTTATGTGAAAGAGAAAACGGGATGTAAGATTTTACTGGCACAAAAGGCATTTTCCATGTTTTCTATGTATCCGATGATAGCAAAATATTTGGATGGAACAACGGCAAGTGGTCTATTTGAAACGAAATTGGGGAAAACACAGTTTGGAAAAGAGACACATGTGTATAGTCCCGCATATTCCTTAAATGATTTTCGTGAGATTGTAAAGATTGCGGATCATATTGTATTTAATACGCCAGAACAGTGGCAGAAGTTTCGAATGCGAGTAAAAGCAGAGAATCGCCCGATTGAATGTGGAATTCGTTTGAATCCTGAGTATGCAGAAGTGGAAACTGAGATTTACAATCCGTGTGCAGTTGGTTCTAGACTTGGAACAACGTTAGCCAATCTAGAAGGAAAAGATATCGAAGGAATTGATGGATTTCATTTTCATACCATGTGTGAACAGAATTCTGATGTGTTAAAACGAACCATTCCTTATATTGAAGAAAAATTCGGTAAATATTTAGAAAAAGCAAAATGGATTAATCTAGGGGGAGGGCATCATATCACTCGCCCAGATTATGATGTAGAGACATTAATTGAGTGTGTCAATTATATAAAGGAAAAATATCAGGTAGAAGTTTACTTAGAACCAGGGGAAGCGGTAGCATTAAATACAGGTTTCTTGGTAGCTTCCGTCCTAGATATTACTCATAATGGAATGGACATTGCTATATTAGATACTTCCGCAGCGTGTCATATGCCTGATGTGTTAGAGATGCCATATCGTCCTGAGATTATCGACGCAGGGAAGCCAGGTGAGAAGTCATACACCTATCGACTTGGCGGACCAACTTGTCTAGCGGGGGATATTATTGGCGATTATTCCTTTGACAAACCACTAGAAATCGGAACCCAACTTGTCTTTTGTGACATGGCGCATTATAGTATGGTGAAAAATAATACCTTTAATGGAATCAGTTTACCATCTATTGTAATACATCATGAAACAGGAAAACTTGAAATTGTGCGCAAATTTGGGTATACTGATTTCATGATGCGATTATCATAATAATATTTATATTATAAAAGATAATATCGTGTGCAAATGTGCAAGAGGTGCATATGCATTAGAAAAAGATAAGATAGAGACTAATTAGAGGATAGTAAATTAATCAAAGACATTAGTGTACTAGTTAAAATTAGTTGTGGTTTTGTGGAGGAATTATATGAAGTTAAGTGAAGTTCTTAAAAAACACACAGTGAAGGAACTTAGGGAAATGTCTAAGGCATTTGGTATTCAAGGTTACAGCAAGCTAAAGAAAGATGAATTAATCGAAATCGTAGAAGCATCTTTGATTAACTACGAAACAGCAAAACAGGTTTTCCTTTGTGCTGATGAAGAAGAAATGGAATTATTCAAACAATCTTTTGATAAAGAAATTGCAATTGATCCAAATGATTTTTATAAATGCGTTTACTTTTTTGTTTCTGGATACTATTTCTTAACAGAAGGAAACAGTATCATCATACCTGATGAAGTAAAGGACTTATATGAAAAAATATTCACACCTGAATTCATTGCAGAAAAAGCAAGATTTGACTTAGTTTTAAAATACTGCGTAGCATGTACAAACCTATACGGTATCGTACCTTACGCAAAAGTAGTTGAAATCTTCAACGAACAAAACGAAGAAAAAACATGTGCGGAAGAAGTATTAGCAGATTATCATAACATGGGATTAAGAGAAGTATTCTTTGAACTAAAAGGCGAATACTTTGTACACGAAGCAATCGAAAATGAAGAAGATTTCGATAAGTTATTAGACGTACAAGCAGATAAACCTTACTACATTCCATGTAAAGAAGATTTACTAAAATACGGCAATGATAACTATTTTGAAAAGAATCAAGCATACACAGATTTAAAAGCTTATGTACTAGCGAATATTTTAAAAGATGAAGAAGCAGCGGAAGAATTATGTTCTGATCTTCAATTAGCTTGTTGCTTTGGTGAAGGTCCAGCAGATGCATTAAATCAGTTCTTAGTTCGAGAAATCGAATTCGAAAGCCAAGAACAAGTATATGAAGTTGGAAAATTACTTTCTGATTTAAATAATACAACAAGAATGTGGGACAACCGTGGTTATACACCAAATGAACTACATGAAGCGGGTATTATTGACGAGCCACCAGTATTGATGGCACCACCTAAGAAACAAGAAACTTTTGTTCGTACAGAAAAGAAAGTGGGTAGAAATGATAAATGCCCATGTGGAAGCGGAAGAAAGTTTAAACATTGTTGCGGGAAATAATAATTAAAAATAAGCCTAGGACTTAAAAGGTTCTAGGTTTTTTTATGAAATTTTTCTTAAAATCAATTTTTCCTGTGTACTATTTACACAGAAATGGTATAATGGCAATAGTTTAGAGAAATGTAGACATTGTTGGAGGTAACATGTTTGGTTATATTACCATAGACAAGCTGGAGCTGAAGGTAAAGGATTATTACAAATATCGCGCATATTACTGCGGACTTTGTAAAACCTTAAAAGAACGTCATGGTCGATTGGGACAGATGACGTTGACATACGATATGACATTTCTGATTTTATTATTAACGTCATTATATGAACAAGAACCTGAAAGTGAAAAGCAGCGCTGCCTTGCACATCCAACTAAGAAACATTGGATGCTCTGGAATACATTTTCAGAATATGCAGCAGACTTAAATATAGCATTGGCATATCATAACTTTTTAGATGATTGGTCCGACGAAAAGAAACTCACAGGCTATGCAGGAGCGGTATATTTAAAAAAATCCTATCATAAGATAGCAGAAAAATATCCTCGTCAATGCAAAGCCATCGAAGAAGGCTTAAAAAAACTTTCTGAATGTGAAGAACGAAAAGAAGAAAATTTAGACATCGTATCCGATTGTTTTGGTGAAATTATGGGGGAACTATTTGTATATTATGATGATATTTGGGCCGATAATTTAAGACGATTGGGTGTCTATTTAGGAAAATTCATATATTTGCTAGATGCATATGATGACATTTCAAAAGATAAGAAGAAGGGAAATTACAATCCGTTTTTATCCATGTCCGAGCAACCAGATTTTGAAGAAACATGTGAGGACATCTTGCAGATGCTTATGGCAGAATGTGCAAGGGAATACGAAAAGTTACCGTTACTGCACGAAGCAGATATTTTGCATAATATTTTATACATGGGAGTATGGGTGAAAATGAAAAACAAGAAGTTAGGAGAGGAAAAGAAAGATGATGACAGATCCTTATAGTGTGTTAGGAGTATCCCCAAATGCTTCTAACGATGAAATAAAAAAAGCATACCGAGATTTAAGTAGAAAATACCATCCAGATTCATACACAAACAATCCATTAGCAGATTTGGCAGAAGAAAAATTCAAAGAAGTGCAAGATGCATATAAACAGATTATGGATCAACGTGAAAATGGATATGGTGGAGGTCAATCCTACCAAAGTAATGGACAAGGCTATCAAGGAAGCTACCAAGGCGGTTATCAAGGTGGCTATCAACAACAAGCACCTTATGAAGAATCTCCAGAAATGCGTCAAATCTACAGCATGTTAATGATGAAACGTTATCGTGAGTCTGTAAATGAATTATCCAGAATCCCAGAACGTAGTGCAAGATGGCATTATTACAACGGAATCGCATATGCTGGATTAGGAAATATTATCACCGCAATGAGCCATGCAAAACAAGCAGTTGCCATGGAACCAGGGAATCCAGAATACAATCAATTCTTAACAAATCTACAAAACAATACAAGAAGCTATCAAAAGTACGGTGGCGGAGTGTCAAACAATGATTCCGATGCTTGTGATATGTGTTGTAAATTGTGGGTTGCAGACTCATTGTGCGAATGTATGGGAGGAGATTTGTGCGGATGCATGTAAAGGCGAAGCAGATTACGTTTTTAGGAGTGCTTTTAGCGTTAACCATCATTTTAGTATACGGAGGAACAGTGATAGAAACCAATACACTGTTCTTTCTTTGTGCAGCATCTTATTGCTTAGGAATTGCCATGAAAGAATGTGGAAGAAAACTTGGCGTGGCATTCTTTATTGGATGTACCTGCCTAACCTTTATTTTAGTGCCAAATAAAATGTACTGCATTACATTAGTTGCTATGAATCTATATCTAGTCATAAAAGAATTCATAGAACCAAAGATACAAAAAGCATTTCGATATGTAAAATACATTATTTTTAATATCATCTTTATTCCAGCTTTATGCCTTGTGCCATCTTTACTATACACAGGCAAAATTAACGGTCTTGTACTAGTTGGACTATGGATTGGTGGACAAATTGGATTTTGCGTATACGACTATGTATACAAATGGTTTATGCAAAGCTTCTGGCCAAAATTTCGAAAAAGAATACTTTTGTAAAAGGCAGATTGTTGTCAAAAGCTAGCAACTAAGCTATAATGATGTTATCACAAATAAAGGAGAGGAAAATAGTGAACAAGGGAAATAGCAAAGCAAAAGCAGAAAGTGCGATAATCCATAAGCTTTTGCCATACATAAATATTTTACTTCTTATGATTATTCTATTTATTATTGTGTACAAATTGAACTGGCAGGCAGATACAAGTCGGATTCAAAATATCATGCTTGTTGGCGTATTTGGTACTATAATTGGGTATATAATCTACGGTTATAAAAAAGGATTTTCATGGAAACAAGCCATAACTATCTGCCTAGCAGTAGGATTTATTATGAGAATCGGCTACATGCTCTACACACCATACAACGTTCGTTCCCACGATTTAGGTGACGTAACACCAGATGGTTATGGTCATGCTGCCTACATTTTAAAACTCATGATCAATCACCGCTTACCAGAGACCAACTGGATTCAATTCTATCATCCACCACTATTTCATTTTCTAGCAGCATGCCTTTGCTCACTGCTCAGGGGGATTATGAATTGGAACACCTACGAAGAAGTCTTAGAGATAGCAAAAATCGTATCCTGCGCCGCATCTTGCTGGACTCTTATGCTCATCCCTAAACTTTGCCTAGAGCTAAAACTATCCGAACGCGCAAGATTCATCGCAGTTGCAATCTTCGCTGTATTTCCAAACTGTTTCTTGTTAGCAGGACGTGTCAACAATGACTCCCTAGTCATCTTCTTTATGACACTAGCCATTTTATACACCGTAAAATGGTATCAAGAACAAAGCTGGGAAAACACTATTATCCTAGCACTAGCATTTGGTCTCGGCATGATGACAAAAACCTCCTGTGGAACTTTAGCTCTATTCACAGGTCCAATTATGCTATATATTTTTATCAAAAAAATCATCGCAAAAGACTGGAAACTTATCTTCGGAAAACTTTTCACTTTTGCAGCCATTACCTTCCCATTAGGTTTATGGCACATCATAAGAAATTATATACTATTTGACCAACCATTTGGCTACGTTGTAGACATCGGAAAAGAATCACAGATCTACACTGGTGACGTATCCTTTTTCGAACGCTTCATCCAGTTCCCAATCGGAACATTATGGGATCCAATTTACGCATACCCATGGGAAGACTACAACATCAGCATGTACGTAATCAAGAGCTCAATGTTTGGTGAATTCGTATATCAGATAGCAGACTTTATACCAAAGATGTTACTACTAGTAAACCTAGCTCTAATCCTATTATCATTATTCGCAACCATTTACCTAGTAGTAAAACTAAAAGAACATATCATGCTCCGATTTGGCATGCCAATCCTATGGCTTTTTACTTACGGTTCCTACCTATACTTTAATATCCAGTATCCATACGGATGTACCATGGACTACCGTTACATCGTACCAACCGCCTACCTAGGTGCAATATTTATCGGAACCGTATTCGAAAAATCCTGTACTAGCAAATCTGGCAAAGCCATAGCTTACCGAATTATAACCATAACAGGAGTAGCACTTTTCGCCCTATTCTCCATCCTAATGTTCTGTTTCACAAAATGGTAACACACAAAAAGTCTCTCAAATCCAAAAGATAAGAGAGACTTTTCAAATAACTTTCAATTCACAAAAGCATAAAAATAAGTTGAATGCACATAATAATAAGATAAATTCCATTCAACCGTACGTGATGAAAAAAGAAAGGAGAATTCACATGATCAATAAAGCAATTACATTCGCCACCCAAGCCCACAAGGGAGCCGTTCGAAAAGGAAGCAAACTACCCTATATATTACACCCTCTAGAAACTGCCGTCATCGCCTCCACCATGACCACCGACGAAAATGTAATTGCCGCCGCCATCCTTCACGACGTCCTAGAAGATACCGATGTAACTTACGAACAACTAAAACAAGAATTTGGCCTCATCGCCGACTATGTACAATTCGAATCCGAAAACAAACGCAGAAATCTTCCACCCGAACAAACCTGGCACATCCGCAAACAAGAAACCATTGATCACTTAACAAGTGAAACCCGCCTTGAACTGAAAATCATCGCCCTATCCGACAAACTCTCCAACATCCGATCCCTATACCACGACTACCAACAACTGGGCGACACCCTCTGGCAGCGCTTCCACGAAACCCGCAAATCCGAACATGGTTGGTACTACAAATCCCTAGTAAACGCCCTATCCGACCTAGACTACACCCTAGCCTGGCACGAATACAAAACCCTCGTCCAACAAGTCTTCGGCCCCCTAGATACCGAACAATAACAACCCTATTTTATATTATATGAAAATCTAAAGTTCAAACAAACCCATTGACAAAGCAGTACAAACAACTCACCAAAAAATCTTCCAAAGAGTAAATTCCGCCCCTATTATAACGAAGAACGCATTTGGAAGTTCCACTACAACATTGAGAAACCCATCAATGCTTAGGGAACTTCCACTAAGTGGCTCGTTATAATAGGGGCGGATATCTTAATGCGGCGCAAGAACTATCGGCTGCAACTGTTTTTCCTCCAACGCCTTTTCAAGTGTCTCCTCAATAAGTTCAAAATGTGACACCATAGAATTCGGCTTCTGCATATAATTATCCTGCCCAAAAGGTACAAAATAAATATGCTTCATATTCATTAGTGAACCAATATTCGTAAAATTAATACCCAACGAATCATTACTAGACAAGAAAATAACTAAAGGCTTTCCATTTCTCAAGTGCCCTTTTGCCGCCATCAATGCGGGAGTATCTGTAATTCCGTGACACAGCTTAGCTAATGTGTTTCCAGTACAAGGTGCAATCATCATAATATCTAATTTATTCTGAGGTCCAAGTGGCTCAGCCCCCGGAATCGTCACAACTGGTTTATTCGAAGTAATTGTCTCAAGTTTCTCTAAAAAATCTTTTGGATGCCCAAAACGACTATCAAGTGTTTGAGCGTTATCAGAAAAAATAGGAATGACATTGATATTGTGTGCAACAAGCAATTCGATTTGTTCCATCATTTTTTTATACGTACAAAAGGAACCAGTCATTGCAACTCCAACTGTGCAACCTTCCAACTTCATGTAACCACACTTCTTTCTCTATACTGACAAATCAAGATTGAGGTTTTAAGTTGGCAACAAGTGCTTCCACCAAAATAGCAGCAGAAGTTTTTGGAGCATATTTACCTGGTAAACCAAGGCAAAGAGCTGTCTTTACTCCTAATCTAGAAGCGGCATCTAAGTCAACGCATCCAGGACTAGAAGAAATATCAATAAAAGTTGCGTCTTTAGAAACCTCTTTCAATAAACTCTCATTAAAATACTGAGCAGGAATTGTATTAAAAATAAATAAAAACTCCGATAAAGAGTTTTTCAAAGAATGGAATGGTAGTGTTTCAAAACCTGCACATTTTGCTTCGGCAAGTACGGTATTGCGTCTCGCAGACACACAAACTTTTGCATCTAGGCCTTTTAATTTATGGGCTAATACACTGCCACATTTTCCATACCCTAATACTAGACAATATGCACCATTTAGATTTACAGTACTTCTCATAATAGCTTCCGCAATGGTACCTTCTGCAGTGGATACCGCATTTAGTATTGCAACTTCATCTATATCCATAAAATCCACATACCTGATAAAATTTTTATCGCAGTGCAGTTTCACACTTTTTGGAATTGCACCTCCAAATAAAGTATGGGAAGAAGTAATACAGGAAAGAAAATGTTTGATAGATAAATCAGGCGTTTTCTCAGCTGATGTTATGGATACTTGTGTTTTGGAAAAAGGCACTGGGCCCACAATCACATCTGAAAAATCCATGGCTTCTTGCAAAGAATTGCAGATGGTAACACTTGAAAGTGCCTCTAATGTATCAATTCCCATACCATCTGTAACACGATAAACACATACATCATAATTCATTTCTACTAATTCTTTGACCATGTAAAATAATCTAGCATCTCCACCGATTACTGAAATCTTTGATTTTTTTGACATGTTTGGAACCCCCTTCTATACAATAAGTATATGATTAAAAAGTGGGTTGGTGAATAACTTATAAAAATAGAGCGATTAAAACCGTAATGAGTCCTGCTACACCAATTGCAATTCCGCTCATCGCCCCTTGCTGTTCTCCAAGTTCGATGGCCTTTGTTGTTCCAAGTGCATGACTAGAAGTTCCAAATGCAACACCCTGTGCTACCTCATGGTCAATTCGAAAGATTTTAATTAAAATTGGTCCAAGTACTGCCCCAAGGATACCAGTAAGTACAACGATTGCAACCGTAATCGCGCCGACACCACCAAGCTGTTCCGAAATTTCAATTGCGATAGCAGTAGTAACAGACTTAGGAAGTAAGGATGCGAACAATGTCTGATCTAAGTGAAATGCCTTACATAGAAAATATACACTTAGAATCGAAGTTAAACTTCCTACAAAGCAACCAGCAAGGATTGGTAGAAAGTATTTTTTTAGTACAACAATTTGTTTATAGATGGAGTAACCCAAAACAGTAGTAGCAGGAGCCACAAACATAGAAATGATTGTTCCACCATGATTGTAAGTCTCATATGGAATGTGACATACATTTAATACAATAATAATGAGTGCAATTGCAATCAACAAAGGATTTACCAATGTACTCTTTGTTTTTTTATTTAAAAATACACCTATTTGGAATGCAAATATAGTAAGTGCAATACCAAATAGAGGATTCTCTAGTATTTCAGTCATGCTATTTTGCCTCCTTTTTCTTCATTCGTTTAATAAAAAATAAAACGGTATAACCACTTGTGATAAAAGTTAAAATTGTGGTAATGATTGTAATAAGTACAAGTGGAATAATCGATGATTTGATTAACACATATTTGTCCATAATCCCAACACCAGCAGGAATAAAATATAATGCCATAGTTCCGAGTAAGAAGTCAGATACTGTGCTTACTTGTTCTGGTTTGATTCTTTTGAAAACTAACAGTAAAAATAGTAACAGTAGACTGATTACGCTTGCAGGAAATGCAAATGGAAGAATCGCAGAGATCACTTCGCCAGCTAGACACAAGGAAAAGATAATCAATAGCTGTTTTAGTATATTCATTTTAGCTCACCTCTTTCGTTTAGTAGTTAATTTGTTGTGATTTGTACATGTATGATAAAAAAGCCAACGGCTCATACTATTTATTCAAAAAAGCACGTCCCATAACAGAAACAGAAGGAATTATGAAACTGCTTAAAACGTGCTTATGCTTGTGGCAGGATATGAGGCCACAAGAAGGATTATTTATTTATTATTTGAAAATCAGTAAAAATATATCACAAATTGTTGAAAGAAACAAGTTAGACATGCTACATGGATGAAATTCCCAAATAAAGAAATATGTTTGTAGGGTTTGTATAGAGTAGTGAAGAAATATGCAACCTTTGTATCGACATATAAAAAAATAAGAAAGAAAGTTTGACTTAGATTGAGAAAAATGTTATACTGTCTACGTTGTGAGAAATCACAATTGTGCAAGAACACAAATGTGCGACACAATGATTATTTATTTATTATTGGAGGAATTATTATGAACAAAGGTACCGTAAAATGGTTCAACAATCAAAAAGGATATGGTTTTATTTCTGATGAAACAGGAAGTGACATCTTTGTACACTACACAGGCTTAAACATGGAAGGTTTCAAATCTTTAGAAGAAGGCCAAGCAGTTGAATTTGATGTAATTGAAGGTGCTAAAGGACCACAAGCAACTAACGTAACAATTGCCTAGTTATTAGGTAGTTTACAGTGTACCTTTATTCTTATAGATTTTTAAGTTTAATTTATTCATAATATTTTGATTTTTAAGTTTATACGGATTAAGTGCTATATTGTTAGAACGAAGTTGAATAAAAAAGGTTATCCCAAGGATAACCTTTTTTACATCTTACAATTTAGAGAATAAATTAAGATACCATATTATTTTGATAAAAAGGGATGAGGTAGATGAAGGAACATTTATTACAATTTTCATATAACAAGTTACTACCATCCGTTCCGTTTGATAAATTAAAAGTGGAGATAGAACCTTTGGAAGTACAAAGATTCTTTTCTACGTGTAAACCAATTCGTTGTATTATGTATTATTGGGGAAACGAAGAGGTGGAACAGGGGATTCTTAAGCTCACAGATAATCAATTGATTCTTTCAGACAATACATTCTATTGTGATGTTTTCAAAGAGTTTTCTTCGTGTCAGATTACATCTGGCATGGCATATCTTATTTCATGTAGCCAAGATTCCTATGAACAGATAGGAAGCGGCGAATTGAATTATCATTTTATTCAAAATTCATGTATAGATTTAGTTCGTGATATTGTAATGCAGAACTTTAAATTATTTACAAAAAATGAATATGACGAAGCAGAACAGATTGCATATACAAAGGGTTTTGGACCTGGTTATTTTGGTATGCCTGTTGAAGAAGGAAAAAAGATACATAAGCTTTTACATGGAGAGCAAATCGGTGTAAGATATAAAGGAGACATGATGTATCCGCTGAAATCATCCATTGGGCTTGCATTTAGTTACAAAGGGAAGAATGAAGTTTGTTTGAATCCCTGCGATTATTGTGAAGCAACTGGTGAGCATTGTATGTTTTGTGGAGGACTATAGATGAATGTGACTTTTTTGCCAAGATATAAACAAGTAGCAATAGAAGAACCTTGTATATTAATGGAGGTTATGATAAAACACCAAGTTTTAATGGATTTCGTATGTGGTGGAAATGGAACTTGTGGAAAATGTAAAGTACTTATTTCCAAAGGGAATCGTATGCCATATACGAATGCAGAACTGCAGTATCTAAGCAAAGAAGAATTAGAAGCAGGATATCGTTTGGCCTGTGAATATAGGGTCACAGAAGATACTTGTGTGATTTTAGAGGAAGAAATTGAACCAGTATTGCAAAATACACCAAAGATAACAGCTGAGTTAGAAGATGCTGAGATTAACATTGCATTTGATATTGGAACTACAACGATTGAAGCAGCATTTTTAAAGAATGTAAACCATAAGCAAGAGCTTGTAACAAAGAAGACCCATGTGAATCCGCAGCGTATACATGGATTAGATGTAATGTCTAGATTATCTTATGGGATTCAGTCAGTAGAACACGCAGAGGTTCTGCAAAGATTAGTATTAGATGCACTAAATGCAATGATAACAGAATTTTCGACACAATATTCAGTAAGAGAGGCACAGTTTAAGAAAATTGTTGTTATGGGAAATACTACAATGATTTATCTTTTGCTAAACAGTGTAGAGTATCCAATAAAAAGTTTAGTAAAGCCACCTTTCCAGGTTCATTTTTCTGGTTTTATTGAAAATGCAAAAAAATATGGTTTCTTTGTAAATGAGACATGTCAACTTATTGTTCCGCCATTAATTCAGGGATATGTCGGTTCGGATACACTTGGGTGTATATTGGCAACTGGTATTGCAGATAAGAAAGGAACTTACGCCATTATGGACATAGGAACCAATGGTGAGATGGTGTTAAGTTGCGATGGCAGAATTCGTGTTTGCTCAACAGCAGCAGGTCCTGCATTTGAAGGGGCTTCCATTGCACAAGGAATGCGTGCAGAGAAAGGAGCCATTTATGCAGTTTCTTTATTTGATCATGAATTTGAGCATGAATTAAAGCACGAATTAAAGCACAAGTTTGACATTCGGGTAATTGGTGATGGACAGCCAAGAGGAATCTGTGGTTCTGGATTATTAGATGTCATAAGTGTTTTTCTAGAGTTGGGATGGATAGATGAAACTGGGCTTATGAAAGAGAGAAAGATTGCATTAGATGAAGAAGGAAAGGTGTCACTATGGCAAGAAGATGTCAGGCAATTTCAACTGGCGAAAGCCGCCATACAAGCAGGATTTTCTTTGTTGTTAGAAGCAAATGGAGTATCACTAGAACAGTTAGATAAGATTTATATAGCAGGAGCATTTGGAAGTGGATTAAATGTAGAACATGCCAAGAGATGTGGTTTGTTTCCAGATGTAGAGACAGATAAATTTGAGTATATTGAAAATGGTTCTTTAACCGGTGGGATATTGATTTTACAGAACGAGGAATGTATGAAGCGATCAAGAGAACAAGTTCAGAGAATGGAACATTTGGAACTGGCTAATGTGGATGAGTTTCGAGAACGATTTATCCAAGATATGAATTTGAAGCACTAAAAACAAGGAATGTTTTCTTGATTTATACAAGAGTTTTGTTATAATAGGTGTGGAAATGAAAAGAATATATTAAATCGAGGTATGTTGAATGAAATTGAACACCCAAAAGGCATTTCAGAAGTTTATAGAATCAATCGAATTTCCAACGATTGTTTACTTAAATGAAACAGGGAAAATTATTGCCAGTAATCATCATGCCAGTATGATTATTGGCGATAAGAATAAAAATATTAGAGAGTTAATTGATAATGAACGAAAAGTACGTTTTCATCGCATTATTAAAGAAAAATTTAGAACGATTTTTCATAATGTGATTATTTATCAAGGACATAATAAGTTAGAGGTAGACGTAGAGATAAATCCAATTAAATTGGGAAATGAACATGTTATGATTTGCTTTTTTAGTCAATCGTATAAGATGATGTATGATAAGTATTTGTCTATATTGGTGCCTAGACTATTTTACAAAGATGCCAATTTGAATTTTGAATACTGTAGTCGATATTTTCAATTAGATACAAATATTGATATGGCAACGGATGTTGTAACGGAAGACTTTATTGATCAAGAAGTTAGTGTTTATATTACAGAATTAGAACAAGAATTAATTAGAGATAAACGAAGTGATTACAATTCAATACATACAATTAAGAGTAGACAGGGGAGAGATTACTTCGCAAGAATGCATAGAATGCCTGTGCAAGATGGAAATGGAACTGTGTACGGATTACTTGGTGTTTATACTGTAATTTTAAATCGAGATGAATTTCAAGGATTATTTGATGCAACCCTACGTGAAAATCAAGTATTGACTCGAATCGTAAGTAGACAAGATCGATATGTAGTAAGCTGGCGAATGGAACAGGGCTGGCCAATTGAATATATTAGTTCTAATTTTGCAGATTTTGAGTATGAACTTTTGGAACTTCATAGTGGTTTGCTTAATTGGCGTATGCTGATGCATTCAGAAGATTATGAGCGAATTAATCAGGAGATTGAGGCTTGTATCGAAAGCGAAGAGGATGTACTTCCAATTTTACGATATCGCCTCCGTAAAAATAGTGGAAAGTACCTTTGGGTAGAGGATACAACTCATTCTTTAGTTTGGGATGGACAAGTGTATCTTAGAGAAGGAATGTTTAAAGTTCTGCCTGAAGATACCTATAAAGAATTAGAAAAAAAGTATGGGAGAGGGATAAGTAATGAAGATAACGACACAAAAATTTGGTAAGTTAGAATCAGGTGAAGAAATTAGTGTGTACACACTAAAGAACAAAAACGGTATGGAAGTATCTTGTTTGAATTATGGTGCCATTTTGAAAAATGTTATTGTACCAGATAAAGCAGGTAATTTCAAAGATGTTGTATTAGGCTATGATACAATAGAAGGTTATGTAAAAGATGATTCTGCACTTGGTGCATTTGTAGGAAGACATGCCAATCGTATTAAAGATGCGAAATTCGTTTTAAATGGAGTTACTTATGAGCTTCAGAAAAACGACAATGGTAATAACCTTCATGGTGGAACTCCAAAATATAATAAGGTTGTTTATGAAGCAGATACATTTGAAGATGAAGACTCTGTATCCGTTGAATTTTCAAGATTAAGTAAAGACATGGAACAAGGTTTCCCAGGAAACTTTGATGTTACTGTGACTTACACATTAACAGAAGATAATGAACTTGTCATTGAATATTTAGGGGTACCAGATAAGGATACCGTTGTAAATCTTACAAACCACTCTTATTTCAACCTTGCAGGACATGATAGTGGAAGTGTTATAAATCATAAAGTTGAGATTTATGCAGAAGAATTTACACCAACCGATAAGGTATTAATTCCAACAGGTGAATATAGAAAAGTAGAGGGAACTCCTATGGACTTCCGTACTATGAAGGCAATTGGTCAAGATATTGATGCAGATTATGAGCCACTTCATTTTGCAAATGGATATGACCATAACTTTGTAATTAAGCATGAAGTAGGCGGTGATGTAGAGTTAGTTGCAAAATGTTGGGATGAAGAAAGTGGACGTCTCATGGAAGTGTACACAGATAGACCAGGGATTCAGATGTATACCGCAAATGCATTAAAAGAAACAAATTGTAAAGGTGGAGTTACTTACGGCAATCGTGGAGGCGTTTGTTTCGAGACACAAAACTTCCCAAATGCAATTAATACACCAGGATTTCCAAATGGTGTAGTAAAAGCAGGGGAAGAATTTAGCACTGTTACAGTGTATAAATTTTTGGTGAAATAGTAGATTAATTGTTTCATTAGGTAATTTATGATAAGTAATTTATGATTTTTTAAATTAGAAAAGCTCCCATCTTAGCCAGTCTATGTCTAAGAGATTAGAATATACGCGCTAAGGGGGAGCTATTTACACACTATATTAATGTTACATATTATCTATTAATATATAAATGAATATTTTCTATTATGATTCCATACGATTACAAATTATTTTGTACCATAAATTCTATCGCCTGCATCTCCTAAGCCAGGAAGAATGTAACCTTGTTCATTTAAACGTTCGTCTAATGCACCAATGAAGATGTCCACATCTGGATGTGCTTCTTGTAGTGCTTTTACACCTTCAGGAGCAGCGATTAAGCACAAGAATTGAATTTTTTTAATGCCTCTATTTTTTAAGCTTGTTAAAGCTGCAATAGCGGAACCGCCAGTGGCAAGCATAGGGTCTACTACATAGATATCACGGTCAGTTGCATCTTGTGGAAGCTTGCAGAAATATTCAGTTGGTTCTAAAGTATCTTCATTACGATACATACCGATATGACCAACTTTTGCATTAGGAATTAGGTTAAGAATTCCATCGGCCATGTGAAGACCTGCACGAAGGATAGGAACGATACATAACTTTTTACCAGCAATTTCTTTTACTGTTGTTTTTACAAGAGGTGTTTCAATTTCGATATCGTCTAGAGGAAGTTCTCTTGTTGCTTCATAGCAGATAAGCATAGCAACTTCGGATACTAAATCACGAAATTCCTTTGTAGATGTGTGTTTCATTCTCATAATACCGATTTTGTGCTGGATTAATGGATGATCCATGATTGTTACTTTTGACATTTTGTCTACCTCCATATGTGTTTTGCTTTACATTTAGGGAAGATTATATCATTATCGTGCAAATATGAAAAGGTATAATACAATAAAAACTTTATGAAAAATCCAAAGGAAATAGTTACAAAAAAATTATATGATGGAAAATAGAAAGTTGAAAAAAAGATATACTAAATGGAGGAGGCCCGACAACTTTGGGAAAGTTGCCAGGCATTATGAAATAATTAAAAAATTTATTTATCAGTATGTAAACAGTATAAAAGTAAAATATGTTTAAATTATGATTCAATTGTGTTTTTTTTGTGAACTCACTTTATTAGGATGGCGAAAAAGCATAGAATAAGATGTATGAATTTTTATCAAAATAAAAAGCAAAATGTTTGCTTCTGAATAATATAATAGCAGAACAGCTTATAATATATCATTACCGTAAAACAAGGATACCACGACAAGAAAGGCTGGTGAATATTTTGTCAAGTGTGTTCAAGAAGCTAATTACCAAAGAACTAGGAGCGAGCCGCTATAACAAGTATTTCTTTTGTTATCAAAAGTTAATTATAGAAAAAAAATATGATAGTACCAAGTTAAGCAATAAAGAAATTCACGATGACATTTATAATACATTAAAAGATCGTGACATTATGGTTTTGCAAAAAATGCTAGAACGTTTGCTAGATTGTATGCATTTGGCACTGCGAATAAGCAAACAGTATATGTTTGTTTTCTTTGCTTATTTGTTGACTATCATAGTTATCCTATTTCAAGGGTTTACATGGTGGATTTCACTATGTAGTATTCTTGCGCTATCTGTAGCATTTATATATAAGACGTTTGAATTTATTGTAAATAAGTATTGTTTTATTGATGCACACATTATATTAGTTTACAAGTCGGTGTTGGATGAACTGATATTAGGTAGAAGTCGAAAACAAGGTAGTTTATAGATTTTAAGTAGTAATTTTCATATGGGACATGAGAAGTATGAATATGAAAATTGTAAAATAATATGAAGAAATAGAAATGGAGCTTGAAAGAATTGCTTTCAGGCTCCATTTTGAGGAAGAAATAAATCTTATAGAACTTTACAAGAACGTTTCTGCAAAAAGCTCTTGTAAAAGTGTAAGATAATATATAGAAACGTGAAGTAAGCCAGTTCGACTCGTACACGCTATAAGATATCATCTTTATCTGGATTCATATGTTCCTTTCGTGTCCCGCCAGCCATATGTGAATGATTTCCTGATAAAAAGCTTGCACGTTGGATAGAATTCTCTCCAAATTTTCCTCGAATCTGATCAATTGTCTTTTCTAAATTTCCTTGGCGGATAAATAAGTCCATATCAAATAAATTTAATTGCTGATTTCCTTCTTGGGTTATGTGTGATGTGTGTACCCCTAACTGCCGAATTGGTGTTCCATCCCAAAAGGAATCAAACAATTCACATGCATGGCGATGCAATTCTGACGCAACATTAGTAGCCGAAAGAAGAGTTTTCTGATGACTTTCACTAGCAAGGAAGCAGTTTTTAATAGACACAGAAACCACAGATACTAAGACGGAATCCTTTCGGATACGACTACATACAGTCTCACAAAGAGAAAGCAAAATTTTCTTAGCTTCATTGGCATCGGTTACATCGTGATCAATCGTAGTGGAATTACCATATCCTTTATTGGCAGGAACTTCCGTTGTGACAGGGGAAGTATCAATTCCATTGGCATAATTGTAGATCAATTCGCCATGCTTTCCTAAATGTGACTTTATAATAGACAAATCACTTTGTGCTAAGTCCCCAATCGTATAGATACCAAGATTTCTTAGTTTTCGAGTAGTGGCACGTCCTACAAAAAATAATTCATTCACTGGAAGTGGCCACATCTTAGTAGAAATCTCATGTTCGAATAAAGTGTGTACCAAATCAGGTTTCTTAAAATCTGAAGCCATCTTAGCTAGTAATTTGTTATGAGCAACGCCGATATTCACAGTAAATCCTAATTCTTGGCGAATACGGTCTTTGATTAAATTTGCCACAACCACAGGAGAACCAAATAAAGATGTGCTGTTGGTCATATCTACAAAGGCTTCGTCAATGCTATACGGTTCTACATTTGGCGAATATTCTAATAAAATATTAATAAATGCTTTGGAACACTTATAATATAATTCAAATCTTGGTGGAACGATTACTAAATCAGGACATTTCTTCAAAGCATCATTTAAGGTTTCAGCAGTTTTGACACCATATCGCTTGGCAGGTTCCGACTTGGCAAGAATGATACCGTGTCGTTTCTCCTTATCACCACCAACTGCTGATGGAATGGTACGGAGATCTATTGTATCCATACGATGTTCCAAGCGATAGGCCGCTTCCCAGCTTAGAAAAGCACTATTCACATCAATATGAAAAATAATACGTTCTGTTGAAATGGAAATCACCTCATTCACTATATTATGTCTGATAAATCATCCACTTATGAGTTTCTATATAGTAATAAATGTTGACTGTTGCATATTGTTCCTCCAATACATAGTTCTGAAAATTATTATAATACAAGAACATATGTTCGTCAAGAGTGAGAAAAGAAGATAGAAATACACTTGGAAAAACAAAGATTTTCCTATATACTTATCCTATATATTTTGTAGAAGCATAAAGTCTTTATAGATACCTTGGAAACTTTTTGCTATAATAAACAAAAGAGTGTAAAGAGGTGGAAACTGTGAAAAAGGCGAAACGTATCCTATCTATGATTTTCCTTGCTTGTATGTTTACGGGCTGTCAAAATGAGCAGAATGTAAACGTAGACAATACAAAGCAAAATATCCAGGGAGAAGCTAATTTATCCGATGAAGCAGCAAAACTTACAGAGTCTAGTCTAACGGACGAGACTGAGCAAGCCAATCAAACAGAAAGTCAAGAAGCCAAATCTTCTGTAACGAATCAAGATATAATTGAAATCAAAGAAAACGTATTTGCAACAATGTGCGATGACATTTATTTAAATACAACGGATTATCTTGGGAAAACTCTTAAGATAGAAGGAATAGCCTCTGAGACAATGGATGAAGCATACGACGAAATGATTTATTCCGTTTATCGAACTAGCCCTGGATGTTGTGGAAATGATGGCTGGTC
This sequence comes from uncultured Anaeromicropila sp., assembly GCA_964409685.1. GTDB lineage: Bacteria > Bacillota > Clostridia > Lachnospirales > Lachnospiraceae > Clostridium_AI. Next base: position 124,409 of record CAYPEJ010000004.1, read on the forward strand.
AGGATTTGAATACACATATGAGGGAACCATGCCAGAACCAGATGATTGGATTGAAGTGATCGGAGTACTAGAATCCTATGAATTAGACGGTCAGGAATATCTACGAATTCGAGCTAATAGTGTAACGGTAAAGGAAGAACGCGGAGCCGAATTTGTCCAACAATAAGAATGAAAGAGCAATGACATAAAAAATAGACAGGAAGAGTGATGAGATGATAGAACAAGGTAAATTTTTAGAAATGTTAAAAGAAATTATGGAGATTGCAAAGGTTCAAAATAACCGCATTTCCAAAGATGAATTAGCAAAATTACTTGGTGAAGTAGAACTTTCTGAAGAACAATTACAAGCTGTGTATGCATATCTTGCAGAAAATAGAATCGAAGTAGAAGGCTTTGTTTACATTCCACCAAAAAAGGAAGTTGAGATTCCGGAGGAAGAAAAAGTAACAGAAGAAGATTCTAAATTTTTAAAGATGTATAAAGAAGAACTACAAGATGTAGAGCGATTAGACCAGGTGGAAAAAGAAAGATATTTAAAAGAAGCCGCTGCGGGAAATGAAGAAAGCAAACAACATCTAATGAATGGATATTTACACGATGTTGTTACAATTGTGCAAAAATACAAAAACAAAGGTGTTACAGTAGAAGACTTGATTCAAGAAGGAAATATGGGATTAATTATGGCGGTGAATGCATTACCATCTGCCGAAGAAGTGACAGAAGAGTACATTGTAAATGCCATTGAACAATCCATTATTGCAGCGATAGACGAGATTGCAAATGAAGAATCCGAAGAAGATACCATCGTAGCAAAAGCAAATTTAATTCGCGAAGCTGCAAAATATCTGGAAGAAGACTATGGACATGCACCATCTGTAGAAGAACTTGAAAAATATACAAAGATTTCACAAACAGAAATTCGTGATATTTTGAATTTATCCAAAGAGAAATAGAACAAATTAGAGATACAAAATTTGCGAAACTGGAAATACTTGTATTCTAACAACAAGTAGCATATAATACAAGAGTAAATGAATTTAACATTTGGTACTAGGGGGTTGCCCGTAGTGCGAAATCGTGAATAATTCATCTTTTCTGAATACTTAAGGTTCGCCTGAGTGTAAGAATAAGAGGTGATATCTTGTATGATGCAGTGGAAGTAGATTTGATACAAGAAGAAACTGTGTATTCTGGAAGGAAAGAGTACGCAGTTTTTTTCTGCATATATTGCATTGCACATACAAAATGAAGCTCCATTATTGATTGCAACGAAAGTGAGGTAGGCATGGATGGAAACAAAAATAGCGTTAATAGGAATCATTGTAGAAGAAACAAAGGCAGTAGAACGAGTCAATCAACTACTACATGAACACGCACAGTACATAGTTGGAAGGATGGGACTTCCATACAAAGAGAAAAATGTTCATATCATTTCCGTTGTAATCGACGCACCAGAGACCGTAATTAGTAGTTTGTCTGGAAAATTAGGAATGTTGGAAGGCATATCCGTAAAAAGTGTTCAGACCAAGACGAGAAAATCAAGGTAAAGGAGCATGGAAAATGTATAACATGATGTCAGCGAAAGCAGAGGAATTTATCGACCATCAAGAGATTTTGGACACTCTTCAATATGCGGAGGAAAATAAGCATAACAAAGAATTAATCGAAAGCATTTTAGAAAAAGCAAAGGAATGCAAAGGATTAAGTCACAAGGAAGCATTGGTGTTGTTAGATTGTGATTTAGAAGAACAAAATCAAAAGATCTATGAGTTAGCAATGGAGATTAAGCAAAAATTTTATGGCAATCGAATTGTTATGTTTGCCCCTTTGTATTTGTCTAACTATTGTATCAACAGCTGTGTATACTGTCCTTATCACGTAAAGAACAAGCATATTTGCCGTAAGAAATTAACACAAGAGGAAATCAAGCAAGAAGTGATTGCACTACAAGACATGGGGCATAAAAGACTTGCTTTGGAGACAGGAGAAGACCCTATTAATAACCCAATTGAGTATGTATTAGACAGCATTAAAACGATTTATAGTATCAAGCACAAAAATGGTGCAATCCGTCGTGTCAATGTAAATATCGCCGCAACAACCGTAGAAAATTATCGAAAATTAAAAGATGCAGGAATCGGAACATACATCTTATTCCAAGAAACTTATCATAAAGAAAATTATGAAAAGTTGCATCCAGCAGGACCAAAACACGATTACGCCTACCACACAGAAGCAATGGATCGTGCCATGGAAGGTGGTATCGACGATGTTGGGTTAGGTGTTCTATTTGGGCTAAATATGTATCGTTATGATTTTACAGGACTTCTTATGCACGCAGAACACCTCGAAGCATATAAAGGCGTTGGACCACACACCATCAGTGTTCCAAGAATCCGACATGCAGACGATATTGACCCAGATGAATTTACCGATGCCATCAACGATGATATTTTTGCAAAAATAGTTGCTGTTTTACGTGTCGCAGTACCATACACAGGATTAATCATTTCCACAAGAGAATCTGTAAAATCCAGAGAACGTGTGTTGAAATATGGGGTATCTCAGATTAGCGGTGGCTCTCGTACCAGTGTTGGCGGTTATGTAGAGGAAGAACCAGAAGAAGAAAATTCAGCCCAATTTGACGTAAATGACAATAGAACCTTAGATGAAGTAGTCAATTGGCTTCTAGAACTAGGCTATGTTCCAAGTTTCTGCACTGCATGTTATCGAGAAGGACGTACTGGTGATCGATTTATGCAACTTGTAAAATCAGGACAGATTGCCAATTGTTGTTTACCAAATGCTTTGATGACTTTGCAAGAATATTTACAAGATTATGCGTCAACGAATACGAAAGAAAAGGGCGATTTGGTTATACAAAAAGAAATCCAAAATATAACAAATCCCCTTGTCTGTCAAAGAACCAAAGAAAAAATTGAAAAGATTATCCAAGGAGAAAGAGACTTCAGATTCTAACAAAGTCCCTTGCATCAAGGGTTTGCTTGTTATACAGTTGTAGTACAATATATAGTAAATGGAATTAATGGAAATACTATATCTAGTATTTGCCCTAGACAACCAAATTCGATTATGTTATAATTCAAAAAGCTGTTTCGGTAACTTAATTTAAAAGTTTATGAGCAGCTTTTTATGCGTCATACACAAAATATAGTATAGTGTGGCGTACATAAATAGAGAGAGAGGCTTGGATAGAATGAAAGTAATTAAAAGAGACGGAAGAGTAGTTGATTATGATAGAAATAAAATATTAGTTGCGATTCGTAAGGCAAATATCGAAGTGGAAGAATGCGAAAAAGCATCTGATCAAAAAATTGAAGACATTATTGCAAGCATTGAAAATCTGAATGTAGACACGATGCAGGTAGAAGATATTCAAGATATCATTGAGCAAAAACTCATGGCAGAAGGTAAATTTGTTTTAGCCAAGACCTATATTATATATAGATACAGAAGAGAATTGGTTCGTAAAGCGAATACAACAGATGAATCCATTTTAAGTCTGATTCAAAATCGTAATAAAGAAGTTATGGAAGAAAACTCCAATAAGAATGCAGTCATTGCCTCCACACAAAGAGACTTAATCGCAGGAGAAGTATCCAAAGACTTAACAAAACGTCTGTTACTACCAGAAAAAGTATCAAAAGCACACGAAGAAGGTGTCATTCATTTCCATGATGCAGATTATTTCTTACAACCGATATTTAACTGCTGTTTAATTAACATCAAAGACATGTTGGACAACGGTACCGTTATGAACGGAAAACTAATTGAAAGTCCAAAAAGCTTTCAAGTCGCATGTACCGTTATGACACAAATTATTTCCGCTGTAGCCAGCAGCCAATACGGTGGACAATCTGTAGATGTTCGCCATTTAGGAAAATATTTAAGAAAAAGTAGAGAAAAATACAGAAAACACTACACAGAAAAGTATGGTGACCAAATTTCTCCTGAACTAATGGACCAATTTATCCACGATCGTTTAATGGATGAATTAAAATCAGGCGTTCAAACCATTCAGTATCAAATCAATACCTTGATGACAACAAATGGACAATCTCCGTTTGTCACACTATTTTTAAACTTAGATCCAACAGACGAATATATTGAGGAAAATGCATTAATTGTAGAAGAGATTTTAAGACAACGTTTAGAGGGAATTAAAAATGAAAAAGGTGTATTCGTTACACCAGCATTTCCAAAGTTAATCTATGTATTGGATGAGCACAACTGCTTAAAGGGTGGAAAATACGATTACATCACAAAACTAGCAGTGAAATGTTCCTCAAAACGATTATATCCAGATTACATTTCTGCCAAGAAAATGCGTGAAAATTATGAAGGAAATGTATTTAGTTGCATGGGATGTAGAAGTTTCTTATCTCCATGGAAAGATGAAAATGGAAACTATAAATTTGAAGGAAGATTCAACCAAGGAGTCGTAAGTCTTAACTTACCTCAGATTGGTATTGTGGCAGAAGGGGACGAAGAACAATTCTGGCAGATCTTAGAGGAAAGATTAGCACTTTGCTTTGAGGCATTGATGTATCGTCACAGTTCCTTAGAAGGAGTTTCATCGGATGTAAGTCCAATTCACTGGCAGTATGGTGCCATTGCAAGATTGGAAAAAGGTGAGAAGATTGATAAGTTGCTACATGATGGATATTCCACGATTTCACTTGGATATATTGGATTGTATGAAGTAACGAAGTTAATGACGGGAGTAAGTCATACAGAACCAAAAGGTACAGAATTTGCATTAAAATTAATGAATCGTTTAAGAAGAGCGACAGATACATGGAAGGAAGAAACTGGATTAGGTTTTGGACTTTATGGGACACCAGCGGAATCTCTATGTTATCGATTTGCAGAGATTGATAAGAGAAAGTTTGGGTCTATTAAAGATATTACGGACAAAGGGTATTATACGAACTCTTATCATGTGGATGTACGTGAGAAGATTGATGCATTTAGCAAGTTTACATTTGAAAGTCAGTTCCAGGTGATTTCATCTGGTGGGGCGATTTCTTATGTAGAGATTCCGAATATGAGAAATAACTTAGAGGCATTGGAAGATATCGTGAGGTTCATTTATGATAATATCCAGTACGCAGAGTTTAATACCAAGTCGGATTATTGTCATTGCTGTGGATTTGATGGAGAGATTATGATTAACGAAGACTTTGAGTGGGAGTGTCCACAGTGCCATAATAAGGATCATAATAAGATGAATGTGACGAGAAGAACATGCGGATATCTTGGGGAGAACTTCTGGAATGCAGGGAAGACGAAGGAGATAAAGGCTAGGGTGTTGCATGTGTAGAGGGAAAAATGTTCTTGTAAATCTTAAAATGTAAATGAATAAGAAAAATGTAATTGAAATCAACGTATAAATTCAAAAATGAAAATATAGTTGAAATCTGCTCTTTCTTACAAAAGAACATTAAAAAAGATAGGCAGAAATCTAGAAAGGTTTCTGTCCGTCTTTTTCGATTAAGAAAATTATGAAAAATTACAGAAAATGACAAAAAACTAGTTGCTATGTAATATAGTTAATGATAAGTGTTTTATAGATTAAATTTTGCTTTTGAAATAACTTAAATTAGCTAACAGTACATATTTTATCTCATCTAGCTTAATAATTAGGTGAAATAATATTAAAGAAAAGAGGAACGTTATGAAGTACATTATGGGATTTTCTTTTGACTCAAGACCAATTCAAACACTAATGAATCAAATAAAAAATGTAAAGCGTGAAGGAATTGATTTAAGACCATCATATCAGAGAGGATACATTTGGAGTTCGGATTTTAAAGATAAACTGATATATAGCATAATTAAAGGGTATCCAATTGGTAATATAAGTTTAAGAATTCGTTCCGATAAAAATGAGAAAGGTGCAACACAGGAAGTAGTAGATGGACAGCAACGCTTAACAACAATATTGAATTTTATAAATGGTACATATGTAATACAAAGTGATATGTCTCGTACTATTATTGAACATATTATAGACTATCTTTCTGATGAACAAGATAATCGTTTGGAAAAATTAAAGAAAAGACTAAAAAGTAAAGGTAAGATTATTCTAAAATGTAGTCAGTTGCCAGAAACTATTATGGATAAAATTCAGGCATATAATGTTTCTATAACTAATATTACCAATGCGGACGATGACGAAATTACACTTTATTTTCGTTATTTACAAAATCAAGAAAGATTAAGAGCAGGAGAGATACTCAATTCATTACCTGAAACTAAATTGCAGAAATATATTGATCAGATAACGAATAAGAATAATTTATTAAAAAAGTTATCTTTTCCTGATGAGCGAAAACAATTTGACAGATTATTTTTTAGTATTTTAGGTTTGTTAGATGGGCAAATAAGTTTTGGTGTTGTTGATAAAGCTGTTATGAAATATGCATCTGAATGTAAAGGGTTAAATGAAGATAGCATTAATATGGTGGAGAATCTTATAAAACAGCTAAATGCCATTTCGGATGATGAGGATATACCAATAAATTATGTGAAATATAATGCAAGAGCAATGAAGTTTCTACTTTTGTTAATTGCATATGGATTTGTAGATTTCTCTCAAAATACGAAAAATAAATTAAAAAAATTAGATGCGATTAATAAAAAGCTATCATCTTTTAGCTCTGCTAAAGCAGATAGCGTAAATGAAGCATTTCAAGGATTTTCTGTTGGGGTAATAGAAGAATATAGATTATTAGCATTGATTTCTAAAGGCGGTCAAACTCAAAAGAGAGTAAAAAATAGAATGCAAATATTGGCGTATTATGTAAATGATTTTGATAACAAAACCCAGCCATCGGGTATTGAGCCAGTGTAATTATTGTACATAAAATCATTTTTTAGAGGTTTGTAAAACAAAAATTCAAATGTAGTTGAAATTAATTTTATGCTACTAGAGAATCATTAAAAGGTGGGCAGAAATAAAATGGTTCCTATGTCAAGGACACAATAAAAAGAGGGCTAAGCTGTTATCTTCAAGAGGTGACTTCGATATTGTTTCGGAGTCATCTTTTTTACACCCTCGAGGTGAATATCAAAGATGTCAGTTAGTTTGGGTTAATAAGAAAAGTTCCGTTTTAATCTGTACCAAAACTTGACATAGTACGGGTCTGTAACAAATTTTGTGTCTATGCTAATAAATGGTTCCTGCTTGGTAAGAATTAGATATAAATCTTATAAGGAAGGAGCCTTTTATTATGGCGATAGCAAAAGAGCAATTACGACAGATTATCAAAGAAAACGACTTAAAGAGTGCTGGAGATGTTTATGCCCTGCTCAAAGACAGTTTCAAAGGACTACTTCAGGAACTTTTGGAGGCTGAGTTAGATGTTTCCCTAGGTTATGACAAAAACGAGAAACATGGCATTGAAACGGATAACAAACGAAACGGACATACTCCTAAAACAGTAAAGAGTGAGTTTGGAGAGTTCCAACTGGATATCCCAAGAGATAGAAATGGGGAGTTCGAACCAGAGATTGTACCAAAGTATTGCCGTGATATCTCAGGGATTGAAGAGAAAGTAATTTCACTATACGCAAGAGAAATGACAACATAGTCACTGCGTGACATATAGATATTGGTGCAGAGCTTCAAGAACTCTATGGAATCCATGTATCAGCTGAGAAAGTATCTAAGATTACAGACCGTATTCTTCCAGAAATCAAGGAATGGCAGTCCAGACCACTGGAACCTATGTATCCATTTGTGTACATGGATGCAATCCATTATAAAATCAGGGAAGATGGCAGGATTTTAAACCGTGCAGCTTATGTAGTTCTTGGTGTCACACTGGAAGGAAACAAAGATATCTTAAGCATCACAATCGGTGCCAATGAATCCTCAAAGTTTTGGCTAGGAATGCTGAATGACTTGAAAAAACCGTGGCGTACAGGATGTCCTGTTCTTCTGCGTTGATGGGCTTCCTGGGTTCCGTGAGGAAATTGAAGCTGTTTATCCAAATGTACAGACCCAAAGGTGTATTATCCATATGTTAAGGAACAGTTTCAAATATGTTTCTTACAAAGATTGAAAGCCGTTCGCATCTGATTTTAAAGCTGTATACAAGGCATCAAGCGAAGAAGTAGCACTTAAGGAGCTTGAAGATGATAAGGAAAAGTGGGGAAAGAAATACCCTTATGCAATCAGTAACAGGGAGTCAAACTGGGACGTTATCAGCCCATTCTTCCAGTTCAGTGATGACATCAGACGAATTATGTACACCACAAATATCATAGAAGGCGTAAACAGACAGTTTCGAAAGGTGACAAAGACCAAGAGTGTATTTCCAAGCGATACGTCTCTTGAGAAGATGGTGTATCTGGCATCTGTTAATGTCATGAAGAAATGGAAAATGCGCTACAGGAACTGAGATCTGGTTTTAAGCCAGCTCAGCTTATTCTATGATGATAGACTAAGAACATACCTGTAACGCATAAATATACCGTCGGTAATTAAAGTATTGCCGTATGTGTATCAAATATACCCGAGGTCGGGTTTGGGCAATGCCCAAGAAAAAGAAAAGGACGCTGCCTGTATTTGTGATGCAAAAAATGCAGGCAGATTGTATTAATATCTCAGACATGGGAATACTTAAGTTAATAGCATAATTCGACAAACCGAAAATACATATCTGAGTCCTATCAAGAAGGTTCTCTTGAATTACTGGACACAAAAATGTTTACACCCTCCATAGTACCAATTATGTTTAATTGATAGAATGAACCATATAAATTAATTTTGTTCATTATCGAATTCAAGAACAGAATTTGCCTTTTTATAAATATCAATACCTATTTTGCTCTCAATTAAGCCACAGATGACACCTACTAAAAGTTGCAATTCAATGTCACTTTGTAGGTTTACGGTTGTAATGCTGCCTATATTAATTGTTGCAATTCCGCAAGATAAAAACAATTCAAAGATTAGAGAACAGACCCCAATGTATATTAATCTAATAATTGGCTCTAACATATCTTTTTCAATGATAGACATATCATCAAATTCAAGTTGAAATTTTCTTGCTCCATATGATACCCAAGCACCTGCCATGGCTCCAAGCCAAGTATATGTAATCATTAAAAAAACACTTAATTCTGTGAAATGATACAATGCTACTGAAATAATAGTTACAATTATTGCTAGTAATGTAGCTGTGATACCCAAACGTTTCATATAATGGTTTTTGATTCTTTTTCCTTCCACAGTAAGCATCTCTGATTTTAATTTTTCAAGGGATACTTTTGCCATTTGAGGTTGTGCGCCTTCTTCAGGTACCAAACCGACTTGGGAAAGTGATAAAAGTTTATTAAAGTATTTTTCCTTTGTTTTATGAGAAGTTTTGTCCAAAGACTTAATTACATTACAAGTGCTTTCTATTTCTGCATATAACAAGCTTTGTTCTTCTGGAACATCATCTACAACATTAGGCTTTAACTGGCAAAGGATATCAAATTCTTCTTGGTCATTTTTAGAAACTATAAAATATCCTTTCATAACTATAATGGCTTTCCGCAGGTTTTGCAGACTTTTGTAGATAAGGCTAAAGAAAAATCTGCCGTATCAATAATTTTACTTAGAGATTGCAATTCGGCCAGTAATTGAATTTCATCATCGGTTTTATTCTCTTTTTGTATAAGTTGCAATTTTAATTTTTTTAGTTCCTTGTAATTCATATTTATAGTCTCCTTCCGCATGTTGGACAAACTTCAGAAGAGAGAGATAAGCTTTCTTGGAAATATTCCTCTACTTCATCTAAAGCCCTAAGTTCCTGTAATATTTTTTTTCGATCTATTGAAATTGGTTCATCGTTCTCTAATTGTATCATTAATTTTTTTAATTCTGTTGATAACATCTAGCTTATCCTCCCCTAATTTAAATAAGAATTTATCTACATTTTTAATATTCATGTATAATCACTTAGAATCAATGTAGTTGGTGGATACAACTGGAATCTCGCCATTTTTTATTGCAGCTTGTACTCCCCTTGTCATAGCATTTTCCTGTTGTTTTTTTAATTCGCTGATAGTAGCTTCATATTCCATTTCTTTTTTTGTTGAACTGATAGTGCCTTGAGATACTTTAAACAAGGTCGCTACATCTTTTTGAGAAAAATTATCTTCTGTAAGAAGCTGATATATCCTTTTTTTCTGCTTATTTGTTAATTTGGATTTTGCCATTCAAGTAGCCTCCTTTTATTAAATTGATATTTGCACATAAATAATACAGCTAAAATAAAGGGTTGTCAATGCTTATTAAATAAAAGAAATTTAGATATAGAATTTGATGACTTTTGTTCGATAGGTTTTCCGTGACATTCAAATCTTTTGTTTTTTCCTATGGAGCAAAATCAAAAAGTGTACAAAAAATCAAAAGGTATCGAGGAAAAATCAAATTGTATCAAAGATAGCGTTTACTTCGAAAATGGTGTGGTATATGGAAATGGTAATATCTTGGGATATGATAGAGTAAATAATACGGAGGTAGTCAATCAAGAACAAGCGAAAACAGTACGTATGATTTATGATTCTTTCTAATATTTGTTAAATTTATCATAGCATAGTGTTATCATAATTATATGATAGTCGAAACGGAGGAATTTCTATGGATAGATTTCTTAAACTTTTAGATAACAATCTTATATGCACACATTATATTCTTCATCCAGAAAAGCATCAAGGCATTATTTATGCAGAGTCTAGTAGCCATTCTGTCACTTGCCCTTATTGTAGTACAAGTTCAACTAAAGTACATTCTAGATACCAAAGAGAAATTCAAGACCTTCCAATCCAGGATATGCAGGTAGTCTTACTGTTAAACACAAGAAAAATGTTTTGCCAGAACCCTAACTGCAAACATAAAACCTTCGCAGAAAGATTTGATTTTGTGGATTCCAAAGTTCAAAAAACAAATAGGCTAGTTTCGCATATTTTAGATACTTCTTTGAAACTTAGTTCTGTATCAGCCTCCTCCCTTCTCAAGAAACGCTGTATAAAAATCAGTAAAAGTAGTCTTTATGATCTGGTTAAAAAAATATCTGACATTGTGGATAAGTCTTCTATTACAAAAATATGTGTGGATGATTTTGCAATAAGGAAAAGATATACCTACGGTACAGTAATGGTAGATCTGGAGACACACAGGGTTGTGGATATGATCGACTCCAGAGAAACTGAAAAAGTAGCAGAATGGTTGAAAACATATCCAAATATCCAAGTAATTTCAAGAGACGGAGCAAGTACCTATGCAAATGCATCCAGCCTTTCTCACCCAGAAGCATACCAGATTAGTGATCGGTTTCATTTGTTTAAGAATCTGTCAGAAGCTTTTTCACGATTCCTTATGCGTCAGTTTCCAGCCAGAATAGAAATTCCATCGAACAAGAAAGCAACGACTATTGAAATGGCAGCACTCTATGATACTAGAAACCTATCACAAAGGATCCGCTTTGCAAAGCAAAAAAGAAATAGAGGAGGTATTACGTATGACAGAATACATAAGACAATATGTAATAAAGGATATACAGGTACTGTGGCATCACTAAGAGTATTTATGTAAAAAGAGAGAGAACATCAGAAAAGGAAAGCAAATAATGTCGTGGAAGGAATAGAATATGTTCCAAGAAAACTGTTGTGCAAACTGCTTTACAGGAAAGAAGTAAAGGGGCTTAGTGAGTACCAGTATAATGCATTAATAGAAAAGTATGACATATTGGGTAAGGTATACAGGGTGATTGAACAATTTTACAAAATAGTATATGCCAAGAAATACGAGGAACTTGAAGCATGGATGGAAGAAGCTAGATTACTGGAAATCCCAGAAGTCGATTCTTACTTGAATGGCATGGAAAAAGATCTTATCGCAGTAAAAAATGCAATTAAATATAATTATAACAATGGGCTGGCAGAGGGCAGTGTAAATAAAATCAAACTAATAAAAAGAATCATGTATGGAAGAAATAGTTTTGAAATGTTAAAAGCAAAAATACTTTTGAATGAAAATTATTTTCAAATCAACTAACATTGGAAAGAACCTATTTGACGGTTACCTATGTTGTACGCACCTTTTCTATTTGCTTAGGTATTATCCTAAAATTTCTTTTGACAATCCCAAGGAACTAACATAGAATTATTTTACAGTATAGTATTGTATATTGGATCGGAGGCGTTAAGATGTATATTGACTCAATAGTATTGAAAAATTACCGTTGCTATGAACAATTGGAGGTAAAACTAAATAAGGAATATACCGTTCTTGTCGGAATAAATGGTGCTGGAAAATCAACAATATTGGATGCGGTTTCAACAGCATTAGGGAGTTACATTGCGGGATTTGATGGGATTGTATCGAATAGTATTGGATATGATGATGCACATAGAAAAATGTACGAATTGGGAAGTAGAGTTGATTATGAAGAACAGTATCCAGTAGAAATAGAAGCATTAGGACATGTAGAAGGACAAGAGCTAACGTGGAAAAGAAGTTTATATGCAAGAAATGGAAAAACCCATATGAAAAATGCGAAACCTATTATGGAGTATGGGGCTAAATTACAAGAGAAGGTTAGACAAGGTGATAAGAATACAGTTTTACCATTAATTGCATATTATGGGACGGGAAGATTGTATATGCAGAAACGCCAAAAGAGAAATTTATTAAGCAATCAAAAGTTTTCAAGGACAACAGGATATGAAGATTGTCTTGCATCGGCTTCCAATGACAAATTGATGATGCGATGGTTTGAGCAAATGACAGCAATTCAATTAGAAGAACAAAGAGAAATCCCAGAGCTCGAAATTGTAAAGAAGGCAATGGGAAAATGTTTTTCAGGTGCAATGTCCAAAGATAATGTAGCAAAATTTCAATATAGAATGAAAACACATGAGATTGAAATTGAATATAAAAAGGGAGACCATTACGAAAAACTACCAATGAGGATGCTTAGTGATGGGTTAAAAATCACAATTAGTATGGTTGCCGATATTGCATATCGAATGGCAGTATTAAATCCACAATTGCTAGATAATATTTTACAAGAGACACCAGGGATTGTTTTAATAGATGAGGTTGATATGCACTTACATCCAGAATGGCAACGAAGAATTGTGGAAGATTTACACTATATATTTCCAAAAGTACAGTTTATTGTAACAACGCATTCACCAAGTGTACTGGCAAATGTAACAAAAGAACATGTATTGCTTCTTGAAGATGGCAAGGTATTTGTACCACATAATACAACTTATGGTAGAGATGTAACTTCAATATTAAGAGAGATGATGAAGGTAGAAGTTCGTCCTGAAATAGTAGTAAATTTAAAGAATCAATTTTATAAAGTATTAGCTGAAGAAAACTATCAAGAAGCCAAGAAACTGTTAGATGAATTGGAAAGTATTTTAGGAGAAAATGACTCTGATTTTGTACATGCCAAGCTCTCTTATGATTTGGAAGCTTTTTAAGGGGGATGCAAGATGATACACATTCAAAAAGGGTTTGAACCAAGAAGTTTGAGAGACCATCGAAATACGCCAGGAGCGGATTTTGATAGCTTAGATAAAACGGAAACAAGAAAATGTTTGCTTCAGGAACAAGGATATTTATGTGCCTATTGTATGAAAAGAATAAGAAATGCAAGTGATGTGAAGATTGAGCATTATGTTGCAAGAAATTCAGAAAATGAATTAGTGTACACGAATCTTTTGGCAGTATGTGATGGAAATAATAATACAAAGGATGAAATGGGAAAAGTGAATAAGGATAGATTTACTTGTGATTCGATGAAAAAGAATCACCCTTTACATATAAATCCACAAAAGAAATCAGATATGGAGACAATATACTATGATAATCAAGGGAAGATTTATTCAAGAAATGCTATTTATGAAGAAGATTTAAATCATATTTTAAATCTAAATGATGAGTATGGATATTTAATAGCAAATCGTAAAGATGCTATCAATGTTATTATGAATAAATTGAGAGAACTGAAGCCAGGTCAAGATGCAATGCCTTTATTAAATAGGCTTAAAAGTAAGTATGAGAGTAAAAATGAGAAAGGTGAATATGAAGAATATTTGGGCATCATAAGATGGTATATAGAGAAGCATATTCGAAAACATGTAAGAAAAAGTTAATCATAACAGGTTTACAACTATAATAACAGTTGTAAACCTGCTTTTCTATACACGGTCCTATTAGACGCTTACGTTGGACATAGTACCCCCTTAGCATCTATCGCATCTTTATACTATCTTAATGTAATATAAAATATCTTTATACAAACTTTAAGTGAAAAAAGGGATAATTAAGACGGTATAAAGATTGATTAAGAAAGTTGGTAGATACGGAAATGAGATATTTACAATATAAGAAAAAAAGATTGACTTCTTTTCAAATTATTATAATTGGCTTTCTATTTGTTATATTAATGGGAAGCTTTTTGTTAATGCTTCCTGTTTCAGCAAAGAATGGCGAAATCACCCCCTTTTTAGACGCGTTATTTACTGCAACTTCGGCAACTTGTGTTACAGGACTTGTAGTACATGATACAGCAACTTATTGGTCGGCATTCGGTCAGGCAATCATCCTACTGCTGATTCAAATAGGGGGTATGGGGGTTGTTACCATTGCAGTATCAGTAGTTGCTATTTCTGGAAGAAAGATTGGTCTCATGCAGAGAAGCACCATGCAGGAGGCAATAGCAGCTCCAAGTGTAGGTGGCATTGTGAGGTTGACAAGCTTTATAATAAAATCAACAATTCTAATTGAATTAGTGGGTGCTTTTCTTATGTTGCTTGTCTTTTGGAAGGACTTTGACGGGTTGAAGGGAATATGGTATGCTGTATTTCATTCTATATCAGCGTTTTGCAATGCAGGATTTGATTTAATGGGCAGTAGAGAGCAATTTTCTTCTCTAACTGGATATGCTGATAATGGTCTTATCAATGTGGTTATTATGGGACTAATCATCATAGGTGGTATTGGTTTTCTTACATGGGATGATGTAAGGTGTAAGGGAATACATATCAGAAAATATCGCATGCAAAGTAAAGTTGTACTGGTTATGGCGGTGGTTTTGATTGCTTTCCCTTTCCTATTTTTCTTTTTTGGGGAATTTAGTAGGCCTGTATGGGATGGTATGTCACTGGGAGAAAAGCTATGGGCGTCCTTATTTCAGGCAGTTACACCAAGAACTGCGGGTTTTAATACGATAGATTTGACATTGTTTAGTGAAGCAGGACAGACGATAATGATTTTTCTAATGTTAATAGGTGGCTCTCCAGGCTCCACAGCAGGAGGTATGAAAACAACCACTCTAGCAGTTCTGTTTATGACATTGTTTGCAGTATTTCGGAGAAAAGAAGATACCGAATGTTTTGGAAGAAGAATCGAGGAGAGCACAGTAAAATATGCAGCAACCATTTTACTAATGTACCTTACCTTATTTTTAGCAGGGGGAATCATGATTAGTTGCATTGAGGAATTGCCAATGGGAATCTGTCTATTTGAAACAGCTTCTGCTATTGGTACGGTTGGGCTGACATTGGGAATCACACCTCAATTAGGGACTATATCAAGACTGATATTGATTATCCTTATGTTTTTAGGAAGAGTAGGCGGTCTTACATTAGTATTTGCGGCATTCTCCGATAAAGAAAGAAATAGATCAAAGCTTCCAAAAGAAAAAATTACAGTTGGTTAGAGAGAAAGGATGGAATTATAGTGAAATCAATTTTACTGATAGGATTAGGAAGATTTGGAAAGCATATTGCGATGAAATTGTATGAGTTAGATCATGAAGTGATGGCGATTGATAAGCAGGAAGAAAGAGTGGAGGAGGTATTGTCCTATGTTACCAATGCGCAGATAGGGGACAGCACCAATGAAGCATTTTTACGTTCCTTAGGGATTGGCAATTATGATGTTTGTATTGTTGCAATTGGAAATGACTTTCAAGGTTCGTTGGAAACGACCTCTTTATTAAAGGAGTTAGGAGCCAAAATGGTAGTGTCAAGAGCTGCCAGAGATGTACAGGCGAAATTCTTACTTCGCAATGGGGCAGATGAAATCGTCTATCCAGAAAAGCAGTTAGCGAAATGGACGGCAATTCGATATACCTCGGATCATATTTTAGATTATATAGAACTAGATAATGACTATGCAATTTTTGAAATAGCGGTTCCGACTGCATGGATTGGGAGAACAGTAGGAGAAATCAATATTCGACAAAAATATAATATTAATATTATGGCATTAAAAAGAAATGGCAGAATGGATTTGACGATAACTCCAGACACCTGTTTTGTAGCAGGAGAGGCCATGATGGTCTTAGGCAATCATAAAGATATACAGAAATGTTTCCATATATAGGAGAGTTTGAATGGAGAATTACATGGAGGGAAATCGCCAAAACCCAGAGCAACTGATTCAGGCAGTTAATAGAGAGGAATATGAGAAAGGCAGGGGGCATTTAAAAATATTTTTTGGTTATGCAGCAGGAGTAGGAAAAACATATGCTATGTTACAGGCAGCTCATACTGCAAAGCAGAGAGGTATTGATGTTGTGGCAGGATATGTAGAGCCACATGCCAGACCGCAGACTTCTGAATTGCTACATGGGCTTGAGCAAATCCCCCATTTAGTTATAAATAATAATGGAATCCCATTAAAAGAATTTGATTTAGATGTAGCAATCAAAAGAAACCCCACACTAATTTTGGTTGATGAGCTTGCACATACCAATGCGAGAGGATGTCGTCATGCAAAACGTTATCAGGATGTGGAGGAATTATTGAAAGCAGGGATAGATGTTTACACTACTGTAAATGTACAGCATATAGAAAGTCTCAACGATATGGTGGCTGCAATTACTGGAATTATGGTCAGGGAGCGTGTCCCTGACTTTGTGTTTGATAATGCCTCTCAAGTAGAATTGATAGATATAGAGCCACAGGAATTGCTGGAACGATTACAGTCAGGTAGTGTGTACAAAGAAGTGCAGGCGAAAAGGGCAACAAATATTTTTTTTCAACTAGAAAACCTAATTGCATTAAGGGAAATTGCATTGCGAAGATGTGCTGATCGTATAAACACTCTTTCAGAAGAAGCAAGAATTAAAAATGGTGGTGATTATCATACAGATGAACATATACTAGTTTGTCTTTCACCAGCACCGTCTAATATGAAAATTATCCGTACTGCTGCACGTATGGCAAAAGTTTTTCGAGGCTCTTTTACCGCATTATATGTAGAAACTTCTGACTATGCTGTGATGGATGTGGAAAATAAAAAAAGACTAAGAAGTAATATGCGGCTTGCAGAACAGCTTGGTGCAAAAATAGAAACAGTATACGGTGAGGATGTGTCTTTTCAAATAGCAGAGTTTGCTAGATTATCTGGTATTTCAAAGATTGTAATTGGAAGGAGTACGGCAACAAAAAAATTTATATTTGGAAAACCTACTTTAACAGAAAAATTGATTTCGCAGGCTCCTAATTTGGATGTTCATATTATTCCAGACAGTACATCTGAGATGGTTTACAAGGCAAAAAGAGCAAGAAGAAAATCGGAACATTTATTTCATACAGCAGACGTAATAAAAAGTATTGGAATGATTGTTATGGCATCTGCAATCGGATTCGGCTTTTGGAAACTTGGAATGAGCGAATCGAATATTATTATGGTGTATATTCTTGGGGTATTGATTACATCGGTAATTACAACACAGCAGGTATATAGCCTTATATCCTCAATCGTAAGTGTTTTTGTGTTTAACTTTCTATTTACAGAGCCACGATATACAATGCTAGTGTATGAAAAAGATTATCCAGTTACTTTTATTACCATGTTTGTGGCAGCCTTTTTAACGGGTTCACTGGCAATCCGATTGAAAAGACAGGCAAAACAGGCAGCACAGGCGGCATATCGTACCAAAATATTGTTTGATACCAATCAATTGTTGGAAGGGGTTATGGAAAAAGAGGAAATCATTACAGTAACAGCTACGCAGCTCATTAAGTTGCTTAATAGGGATATGGTAATTTATCTTGCAGAGAAGGAGGCTTTGTCAGCACCAAAATTTTTTGTGGGAAACGGAGAGACAACAAGTGAGGAATACCTGTCAAAAAATGAAAAAGCAGTTGCTTTGTGGGTATTAAAAAATAATAAACACGCAGGGGCAACAACGGATACATTTTCTGACGCAGAGTGTTTGTACTTATCAATCCGCACATGCAATGCCGTATATGGGGTAATAGGAATTGTCATTAAAGACAAACCACTAGATTCTTTTGAAAACAGTATATTATTGTCCATTCTTGGAGAATGTGCATTGGCACTTGAAAATGAGAAAAATGCAAGAGAAAAGGCAGAGGCGGCATTAGTAGCACAAAAGGAACAGTTAAGGGCAAATTTACTTCGTTCCATTTCCCATGATCTGCGCACACCATTAACTTCAATTTCTGGAAATGCTAGCAATTTATTATCCAATGGAGAAAAATTTGATGTTGAAACAAAGAAGCAGCTATATTCGGATATTTATGATGATTCCATGTGGCTTATCAACTTGGTGGAAAATCTGCTCTCAGTGACAAGAATAGAAGAAGGAAGGTTGAATATCCGTTTATCAACAGAACTTTTGGATGAAGTCATTACAGAAGCACTGCAGCATATCAGCAGGAAAAAGACGGAGCACAAGATTTCCTTTCATGCATCAGAAGATTTTATTCTTGTAAAAATAGATGCAAGGCTTATTATGCAGGTAATTATAAATATTGTGGATAATGCGATTAAGTATACACAGAAAGATTCGGAGATTGTAATAACAACGCAGAAAGTACAAGATAAGGCAGTTGTTCGTATTGCAGACAACGGACCAGGAATTCCCGATGATATGAAACCTCTTGTATTTGATATGTTTTATAGTGGGGCAAAGAGTATTGCTGACAGCAGGCGAAGCTTAGGATTGGGGTTGTCCCTTTGTAAATCAATTATTACAGCCCATGGAGGGGATTTAGAACTTTCAGATAATATCCCACATGGAGCAGTATTTACATTTTCATTGCCAATAGAGGAGGTCGAATTACATGAATAAGACATTGATTTTAGTCGTAGAAGATGACAGACCAGTACAGAACCTTCTGATAACAACATTGAAGGCACACGATTATAGGTATTTAACCGCAATGAATGGTGAAACAGCTATTCTCGAGGCATCTTCACACAATCCGGATATTATTCTGCTTGATTTGGGATTGCCAGATATGGATGGCATTGAAGTCATCAAAACGATTCGGACATGGTCTAATGTGCCAATTATTATTATTAGTGCAAGAAGTGAGGATAACGATAAAGTAGAAGCACTGGATGCAGGAGCAGACGATTATCTGACCAAGCCATTTTCTGTGGAAGAGCTTTTAGCAAGGCTAAGAGTTACGGAAAGAAGATTGGTAACGCCTCAGGGGGAACAGATGGCATCTTCTGTGTTTGTGAATGGAAAACTACGAGTGGATTTTTCAGCAGGCTGTGCCTATCTGGAGGAAGAGGAACTACATTTAACGCCAATTGAATACAAGCTATTGTGTTTGCTTTCTAAAAATGTAGGAAAAGTATTAACACATACTTTTATTACTCAGAATATATGGGGACATAGCTGGGAAAATGATGTGGCTTCTTTGAGGGTGTTTATGGCAACACTTCGTAAGAAGTTAGAGAAGAATTCTGATTCTGTCCAGTATATTCAGACACATGTGGGTGTTGGGTATAGAATGATGAAAATAGATTGACATTGTGGTATAACTTGATTATTTGAAAAAGTATGATAGACTTGTGTTAAAAGAAAAGCCAGATGATAAGTAAGAAAAATACTTTTGCAATGAGCATAGTTACAGAAAGGCATGGTGCAGTTGACATTACAGCAATTAAGATATATAGTGACAGTTGCGGAAACTGGTAATATTACAGAAGCCGCAAAAAGGCTTTTTATTTCTCAACCCAGTCTTACAAATGCGATTCGTGAACTGGAAAAAGAAATGCAGATAACAATTTTCAATCGTACAAATAAGGGAGTATCCATTTCAAATGAGGGGGACACTTTTTTGTCCTATGCAAGACAAGTATTAGAACAAGCAAGCCTGTTGGAAGAGAGGTTCTTAAATAAACGGGAACAAAGCTCAAAATTCTCAGTATCATGTCAGCACTATTCCTTTGCTGTGAATGCTTTTGTAGATGTTATTCGTGAATTTGGTGGAAATAAATACGATTTTACTTTAAGGGAAACACAGACCTATGAAATCATAGAAGATGTCAGCAGGTTAAAAAGTGAAATTGGTATCCTTTATACTTCATCAAAAAATGAAGAACTTATTCTAAAGTTAATGAAACAAAACGGGCTAAAGTTTGATAAATTATTTGTGGCAAAACCACATGTTTTCATATCTTCAGAACATCCTTTAGCGGATAAGGAAATATTGACTTTGGATGAACTGGAGGAGTACCCATATTTATCCTTTGAACAAGGGGAATATAACTCCTTCTATTTTTCGGAAGAAATTCTAAGTACATTGGATAGAAGGAAAAACGTAAAGGTAAGGGACAGGGCAACTTTGTTTAATCTGGTTATTGGTTTGAATGGATATACAGTTAGCTCTGGTGTTATTAGTAAGGAATTGAACGGAGAAAATATTATTGCAAAACCGCTGGCAGTAGATGAATATATGAAGATTGGTATCATCACACAAAAAAATATGCCACTTAGCCGATATGGAGTTGCTTATGTGGAATCTCTGAAAAGACATATACCAATTGATAATCATACAACATAAGAAAATAGTAAGAATGGTGTTTGGAAATAGTTTTAAACTATGGAGAAACACTATTTTTTTGTATTTTTCAAATTAACATTGAGGAGATATACTTGTATCCATATAGAAAACGATTTAAAACTGATTGGAGGATAAGTATGCAAAGTGCAGTAATTAGTTTTCCAAGAGTGGGAAAACTGAGAGAGTTAAAGTTTGCTTCTGAAAAGTATTTTCGAGGTGAAATAGACAGTAAAGAATTATTGGGAGTGGCAAAAAAGTTAAGAAAAGAACATTTGGAATGGCAGAAAAAATTCGGAATACAATATATCTCATCAAATGATTTCTCTTTTTATGATGGTATGCTTGATACAGCAGTTTTACTAAATGCAGTACCAGAGTGTTATAGAAATCTTAAGTTAAGTGAAATAGATACCTATTTTGCAATGGCAAGAGGATATCAGGGGAAAGCTGGTGATGTTCCAGCTCTTGCTATGAAAAAATGGTTTAATACAAATTATCATTACATTGTGCCAGAAATTGAAGCAGATGCACAGATTAAGATTAGCGGAAATAAGCCTTTCGAGGAATATATGGAAGCAAAAAGTTTAGGAATACAGACAAAGCCTGTATTGACTGGAGCATTTACATTTTTGAAACTTGCAAAATATCAGAATAATAAAACAGCAAGTGATTATGCGGATTCAATTATTTATGCGTACAAGGAAATTTTAGAAAAATTTAATACCTTAGGGGCTGAATGGATTCAGTTTGATGAACCAGCACTTGTGACAGATTTGACGAAAGAGGATATTTGCTTATTTGAAAAAATATATAAGCAGATTTTAGCAAGTAAGGGGAATCTAAAGGTCTTGTTACAGACTTATTTTGGAGATATCAGAGATTGTTATGAAAATGTTGTTTCTCTGGACTTTAATGGAATTGGACTTGATTTTCTGGAAGGAAAGAAGACAAAGGAATTAGTTGAAAAGTATGGTTTTCCAAAAGAAAAGGTGCTTTTTGCAGGGCTGGTCAACGGGAAAAATATATGGAAATGTAATTATGAAAAAACACTAGCGACACTTGATGAGGTAAAACAATATGCAACGCAGATTGTTTTATCTACTTCATGTTCGTTGTTACATGTACCTTATACCCTTGAAAATGAAAGTAATCTAAAAAATGAAGTAAAACAGCATTTTTCCTTTGCATTGGAAAAACTTCAGGAATTACAGGAACTTAGTGTATTAACAGAATGTGATGATTACAAAGTTCAGAAAGAATATGTTGATAACAAGAAAACATTTGAGCAGGAAAGGCTGTTCCAAAGTGAAGAGGTAAGACAAAGGGTTGCATGCCTATCAGAAAAAGATTTTATCAGGCAGCCAGAACGTGCTAAAAGACAAAAGCTGCAAAAAACAGTTTTTGAATTACCAATACTTCCTACCACTACAATTGGTTCCTTTCCTCAAACACAGGAAGTAAAAAAGAACCGCAGTAGTTACAGAAAAGGTGAAATAGATAAAGCGGCGTATGACAAACAGGTATTTGCGTTTATCAAAGAATGTATAGAAAAGCAGGAACAGATAGGATTGGATGTCCTGGTGCATGGTGAGTATGAAAGAAATGACATGGTTGAGTTTTTTGGAGAAAATCTTTCTGGTTATGTATTTACAGATAAGGCATGGGTTCAGTCCTATGGAACTAGATGTGTAAAGCCACCAATTATATTTGGTGATGTCAAGAGAGTTGCTCCGATTACAGTAGAATATTCTGCTTATGCACAAAGCCTGACAAACAAGCCTGTTAAGGGAATGCTGACTGGTCCTGTTACGATTCTCAACTGGTCATTCCCACGAGAAGATATAAGCTTAAAAGAAATGGCATATCAGATTGGTATTGCAATCAGAGAGGAAGTCCTTGATTTGGAAGGGGCTGGTATTCATATTATTCAAATTGACGAAGCTGCTTTGAAAGAAAAATTGCCAATTAGAAAAAGTGACTGGTACAGTGAATACCTTGATTGGGCGATTCCGGCATTCCGTTTGTGTCACAGCGGTGTGAAAGCAGAAACACAAATACATACACATATGTGCTACAGCGAATTTAATGATATTATTAAGGACATTGATAATATGGATGCGGATGTAATTTCTTTTGAAGCTTCTCGTTCTAAGCTGACTATACTTGAAGCAATTAAGGAATGTAATTTTGAAACAGAAGTTGGACCTGGTGTATATGATATTCATTCTCCAAGAGTACCATCTGTAGAAGAAATTGTAACAGCCTTAAGAACAATGCTCATAAAAATTAGCAAAGAAAAGTTATGGGTAAATCCAGATTGCGGCTTAAAAACCAGAGGTATTTCAGAAACAGATGCTAGTTTAAAGAATCTGGTAGAAGCAGCAAAGATAGTAAGAAATCAGTTATAAATCAGTTATAAATCAGTTATAAATGCAACTGCACCATGGGACTTACTAAGAAAATCAAGTATGAATATTATGTAGAGCCTGTGGTGCATTTAAACTGTCTTATTTTTCTAAAAAATGTCTAACCTATTAGTTTTACCGCCTCAACAAATCTAAGTATGTCTTCTGAAGCATCTAAACTATACAGCAAGCCATAAGGAATGCTGTAATCCCAATTAACTGGAATAGAAACAAGTCCTGGGTGAACGTCCTGCCAACATTCAATAGTGAGCAGGACTTTTCCTGTTTCTGCACATTGATTAAATACAGACATGTCATAAAACTGCGGAGTATCCTCAATATGAATTTGAGGGTGATTCTTTTCCAGATCATTTCGCAAAAAGTCATTTACACCAGAGTCTCCACGCTTTACCATCATCAACGTTTCGCCGTATAAATCCTCAATTTCTATCTGTTTTTTTCCTGCAAGGTGGTGTTCTCTTGGCACTGCTATCATTTTTCTGTATCTGCCAAGAGGCAGCATATTACAGAGATTGAGCCATGCCTTGGAATCGCATACACCAATCAAAAAGTCGAATTTTTCTCCTAACTGAGCAATTTCCGCAAGAATACCCTCATGGTTATCCTCAAAAGGGACAAGGTGTAGCTTGTAATCGGGAAAATCCTTATTCACGCGATACCATAAATCCATAAAGGGTTTTGCTGGGTTCAAAAGGGATGTACCGACGCAAAAGGTTGTGTCATTTCCATGTAAAGTAGCTTTTGCACTTGAAATGGATTTTTTGGAGTAATCTATCATAAATTTTGCATCCTGATAAATAACTGAGCCAGCAGGCGTCAAGTGGATGCCAGAAGGGGTTCGGTCAATCAATTTTACATCCAAATGTTTTTCCAGAGAGTTCATTTGCTTCATAACTGCTGTAGGTGAGATATATAAGCGATCTGCTGCTTTTGTAAAACTGCCACAGTCGGCAACTGCTATAAATGTATCCAGCATATGATTATACATAAGGCACCTCCTAACTTTTTTGTATTAACCTAAAGTTTATACGACAATAACATATTGGAGATTCTGTGTCAAGAAAAGTTATGTTATGATTCCTATAGATAAAAGAAACGGAGGAATTGAAATGTCAAATAAATTGGTTGCTTTTTATTCAAGGGCAGATGAAAACTATGTAAATGGTATAATAAAAGAACTTGATGTGGGAAATACAGAAGTGGCTGCAGGGATTATTCAGGAATTAACAGATGCCAAGATATTTAAAATCGAGCAAATGCAGTCTTATTCCAGAGATTATAACGAGTGTATTGCACAGGCGCAGGCAGATCAGAAACGTAATGCCCGTCCCGAGCTTAAGAGTTACCTTGAAACGATTGAGGATTACGATACCATTTATTTAGGTTTTCCTGACTATTGGGGTACGATGCCGATGGCGGTATTCACTTTTCTGGAGCACTATGATTTTAGCGGAAAAATCATAAAACCTTTTTGTACTCATGAAGGCAGCGGTATGGGAAGCAGCATAACGGATATTAAAAATCTGTGCGTTGGTGCAAAGGTTGAGGAAGGACTTGCAATTCGCGGTGGCAGCGTAAAAAACTCGAAAAAAGAGATTGAAAAATGGATAAAACAGGGGGGAAAAATAAATGGAGCAACCTCGAAAATGTAAGTAGGAAGGATGGATTGATATGGAATATGTAACATTATCAAATGGTGTGAAAATGCCAATTTTAGGATACGGTGTTTATCAAGTCACGAAAGAAGAATGTGAAAGGTGTGTATTGGATGCACTAAAAGCAGGATACCGCTCTATCGATACAGCACAGTCTTATTTTAACGAAGAAGAGGTCGGTTCTGCAATTCAGAAATCTGGTATAGCAAGAGAAGAAATTTTTTTGACTTCAAAGGTATGGATTGAAAATTACGGTTATGAAAAATGTCGGAAATCCGTAGAAGAATCTTTAAAAAAACTTAAGACAGATTATTTGGACCTTATGTTGCTGCATCAGCCTTTTTCTGATTATTACGGTGCATGGCAGGCTTTAGAGGATTTGTATGAAGAAGGAAAACTTCGTGCTATTGGAATTTCAAATTTTTATCCTGACAGGATGGTGGATATTGCTTCTTTTTCACGTATTTGCCCTATGGTAAATCAGGTAGAGACTCACCCTTACAATCAGCAGATCCTTGCAAAAGAATATATGGATAAGTACGATGTACAAATTGAAGCATGGGCACCGTTTGGAGAAGGACGAGGTGGTCTGTTTGAAAACGCTACTTTGAAAGAAATTGGAGAAAAATATAAGAAGACAACCGCCCAGATTATGCTTCGCTGGCATATTCAGCGAGGAGTAGTTGTGATTCCAAAATCCACCCATTATGAACGAATGATAGAAAACTACAATGTATTTAATTTTGAACTTACGACAGAAGATATGGAAAAAATTTCATCGCTAGATAAAAAGGAAAGCTCATTCTTTTCACATTATGATCCTGCCATGGTCGAATGGTTCGTAAAAATGGTTGAAGAACGTAAGAACAACCATGACAGCAGTAAGGAAAAGAAAAACTGGTAATATCGTTCCTCTGGCATAGTTCACTAGGGAATATTCATAAGAAGAGATATGACTATGTAAAATTTTGTGGTATTATTATCCTTGAAAATTTGAATTTGCGGAGGAAACATTAGTGGAAGAAAATATTATGATTGTAGAAACCGAAAGATTGATTTTAAGAAGATATAAGAAAAGCGATTTAAAGGATTTGTATGAATATTTATCAGATTCAGATGTTGTTAAATATGAACCTTATAAACCGATGACTATGAGTGAAGTGGAAAATAATCTTGACTGGAGAATCTCAACCGATGAAATGATTGCAGTTGAATTAAAGAGCAATCATAAAATGATAGGAAATGTATATTTAGGAAAAAGGGATTTTGAATCACTTGAAATGGGGTATGTATTCAATAAAGAATACTGGGGGAAAGGATATGCAAAAGAGAGTTGTATGGAGTTAATTGAGTTAGCATTTTCTAATGGAATACATAGGATTTTTGCGGAATGTGACCCGCAAAACATTGGTTCATGGAAATTGCTAGAGTCATTAGAGTTTGAGAAAGAAGCACATTTGAAGAAAAATGTGTACTTTTGGAAAGATGATAATAATAAGCCTATTTGGAAGGATACATACATTTATGCGAAATTGAACAAATAAATTCCAATTGGTTACTTGATTTTTAATCATTTTTGTGGTTTGTACAGAGAATGTTTTTGTTATACTGTGGCTAACCATGGCGCTATAATTGCAGCACTGTGTATTTTGCTAGACGTTTGACCGTTATCATGCTATTATAATATGAATGAAAGTATTGCCAAGATATACACTTTTTGACAAAGAGGGAGTAGGAATATGAGTAAGCTATATATATCAATGTATCATTATACAAGAGATTTAGTACATAGTCGTTATCCTGAAATAAAGGGTATGGATAAGCCTTTATTTAGACAGCAAATTGAATTTATGAAGAAGAATTTTAATATCGTTACCATGGAGCAAGTAATAGATGCTGTAGAAGGAAAATCGGAATTACCAGAGAAAGCACTACTATTAACTTTTGATGACGGATATGCAGATAATTATACATTTGCATTTCCAGTATTAGAGGAATTTGGAGTTCAAGGGTCATTTTTTATTCCTGGAAAGACATTTGCTGAACATCAGCTTTTGGATGTAAATAAGATTCACTATATTCTTGCTAGCGCTGATATTTATGAGTTGGTTGAAGATGTAAAGAAGGAAATGAATTACTATCGAGGAACTGAATATGATTATGCTCCAACAGATGAGCTTTTTAATGAATATGCTGTAGCAAATAGATTTGATTTAAAGGAAACAATTTTTGTAAAGAGAATGCTTCAGACGGTTCTTCCAGAGAAACTTAGAAATACAATTTCAAGCAATCTTTTTGAAAAATATGTAGGTGTTTCAGAAGAACAGTTGGCTTATGAACTCTATATGACAGAAGAGCAGATAAGAACCTTGAAACGACATGGTATGTTTATTGGATTCCATGGCTATGATCATTATTGGCTTGGTAATTTATCTCCAGAGCAAATGAGAAAAGATGTTGATATGGCGTTGGATACATTGGATGAATTCATAGATAAAAAATGTTGGGTGGCGAATTTTCCATATGGTAATTATAATCCAGATGTTTTGAAATACATTAAGGAAAAAGGTGCATGTATTGGTCTTACAACAGATGTAAGAGTTGCTGAAGTAGGTGTAGATCCAGCACTGGAATTACCAAGATTGGATTGTAATGATTTTCCGCCAAAGAGTGAGAACTATAAAAACTATTAAAGAAAGAGGATTATTGAATATGAGGGATATTTTACCTGAATTAGATGGAAAAGAATATACAGCAGGAATTTATGAAGACTATGATATTAGATTTTGCCGTGAAGATGAATATGAGGATTTAAGAATTTTCCTTAGAGATTATTGGAAAGAGAATCATATATTTGTTCTTTCTAAGGAGGTCTTTGATTTTCAGCATTTGGACAAGGAAAAGCATAGATATAATTTTGTTATTGCCAGAGAAAAAGTAAGTAATGAAATACATGCTATTTTAGGATTCGTTCCGACAAGTCAATTTGATTCGAAAATTATGCGAACAATGGTATGGCCTTGTATATGGAAAAACCGAAAAGATGTTAATAGAAAAGGCTTAGGCGTAACCATGTATTATCATCTAAAAACGCATATTGAAATGGAAACTATTTCCATTCTTGGGATTAGTGAAATAGCATTAAGTATATATAAGCATTGGAATTTTGAGAGTGGAAAAATTGAACAGTATGTAATGCCTAATTTTACTATGGAGGATCATTTAGCTAAGGGGCTGAGCGAGGTATACAATACTTTTTTAGATAACAAAGAAGATACATTAGATTTAGAAAAAATTGAGATAGAAGAATATCTAAAAATTCCAGAAACATCAGATGTATTTAAATGTTACAGTTTGTATAAATCAAAAGAATACTATGTGAATAGGTTTTTTAAACATCCTGTGTATACATATGAGTTTTTGGCAATAAAAGAGAGGGAAAATGTAAAGGCAATTCTTGTTGCTCGGCGTTGTGGAGATGGAACATGTGAGTGCTTGAGAATTGTAGACTATATTGGGGAGATAGAATATATGTCTTCAATAAAACACCAACTTCAGAAGTATCTTCAAGATAATGAACTTGAATATGTAGATTTTGTAGAAGTTGGATTGGACGGAAATGAATTAAATAAGGCTGGTTTTATTAATAGAAGAGATTATAGTGATATGATAGTTCCAAATTATTTCGAACCTTTTTTACAAGAAAATATTGATTTGGACTATGCATTTAAGACTGTTGTGAAAGATTCCAAGCAAGTTTTTTTTAAGGCAGATGCAGATCAAGATAGACCTAATATAGTATATTGAGATAATGAAGCTAGTAAGTATAATAGAAATAAGTGATTTTTGTTTGCTATATTAGCAAAATGGCAACTTCAATTCCTCAAAATGCTGTTGCGAAAATTAATGGTTGCACGTATAATATAGACGAGGAAGAAAACAAATGCTTAATGACGTAACAGTTTTTAACATTCGTGAATATTTGTCTGTCAAAGGTGATAAAGATCTCGGAGAGGATGAGTTACGACAACTCCTTTCCGAGTTTTTTTGTGATAAGAATCCAGATGTAGAAAGATTTCTAAAAGAACAGTCAATTTATTGATCTATAACGAGAAAAGAGGCAAAGAAACCATGAATTACGCAGATATTAAACGAATTGACGTAGCAAATGGCCCAGGAGTCCGTGTATCCCTTTTCGTCAGTGGTTGCACGCATCATTGTAAAGGCTGTTTTAATGAAGTAACATGGGATTTTAACTACGGAAAACCATTTACGGAAAATGAAATAGATGAGATTATTGAGTATTTAAACAAAGACTATATCAAGGGACTTACAATACTAGGCGGTGAACCATTTGAGCACCAAAATCAAAAAGGCTTACTTCCGCTACTTCGAAAAGTTCGAGAAGTCCTTCCAGAAAAATCAATCTGGTGTTTCTCGGGCTACCTATTTGACAAGCAAATTGTTGGAGAAATGTGTCAAAAGTGGGAGGAGACAAAGGAAATGCTTTCTTACCTAGATGTTCTAGTAGACGGAAGATTTATTCAAGAACGTAAAAATCTGAGTCTTCGCTTCCGTGGTTCGGATAATCAGAGGATTATCTTAGTACAGGAATCCTTAAAAGTAGGAAACGTGGTTTTGTGGGACGAGACACAGTAAACAGGCAATAAAAATCGTTCATGATAAATCGTGTAGCAATGAGATTTCATTTTGCAAATCCATTTCTACTATGGTAAAATTACCGATGGTAGTACAGACTACTTAGAAGTACAAAATGAATGGAGAATACAGATGGGTACAGAAACAATTAAGATTAAATATTTAAATGACCAAGTGGAAAGATTAAGATATATTGATGGTAAGTCTGATTGGATCGACTTACGTGCAGCAGAAGATGTAACATTAAAACAAGGTGAATTTCGATTAATTCATTTAGGTGTTGCAATGCAGATTCCAGAAGGATACGAAGTTCATATTGTGCCAAGAAGCAGTACTTATAAAACTTGGGGGATTATACAAGCAAATCATATGGGCGTTGTAGATGAAAGCTA
Organism: uncultured Anaeromicropila sp.; assembly: GCA_964409685.1. GTDB lineage: Bacteria > Bacillota > Clostridia > Lachnospirales > Lachnospiraceae > Clostridium_AI. The sequence goes on from CAYPEJ010000004.1 coordinate 154,418, forward strand.
TTGTGGACCAAATGACTGGTTTCGCATGCCAGTAATCGCCATGCGTGATACAGAAATTAAATTTAACGATAGAATCTGCCAATTCAGAATCCAAAAACATCAACCAAAGATTGTATTTGATGAAGTAGAAGAGCTAACAGGAAAAGATCGTGGTGGATTTGGAACAACAGGAACAAATTAAGTGGAGTAATATTTTGATTCAAATTTAATATAAAACAAGTAGAAAAAATCCAAGAAATTTTACTATACTACATAGTAAAACTCTTGGATTTTTCTTTTACCATCACATATATTTTTAAGCATACGCAAACCACATAACTGGTCGTGCTGTGAATCCTGTACTATTTACAAGATATCCATATTCCATCACTATATTTTCGTCTGATAAAAATGACGCTGTATTTGTGCTGCTTCCAGGGGAACGGAGCCAGCTTAATACCTTACAATCACCTAGATATTCTGCATATTCTTCAGCTTCACTAGAGCTTAATAAGAAGATAAAATCTTCAGTATCATTTCCACCATCAATTCCATACATCTCATTGTCATCCATCTGGATATTACTTAAAAGAATGTTATTTTTTTCTTCCTCTGAAAATGTATCCATAAAATCTGTATTAAGCCATTCACGTATCGAAGATGTTTCCCATGTTACATTTTCTAGGGTATCATGAAATGTAATATCGGAAAATTTGTTGCTTTTGATTAATAAAGCAGCATCTTCGTCTTTTTTTAATATTTTCCAAGAAGCACCGCCTACATTAACGGTTTCACCTGGTTGGCTATTTTCAATCAATTTTTTTTCAATCGCTAATTTCTGTGCATCACTATCCTCAAATGAGTTAGCAGCAGCAAAAGCTTTAAGGGCTTCGTCATATTTTTCATCTTCTTTCAATTGAAGACCGTAAAAATATTGACATTCAGCAAGTCTGGATTCAGAATCCTTATAGGTATCCAATTTCGTGTAAAGCTTGATTGCCATGTTATACATGCCAACTTTTTTGTATGCACGGGCGCGAAGATACTTTACTGGTGTGGTGGTGCATCCGATGAGGAGTACAATCACACATATTGCAATCACTATTCGCATTACATTACCTCGGATCGATTTTTTTTCTAAATTATTTCGTAACTGTAAGCATTCTTCCGCCATTGCTTGAGAGTCCTTATAGTCATTCAAATTTCGAAAAGCTTCTTCAGCTTGGATATAATCTCTTGCAGTATTGGCTTTTATCTTTTGATTTAGTGCAGCATGATATGCAGCCTCTTTAATGTCAATTCGTGTTTGTTTTGCTCGTGCTCTGCATTGACGGCAATAACTTTTGGAATCCTTATATTCTTCAATACTCTTGAATCTTGCAAGAGCTTTTCGGTATATTAGGATTTTATCTCTGCAAGCAACCATACAATCTGCTGCATGAAATAGTTTCACTGCATCTAAGTATTTCTCTTCCATGGGGGTAAACCTTTCTTTGTTTCATAAAGTTTCAAATCAATAAATAATATAAATCTAAGGATTAAAGGGGAGCCATTAGAACTTTTCCAGTTCCTTTGAAGACATTTACAAGTCCTTCACCAGAAGCTGCGGAACCAATCAAGCTCTTCGTAGAGCGTTCCACTGTAAAGTTTAAGCTTTGACTCCATGCAATTGCATAATCGCCATCGACTTTTAATACGTCGTTGTCTAGCGTAACCTCGATTAATTCTTCACGAGGTACAGGGGATTCAAGTACTGCATATCCAGAACCTGTTAGGCAGGAATTAAATAAACCTTCATTCCCAAGAACAGCAGAAGATAGCGTGTTACGAGCAACTGTTTTTAAGTTAACACTGCCATCACATGCAAGAAACAGACCGTCTTCAATCACCATGCCATTCCATTCTGCGACATTTTCAACGAGAATGTGCTTGTATGTAGGCTCTAGTACGACTATGCCGTTTCCTTGGTAGCGAGGTTTAATTGCACTTTCTTTTGTTGCTTTGGAGCCTGCTAGTTTTTTAATTAAGTCACCAGCTCCTTTAACGTTGGTAGCAACTTGTACGTTTCCAGCCATCCATTGCATTGCACCAGATTGAACGACTACATCAGAATCATTTAGCTGAATAAAAACCTGGCGCTTACGGATGTTCATCTGAGAAGCATAAAAACTTTGGATAGCATTTTCAGGATTCACACTAAGATCTTGCACATATTCAAAAACAGTATAAGCACCTTTTGTTTCAAGTTGATTGCGATATTTGGTGTCATTTAAATTGAGCTGAAACATTCTAAACCTCCTTCTTCTATAAAATGTTATTTCATATTGTACCATATATTGCTTGTGGGAACAAATAATATATGAAAATTTGAATATCCGTATCAAAAAATTGACGTGTAATGTAAGTTTGCGCCAATGCAGAATATGTTTTAGAACATATGTTTGATGTTCTTTTTAGAACAAAAAGAAAAAATCTAACATAACATATGTACAAGGAAGTAAAAATATAACAATAGTAGTTTCAAAGAAGATTAAAATGAAATATTCCTTCTCTTAAAAAATTGAATAAAGTCTTTCAATGTTTTAGTTTGGTAACCAACGGTACTATAGGAAAATCCTACCTCGCGATTTGGAATTTGATTTAAAATAGGTAGCTCAATCAATGTGCCACACTCTAAATCCTCCTGCACAAACTCTTTAATCACACAAGCTATCCCGATTCCGATCTTTGCAAATTCAATTAGTAGATCCATATTACTCACTTCCAACACCTGATGCACTTCAATTCCTTCATTATGAAAATATTGTTCGATATAACGCCTTGTAATATTTTCTTCATCTAAAAGCATAATATTTCCTTCGCGAAAAATATCCAGATGTTCCAATCCACTTCGAACTTTCAGATTTTCATAATATGTTTTTGTCGTTACAAAGGTATCTTGAATCGAAGTAATCGGAAAAAATGCAAGATGCTTCATATGATCAGGCTTCCCAATTAAACCAATATCAATCTTATTCTGTTCTAATAATTTCACAGTTTCAAAAGTAGACTGGCACTGAATTGTAATCTTAATATGAGGAAACTGTTCCACAAATTCTTTCAGATAGGAAAGCAATAAATATTTGCAAAGAGTAGTGCTAACTCCAATTCGCAGCGAACCAATCCCCAGTTGTTTCGTTCGTCTTACCACTTCTTCCCCTTTATCAATGGCCTCAAATGCAATTCGCACCTGCTCATACAACAAAGTCCCCTCATCTGTCAATGTAACCCCTCTCGAATTTCGATAAAACAACGTAACCGTCAATGCATCTTCTAACTTCCTTATTGCCTTACTAATGGCAGGCTGGCTTATATACAATTCATTTGCAGCTCGAGATATATTTCCTTGTTTTGCTACTGTATAAAAAATATGATACAAGTCAAGATTTGCATCCATATGGCAAAACCTCCTTATTATAACTTGTGGTTATAGTAAATATAGTTTATATGTATTTCAATTATATCAATAACTATGCTACAATAAGACCATCAAAAAAGCAATAGATAATAAAGAGAGTAAAGATAGTAATCGAAAGCTTTCTTTAGTAAGGAGGAATCATTATGGGAATGACAATGACACAAAAAATCTTAGCTGCACATGCTGGTTTAGATAAAGTTGTCGCAGGACAATTAATAGAAGCAGATTTGGATTTAGTATTGGCAAATGATATTACAGGTCCAGTTGCAATTCATGAAGTTCAAAAATTAAATAAGAAAACCGTTTTTGATAAAGATAAAATTGCATTAGTTCCAGATCACTTTACACCAAACAAAGACATCAAATCCGCAGAACATTGTAAATGTGTTCGTGAATATGCCTGTTCACAAGGTATTACCAACTATTTTGAAGTTGGTGAAATGGGAATCGAGCATGCATTATTACCTGAAAAAGGATTAATTGTTGCAGGAGAAACATGCATTGGAGCTGACTCACACACTTGTACATATGGAGCACTTGGAGCATTTTCAACAGGTGTTGGAAGTACGGATATGGGCGCAGGAATGATTACAGGAAAGGCTTGGTTTAAAGTGCCTTCCGCAATTAAATTTGTATTAACAGGAAAACCATCCAAATGGGTAAGTGGTAAAGATGTCATCTTACACATTATCGGTATGATTGGAGTAGACGGTGCATTGTACAAATCCATGGAATTCGTAGGCGACGGAATCAAAAACTTAACAATGGATGACCGTTTCTCCATCGCAAATATGGCAATCGAAGCTGGCGCAAAAAATGGTATTTTCCCAGTTGATGAATTAACAATTGAGTACATGAAAGAACACTCAACAAAAGAATATACTGTATATGAAGCAGATGAAGATGCAGAGTATGACGAAACTTATACCATCGACTTATCAACATTAGAGCCAACGGTTGCATTCCCTCATTTACCAGAAAACACAAAGACAGTAAAAGAATCTGGTGAAGTGAAGATCGACCAAGTGGTAATTGGTTCTTGTACAAATGGACGTATCGACGATTTAAGAATCGCTGCAAAAGTATTGGAAGGCAGACATATTGCAAAAGGAATTCGTGCTATCGTATTCCCTGCAACACAAGCAATCTATCTTCAAGCAATTGAAGAAGGATTAATCCAAACATTTATCAAAGCTGGTTGTGTGGTAAGTACACCAACTTGTGGACCATGTCTTGGCGGACATATGGGTGTATTAGCAGCAGGTGAACGTGCCGTGTCTACTACAAACCGTAACTTCGTAGGACGTATGGGTCACGTAGAATCCGAAGTTTACTTAGCAAGTCCAGCCGTTGCAGCAGCAAGTGCAATCACAGGTAAAATATCTGAGCCATCAGAATTAGGATTATAAGGAGGATAAGAACATGAAAGCAAACGGAACAGTTTTTAAATATGGAGACAATGTTGACACAGATGTAATTATCCCAGCAAGATATTTAAATTCATCTGACGGAGACGAATTAGCGAAACACTGTATGGAAGATATCGATGCAGATTTCGTTAAAAATGTAAAAAAAGGCGATATCATCGTTGCAAATAAGAACTTTGGTTGTGGTTCTTCTAGAGAACATGCACCACTTTCTATTAAGTGTGCAGGTGTAAGTTGTGTAATCGCAGAAACATTTGCAAGAATCTTTTATCGCAATGCAATCAATATCGGACTTCCTATTATCGAATGTCCAGAAGCTGCAAAGAATATTGAAGCAGGGGATGAAGTAGAAGTAGATTTCGATTCTGGTATGATTTACAATAAGACAAAAGGAACTGAGTTCCAAGGTCAAGCGTTCCCAGAGTTTATGCAGAAGATTATTACTAGTGGTGGATTAATGAATTATATTAATGAGAAATAGAAAGTGGAAAAGAAGACTGTACCGAAGGGTGCAGTTTTCTTTGTTTTTAGATATATAAAATAGCAGTTCATAATATAGAATACAAAAACGTGATTGTTCAAAAGATCGGATGAACAGTCACGTTTTTTTTGATCAAAATGTAAATTTTTCACTTCTCTAAATATGGTTAAAATCAACACAGGGACAATAAGTATATACATTGAGTACTATGGCTTGTTTATGGTGTAAAAATATTTTACTAAAATTAGTATAGGCATTAACAAAATTGTTAACTGCTGTATTAAAAAATAAGTAAATGAGAAGGAGGATATATGGAGTGCGAGGAAAAATTATAATTGATGGAAACGTGGTGATTACATTCTTTTATGGACTGTGGGAGTAGGAGAACAGAATGCAATTTTACTTATGAAATATTAGGGCAAAATGAATGACAGATGAGGAAAAGAAATAGGCTTTATGATTAGGAGGGTGAGTTTTTGGAGGATATATATGTACAGGCGGGGAAACGCATTAGAGAGCTACGGGAAAAAGGCAGATATACGAGAGAACAGTTTGCTGAGATTGCAAATATTTCTCCGAAATTTTTATATGAAATTGAAACAGGACAAAAGGGATTTTCAGCAAGCACATTATTTCATATTTCGAAGGGACTTGGTATATCCTGTGAATACATACTGACAGGAGCGGTAGCTAATGAAACAACTTTACTTGATTCCATTAATCTATTTAGCGAATCTGAAAAACTAATTTTAAATCAGATTTTGCAACTGATGATAGAATTAAAGCTATTGTCCGTTTAAGAAGAAAGGAGTGTAGTCGCACCACATATAAGAATACAAGTTCAATTTTGGACAGTAAGAGTAGAAATGTAACATGTATTTAGTTTAATGAGATATTAATTTTAGGAGGAATTTATGAATCTTACCAATATACAGACCAGAAGAGCAAATAGTGTGATGTATTTTAGTATCCTGATACTAAGTATAATAATGATTTTATCCAATATAGGAATTCTGTTAAGTGGGATAGAACAAACAAAATGCATTATTCATATTAGCATGCAGTTGGTATGTAATATTTTTACGACATTATGTTATTTCTTTTATACAGATGAGACAAAGAAAAAGTACTTTTTATGTGTCATATGCTTTGCAATGACTACTGCGGGAAGTATGACGGCAGGTATTACAGATACATATTCTCTTGGATTTGCCATTATTATTGCCAGTATTGCATATGTAAACCTCCAATTTACTGTAACATTGGAGATTTTGACCTTTCTGACTTATTTGGCAGAAGTACTATATTTGCAATTGGTTAAGAAAGAGGCTATTTCGCTTATTCCGATCGTTATAATATTTGCAGGAACCGCGATAATCTGTCTAATTAGTACGTTGGTTATTTTGTTACTAGAGAAAGCAGAGAAAGAAAACAGAAGTCGCCTTCTTGAACAAGTTGAAGAACAACAGTTGATTGTAGATGAAATTACAAGCATGACAAATGAAGTTTCAGAAATTTTTGAAAAATTAGTGGAACATTTGAACGTCATTCAGGAACAGTCAGAAGTAAATAAGACATCTATGACAAATTTGTCTAAAATTATGGAAAGCACAGCAACTCAGCTACAAAATCAAGTACAGTCCACAGAAAAAATACAAGATATGATTACGGAAACGGTAGGACGGGCAGAAGATATAAAAGTAATGGCAGATTCGGTTCAAAAGAATGTAGATGTCGGCATTGAAGTTTCCCTTATTGCAAAGAAACATTCTGATAAGGTGAATGAACATACGAAAGAAATGACAAGTACTATGCAGGTATTATCAGAAAAAGTAAAAGATGTGTCATCTATTGTTCAGACTATTTTGAAAATTTCCAGGGAGACGAATCTTTTGGCTCTAAATGCATCTATTGAGGCAGCAAGAGCTGGAGAGGCAGGGAAAGGATTTGCAGTTGTAGCGGAACAAATCCGTATATTATCAGAGAATACAGGAGTATCGACTAATCAGATTTCGGCGATTATTAATGAGTTAGTCGAAGCAACAGAAAAAATGTTTTCCATTTTAAATGAATCAGTAGCAAATATAGAGATTCAGAGTGAAAAAATGGAGAATGTAAACGAAAATTTTAGAACAACTGGTGAGAATATTACAACCTTATTAAAACATCTGATAGGAATACCTAATAATATTCATGCGATTTGTGACTCGAATCAGAACATTGTAAATGAAATCAGTCAGCTGTCTGCTACTACGGAAGAGGTATCAGCAGTTGCACAAGAAGGACTTGGAATGAGTGACACCATTCGTGGGCACATTTATGATTTTGGACAATTGATTACTTATATTCATAATCGGATCAAGGTCTTAAAAAATACAGTACAAAGAGGAAAAGATGAATAAGAGATTGTCAGCTAGAAAAGAGCTAGAAAGGAGTACCTATGAAAAGACAAACATTAGGAACTGTATTAAGTGAAGCTAGTGAGGCAAATCCAGACCATGCAATAATCTATGACTTTATAAATGACAAAGTGATTACATATGGTGAATTTACGAACAAGGTAAGAGGTATTTCGAGAGGACTGCTGGAAAAAGGTATAAAAAAGGGAGATTCTATTGGAATTTTATCTTATAACAATAAAGAATGGATGGAAATGTTTTTTGCCATTTGTAGTATCGGTGCAATAGCAGTTCTTTTAAATACAGAACAAAGCAAGGAGGAGTTGCTTTATGCCATTAAATTTGCTGATGTTAAGTTATTATTTGTAACGGATATTTTATATGAAAAGATTGCAGATGGTGAAATTGAAAAGTTACAGGGAATTTATCAGATGCCATCTAATGATTGGGAGCAGGAGGTTTTACAAGAATTGATTGCCTTAGGAGAGAAAGTGCCTAATCAAATATTGGAGGAAACTATAGAGGAGGTGGATGAGCAGGACGTAGCAGTCATTCAGTTTACCTCTGGAACGACTGGAATGCCAAAGGCAGTTCAGATTACACATAAAAGCATTTGTTTTAATGCAATGGTTGCAAGTCAGGATTTGCAATATTCGAAGAAAGATATTATTTTGTTGGGAGCTCCATTGTACCATGTGTTGGGATATGTTGGAAGTGCATTGGCTGCTATTGTAGCAGGTGCAGGCATTTGCTTGATAAAGAAGTTTAAAACCATGATTGCACTTAAGGCAATACAAGAACTGAAGTGTACAAGTTTTCATGGAGTTCCAGTAATGTACCAATATTTAGTCAGTGAGTGTGAAAAATTTGATTTATCCAGTTTGAAAAAAGGGCTGATAGCAGGTGCAATAAGTTCAGAGTTATTAGTAGATCAAGTTTTTAAAAAGCTAAAAATACATCAGCTTGTGAATCACTATGGTCAGACAGAAAGCCTAATAATTGGAGTTAAAAATTTGTATGCGGGAAATTATGAAGATGTAACAGGTTTTCGTATGAAACCTTGGGTACTATTTGAAATTACAGATTTTAACGGAAATAAAATAACAAAGGAAAATCAAGTAGGAAATCTTATAATAAAAACACCAAGTCTTATGAAAGGTTACTACAAAAATGAAAAATTAACACAAATGGTAATACAAGACAATTGGTATAAGACAGGAGATTTGGCACAATACAATGAAGATGGTACAATCCGAATCGAAGGAAGGGGAGACGATATTATAAATCGGGGCGGTGAAAATGTCTCTGCTTTTGAAATCAAAAAGAAACTTATGGAGTTTCCAGCTGTAAAGGATGTAGCTGTCTTCGGAGTTCCCGATGAGGTATATGGGGAAGTAGTTGCGGTATGTATACAGCTTGTGGAAGAAAACACAAGCAGTGAAAGGGAAATGATGCAGTACATGGAAGAAAGATTTCCGAGGATAGAAGTACCAAAATATCTAAAGATTGTCGAAAAGCTGCCTTATAATGCAGTAGGCAAATTACAGAAGGACAAACTGCTGGAGCTTTTGGATATAAAGGAGAATTTTAAGGAGGAAATCAAATGAACGAAAATATTCGAATAGAAGGAATTGCATTTTATCATCCAGATAAACTGGTGGATAATGATTATTACATTCAACATTTTAGAAAACAGGGAAAAGATGTGAAACACTTATTGGAAGATGTATTTGGCAGGAAGAAACGCTATGTCATCGACAACAGCAATAAGAAAATCAATGAATGCGAGAATGCTTTAACTATGCAGATTGCAGCTTCAAAAAAGGTATTAGAAAAATGCAATCTACAAGGAAAAGATATTGATGGAATTATTTTGGCAAGTCAATTAAATGAATATATTGCACCACCAAGTTCAACTTTTATACATGCAGCAATTGATGCACCTCAGCACTGTTTCTGTTACGATCTTAATATGAATTGCATCGGAATGATAGAGGCAATCCAGCAGGCATCGTATTATATGAATGAAAATCGTAAAATTAAAAATATTCTTATTGTAACTGGCGATTATATAAATGATATCCTCGATAAGGAAGAGGAACGACTTTATGGCGTATTTGGAGAATCAGGATGTGCCCTCATTGTGTCAAGATGTGATTCTGAAAGTGGAATTATAGCTAAAGAGAGTTTTATTCATAATCAGGTAAATGAATTTTTTATTGCACCACAAAATGGAATGTCAAATGTACTTAATTGTGAGGGGAAGAATTTCCTCCTTATACAAGTTGGGAATGGAAAATTTGATTTGGACGTTGTTGTTCAAAAGATATTTCAAATGCTAGAAGAGAATCATGTAACACTGGAACAGATAAAAGCGTTTTGTTTTAGTCAATATTCAAAACGAAATATGCAACGATTATGTGAATTATTGGGTGTCACTATGGATCGATGCCCATATGTGGGAGACAAATATGGTTATACATTATCCAGTAGTCCTTTCGTTGCATTAGAATCGTGGATTCAGCAAGGAAAAATAAAGCGGGGAGATTATATTCTAATCTGGTCAGTCGCTGTTGGAATTCAGTATTCAATTATGCTATTGAAATACTAAATTTCTAAACAACCTTAGAAATCAAGTCTAGCACAAAGGCGTGCAGAACTCCAAATAATTTATAGGAAACTAGTCTAGTGACTTTTAAAGTAATAAAGCTCACTAGGCTAGTTTTATGCTAATTTTCGATACAGAAGAATTACATATTAATACGTGAAATTATCAAGCTATTGGATTATACATTGTATTCAAAACTACTTTATTATGTTATAATACTGCCATTAAGCAGGTTTTGGGTAAAACGCTTACAATATTATAAAAGATAAATATTTCATACATTATAATTTAAAATTAGTAATAGAAAAAATTCTAATAAGAAAGGGAACAATATTATTGAGTTATTTAGATGAAATAAGAGAAGATAATGAATTAGTCCAAGAACGATACGAACTTGCCATGGAGCGCATTCAAACATTATTAGATGAGGAAGAAGATTCTTGGCTCTACCAAAAAGAAAATGCATCCTATTTTGCATACTTTAAAACTGTAAAAGAATTTTTGCAATCTATCGCACATGCGTATGAACTTGTAAAAAGTGGAAAAATCAAAACCATGACAATTGAAGACTTAGCACAATTAAATCACAACCTATACAGTTGTATCACAGGTGAAGGCGTGGACGGCTTAACCTATGCCAACAGCTTTACCAATCCCCAGTACGCTGTAAAAGAACTAGGCAAAAAAGATGGAAAACTACTAAGCTTTGTATTCACTGAATTGACAGGGCTTATTTCCTATGCATTTTCACAAAGACTATTAGACATTACAATCGGAATCGAATTATTCTTAGAAATATTTGGTTACTACAATAACCACGACGACAACACCTACAAAGATGCAAAATCAGCCGTTTACTACTACGTAAGCGATTATAGCGACATCCGCATGGAAACTAGAATCCGTGAATTAGTAGACCCATCCATGAGCTTCGTAGCAGAAATTATTCAAAATGAAGACCTATCTGATTTACGCTATCTATACTTATTCGGCGAGTACATCGGTAAAAATGAAATTGAAGTAGCCAAATACTTAAACAGTATGTCACAAGAAGAAATCGACAAAATTGCATCCACTTACACAGAAGGATTCCGCACAGGCTTTATCAATAATAAACTAGACCTATCCACCAAATCTGTAGTAAACATTCGTTATAACATCGGTTTTGAACGAATCCTAAAAAGTGCAATTGTTCAATTTGAGCAAATGGGACTAAAACCAACCATTTACAGTGCAGCCAAAAGCAGCATCCACAAAAAAAGACATTTAAAAATTGGATACACATCCACTTTCCCAAATCCACAGTTTGACTACGATCACCGTTTCGACAACGGATTATACGTAGACAAAGGCTTTATCGAGCGTAAACTAACTACACTACGCATGGCATACGAAAAATACGCCGATTTAGCCAAACAATACGCAGGTCCAACCCTAATAGAAGTATTCGGTGAAAAACCATTTGAACCAGTGGAAAAAGAAGAAGCTATCGTCCTATCCGAAAAACAGCAAAAACTAATCTTACACTATGAAAGAGAAGCTAATCTTATCACCAACGAATTTATCTCAGGCGATGAGACCAGCTTTACTATCATAGCCTTCCCAATCCCAGAGATAGGGAGAGACTTTCAAGCCATTTTTCAGGAAACTATAAAAGTCAACACCCTAGACATCGATACGTATCGCCAAATGCAACAAACTATGATCGATACTCTGGACCAAGGCGATTACGTCCATGTAGTAGGTGAAAATGGCAACCAAACCGACATAAAAGTTAAACTAGCCCAGTTAAACGACCCAACGAAGGAAACCTTATTTGAAAACTGCCTAGCCGATGTCAATATCCCCGTAGGCGAAGTTTTCACCTCCCCACAACTAACTGGCACCAAAGGAAAACTCCACCTATGTCGCATTTTCCTAAACGGTCTAGAATACAAAGAACTTACCCTAGAATTCGAAGACGGCATGGTAACCCAATACAACTGCGCCAACTTCGACGATCCTGCCAAAAACAAAAAATACATCGAAGACAACCTACTATGCCAACACAAAAGTCTTCCAATCGGCGAATTCGCCATTGGCACCAACACCACCGCCTACAAAATGGCCCAAAAATACGGCATCCAAGCCCTATTGCCAATCCTAATCGCCGAAAAAACAGGTCCTCACTTCGCCATTGGAGACACCTGCTATAAAATGAGCGAAGACCACAAAGTTTATAACCCCGACGGCAAAGAAATCATCGCCCGTGACAACGAGCGTTCTTTGCTCCGCAAAACAAACCCAGACCAAGCCTACTTCAACTGCCACACCGACATCACCATCCCATACGACGAACTACGTGAAATCAGTGTCATCAAAAAGAACGGCGAAAAAATAGTGATTATATCCCACGGCGAATTCATCCTACCTGGAACCGAAGAATTAAACAAAGCACTAAACTAAAATAGAAATTAAAATATCATAGCATTATAACGTAAAAACAGCAGGTAGCCTCCAAAAACGACGCTACCAGCTGTTTTATTACCTACCGTCAATCACAAAATTCCAAAAGCAAACTATATTCTCTTGTGTCGCCTTTTAAACTCTCTGTTCATCGACATCAGGTTTCAATAAATGTAAGATCAGAGAGTTTAACGAAGAAAGCAAGAGGATATAGTTTGCGCCCAGGGGTTACATTTGTCGTTTCGCTATGCTATAATTAACCTGATTAAAAAACAGTTAGGAGAATAAATCATGTCTAAAGTAGGAATTCTTATGGGAAGCGACTCAGATCTTCCAATTATGAAAAAAGCAGCAGAAATGTTAGAACAATTTGGTATCGAATATGAAATGACAGTAATTTCAGCACATAGAATGCCAGAAATCTTCGTAGACTACGCAAAAAGTGCAGAGGATAAAGGAATTGATGTGATTATCGCTGGTGCTGGTGGAGCTGCTCATTTACCAGGAATGTGCGCTGCAATTTACAAATTGCCAGTTATTGGTGTTCCAATACATACAAAGTCTTTAGGTGGAGTAGATTCTCTTTATTCCATCGTGCAAATGCCTTCTGGTATTCCAGTTGCAACAGTTGCAATTAATGGTGCAGCCAATGCAGCAATTTTGGCAGCAGAGATGCTTTCTATTGGAGATAAGGATTTGAGAAAGAAAGTGAAAGACTACTGTGCTGGATTAAAGGATCAAGTTGTGGCAAAGGCTGAAAAACTTGAGAAATTAGGATATGAGGAATATTTAGGACAGATGTAGTGACAAAAAAAGCATCCCCTTACTTGCTTCGTTAAAGTTTCTGATTTATGTGTTTGCATGTTGGAATGTGTGAACAGAAACTTTAAAAGGCGCAGTAAGGGGATACTTTTTTTGCTTGTAGTTTTGTGTGGGGGATTGGAGGGACTGGATTGATGAAGTGAGGTGTGGGGGGAAGTTTTTTGTTGTAATTTTGACATTAGATGGTGGAATTTTGACATGTGGGGGCGTGGAGGGGGAGTTGGGTGTAAAATAGGATTGTGTTTGAGGGAGTTACATACTCGAGTTATTTGTTTTGGTTTGTTTGATTTGGCGAGTGAGGTGGAAGTGGTGGTCTTTGCTTTATTGGACTTAATTTTGAAATGTATAAGTTATTTTTAATGGAAGTTTATATAAGAATTTGTAGAGAGTTGTGCATTTGGATAAAGTGCACAACTCTTTTGTGTATTTTGATGGAGGAAAAATGAGGAATTGGAAAAAGTATATTTAAAATGCTCTTAATTTTACATTCATACCATAAATTGGGACGAGTGGGATGGGACGTGATATAATCTAGTTAAATCAAATAAAACAAATAAAAAACAAGTAAATGTAAATGAATAGTACAGATTCGAGGGAACGAGACAGGAGGTCGGTGTCCTGAGAGGAAGTTCGGAGAACGGACTCGTGAATGTGTATTAGGTTTCAAATGAAAGGGTATGTGATTATTATGAAGATGTTAGAAAAAACAATAAACGCTTATCTTGAGGAACAATTTGAAAAATATGCAGAAAACAGAGCTATCGTTTATCCAGAAGGAAATATTTCTTATACATACAAAGAAATGTCAGACAGAATCAATTTATTGGCAAAAGGTTTAATCGCAAATGGAGTAAAGAAGGAAACTCATGTATCTTTATTGGCTCCTAGTTGCCCAGATTGGATTATGTATTACTTAGCACTTACTAAAATCGGTGCCATTCCAGTTTGTTTAAATGATAAGAATACACAAAGTGAACTTGAGTATTTATTAGACCATTCTGATAGCTATGCAGCAATTGTTTCTACAAAGTCCGTTCAAAGTTTAGACACATCCGTATTATTCGCATCCTTAGAAAAAGTTATTTATATGGAAACAATCGAAAATGTAAATGAAAAAGTTTTCGATACAAATAGATTAGAAGAGCAAGCGGCTTCTGTAAGCGATGAAACTTTAAAAGCTTATCAAGCTGAGACAAGATATGATGATATTTTGATGTTCCTTTATACATCAGGAACAACTGGTAGACCAAAGGCAGTTATGTCTGTACATAATAGAATGTTAACAAATATTTTGGTTTACTTAGATAATTTCGGTTATACATCAGAAGATAGAGTGCTTTCCGCATTACCTTTATATCATGTAATGGGATGTTTGTTTACTACTATGCTAACATTTATGGCTGGTGGTACATCCGTATTAATTAGTAAATTTAAAACAAAAGATGCACTTCAAATCATCCAAGATGAACAATGCACAAGTTTTCATGGAGTGCCAACAATGTATCAGTACATGTTAAATTACGTAAAGGATTATGATGTGACATCTTTGAAAAAGGGAATGATTGGTGGAGCTTATTGTGCACCAGAAACTATGGTAGAGATTCAAAAGGGATTAGGTGTAAAATATTTATTCCCTGCTTATGGACAATCTGAAGGGGTTGGTTTTACTCAAGTTAGAATGACTGACAGCAATAAAAAGAGAATTTCTACAGTTGGAAAAGCAGTTGATGGTGTTGAATTGAAGATTGTTGATAATGATGGAAATAAGTTACCTGCTGGAGAAGTTGGAGAAGTAGTTGCGTATATGCCTTATCGTATGGCTGGTTATTATAAGAATCCAGAAGCAACTGCTGAGACGATTCAAGATGGATGGATTTATACAGGTGATTTAGGAATGTTAGATAGACAGGGTTATTTAACAATCAAAGGAAGAAAGAAAGAATTGATTATTCGTGGTGGAGAAAATATCTCACCAGTGGATATTGAAGATGTAATTCGTACATATGCAATGGTAGAAGATGTGGCAGTAGTTGGAGTTCCAGATAAAACAATGGGTGAAGAAATCTGTGCTTATATTCAGATGAAACCATTTGCTCAATATGTGGAAGAAGAAGTGAGAGCGTTTATTGCCGAGAATTTACCAAAATACAAGTTCCCTAAATATATTAAATTCATCGATCAGATGCCTTTAAATGCAAGTGGAAAGATTTTAAAGAGAGAATTACAGGCAATGTTTAATGAAGAACAAGGTGAAGCTAAAATGGCTCGATAATATTTTGAATGATAAGTATGTTTAATAAACAAATATATTACCTTTTATTATATTTCATTTCAAACTCCTTGATAAACAATCCCAAAGTTGATGAAGAATCGGCTTTGGGATTGTTTTCTGTTTAGGTTGACTTATAAAGATAATTATATATATTAAGTGAACTTATAAATAACATAAGAAATAAATAACCTCAAACAAGCGACAAAATATTCAAAGTATGTTACAATACCCATAGATGTTTCTGTCAAGTTCGGTTCGATAGAAACGCTTAATTATTTTACAAAGCATTATTTTTGAGCCTAGGAGGAAAAATAAGATGGATTATAAGAAAGCTGGAGTTGATATTGAAGCTGGTTACAAATCAGTGGAGCTCATGAAGGAACATATTAAAGGTACAATGCGTAAGGAAGTATTAACTAACATTGGAGGATTTTCAGGTGCATTTTCCATGGAAAGCTTTAAAAATATGGAGAAGCCAACTTTAGTTTCTGGTACAGATGGTGTTGGAACAAAGTTGAAGATCGCATTTATTTTAGATAAACATGATACGATTGGTATCGACTGTGTTGCTATGTGTGTAAATGATATTGCTTGCGCAGGCGGTGAACCACTATTTTTCCTAGATTATATAGCATGTGGTAAAAATGAGCCAGAGAAGATTGCGACTATTGTAAGCGGTGTTGCGGAAGGTTGTAAACAAGCAAATGCAGCATTAATTGGTGGAGAAACTGCGGAAATGCCAGGTTTCTATCCAGTAGATGAGTATGATTTAGCAGGATTTTCTGTAGGTATAGTAGATGAAAAAGATTTAATTAATGGAAAAGATTTAAAAGCAAATGATGTAATTATTGGTATTGCGTCGTCTGGTATACATAGTAATGGATATTCTTTAGTTCGTAAGGTATTTAACATGAAAGAAGATGCACTAAATACCTATTATGAGTCATTAGGACAGACATTAGGAGAAGCATTATTAACTCCTACAAAGATTTATGTAAAAGCATTAAAAACATTAAAAGAATCTGGTGTAAGAGTAAAAGCTTGTAGTCATATCACAGGTGGTGGTTTCTACGAAAATATTCCTCGTATGCTACCTGAAAATATGCATGCAATCGTGAAAAAAGACGCATACACAGTACCTGCCATCTTCAAAATGTTATCTGTAGATGGGGACATCAGTGAACAAATGATGTACAACACATACAACATGGGTATTGGTATGATGATTGCCGTTGCTCCAGAAGACGTAAAATATGCAATGGAATTAATCAAACTTGCAGGCGAAACACCTTATGTATTAGGTGAAATCGTAGCAGGTGAAAAAGGTGTTACAGTAGAGTAGGAGGTTACCACAATGAAAATCGCAGTGCTTGTGTCTGGTGGTGGAACAAACCTTCAAGCGATTATGGATAGCATAGAGAGCGGTGTGATTACCAATACAACAATTGAGGTAGTCATTAGTAATAAAGCAAATGCAAAAGCGTTAGAGCGTGCCGAGAAAAAAGGTATCGCCAACGTTTGCATTGCACCAAAGGAATTTGAATCAAGAGAAGCCTTTGGTCAGCATTTAGTAGATACTTTGAAATCCTATGAAGTAGATTTAGTGGTACTTGCAGGATATCTCGTGATTTTACCAGAAGTTTTGGTGAAAAATTTTGAAAATAAAATCATTAACATTCATCCATCTTTGATTCCTTCTTTCTGTGGAATGGGTTACTACGGATTAAAAGTTCACGAAGCCGTTTTGGAAAGAGGAAATAAAGTGACAGGAGCGACTGTTCATTTTGTAGATGATGGAGCAGATACAGGTCCAATTATTCTTCAAAAAGCCGTAGAAGTGAAAAATGGTGATACACCTGAAATATTACAGAAACGTGTTATGGAAGAAGCAGAGTGGAAGATACTTCCGAAAGCCATCGATTTAATTGCAAATGGCAAGGTAAAAGTGGAAGGTAAGATTGCAAGAGTAATGGACTAGGAGGATATTTGAAATGAAAGTATTAGTTGTTGGTGGCGGCGGTAGAGAACATGCCATTATCGCAAGTGTAGCGAAAAGCCAAAAAGTAGATAAGATTTATTGTGCACCTGGAAATGCTGGAATTGCAGCGTTAGCAGAGTGTGTCGATATTTCCGTAATGGATTTTGATAAATTAGTGGATTTTGCCAAGAAGGAAGCAGTTGATTTTGTGATTATTGGACCAGATGATCCGTTGGCAGCTGGTATCGTAGATGCATTTGAGGCAGCAGGTTTAAGAGTATTTGGACCTAGAGCAAATGCAGCGATTATTGAGGCTTCAAAGGCATTTTCCAAAGATTTAATGAAAAAATATAATATCCCAACAGCAGCTTATGAGACATTTAGTTCTGCGGAAGAAGCGTTGGCATATTTAGAGACAAGTAAGTTCCCAATTGTGTTAAAAGCAGATGGTCTTGCACTTGGTAAAGGCGTGTTGATTTGCAATACTAAGGAAGAAGCGCAAGAGGGCGTTAAGACATTGATGTTAGATAAGCAGTTTGGTTCTGCTGGTGATAGAATTGTTGTGGAAGAATTCTTAGTAGGACGTGAAGTTTCTGTGTTATGTTATTGTGATGGCAATACCATTAAGCCAATGACAAGTGCACAAGATCACAAACGTGCGAAAGACGGCGACCAAGGTTTAAATACAGGCGGTATGGGAACATTTTCACCAAGTCCATTCTATACAGAGGAAGTGGACGCGTTCTGTAAGGAAAAAGTATATCAAGCAACGATTGATGCGATGAAAGCAG
This sequence comes from uncultured Anaeromicropila sp., assembly GCA_964409685.1. Taxonomy (GTDB): domain Bacteria; phylum Bacillota; class Clostridia; order Lachnospirales; family Lachnospiraceae; genus Clostridium_AI. The sequence continues at coordinate 173,077 of CAYPEJ010000004.1, forward strand.
AAGGTAGAAGTTTTATAGGTATTTTATTCGTTGGATTGATTTTGACAGAAGATGGTCCGAAGGTATTGGAATTTAACGCTAGATTCGGAGATCCAGAGGCGCAAGTTGTGTTACCACGTATGAAAAATGATATCATTGATGTGATGGAAGCTTGTGTGGATGGAAAACTTGCGGATGTGGAATTAGAATTTGAAGATAATGCAGCGGTTTGCGTTGTGTTGGCTTCCGATGGATATCCTGAGAGTTATGAAAAAGGTAAAGTGATACGTGGATTCGAGAACTTTGATGGAAAAGACGGATATTATTGCTTCCATGCAGGCACTAAGATGGCTGAGGAAGGCATTGTGACAAATGGTGGTCGTGTGCTTGGAATTACAGCGAAAGGTAGTGACCTTAAAGAGGCTCGTAAAAATGCTTATGAGGCGACGAAGTGGATTGAGTTTGCGAATAAGTATATGAGGAATGATATTGGTAAGGCGATTGATGAAGCGTAAAGGTTTTATTTGAAAAATAGGAAAGCGGGTCTCCATTAACCTGTGGATGTATAAGCCACGAAGAGAGGAACGTTAATGATTGGGAAGTTTCGGCTTCCCTTTTTTGATTCATAGGAAATTCCGCTTCGCTATATTTCCATAGCTTTTTGCTATGACTTTATTATACAAGGAGGTATTGAATTGATTTATAATAGTGAGAATTGTCCATGCAAGAAGAAAAGCTGTGTTCGTCATGGAGATTGTATGGCGTGCATGGAATATCACCATACACACAAGAAAGAGCAAAGAAGATTGACGAAATGCGAACGCAAACAATTAAAGGCTCAAAAAAGAGGGATATTCAAAAGGTTATTTCATATAAAATCTATATAATAGTCAATAAATTACCCAAGTTTGAATATAATAGAAAGTATTTTTAATCGCAGGAGTAGTTTAAATGGCTATTATTCAAAGATATACCACTAATGACAATGGTGCAATTGTTATTACTGGCAATACCCTCGGACTAAGTGGACGAAGAGGTACGAATCAGCCAGGAACCAACAATGCAATCAACCAATTTATTACGACAAACACAAATTTGACCCCCCCAAGCCCATGGACTAGTGTAGTGAATCTGAACAATGGTGAAAATATCACATACAGCTGGCAGGAAAATTCATCCTCTGCATTTCTAACTATGCCACAAGGTTCAGAAGTCCTTTATGCAGAATTAATTTGGGGAGGAATGTCGGAGTCTATCTCAGCGGGGGGACCAAATCTAAGTGTAGCAGATTCTATTAATAATCCAGTATTATTTGTAACTCCAGTTACCACTACAACTGTAACGCCAGATGCCGCTACTGCGCAAGAAGTGGAAGTAACAGATTTGGGAACATTTTATACACGCTCTCAGAATGTCACGGATTTAATTCGGGCAGGAGGAAGTGGAAAATATACGGTGGGAAGAGTTCCAAGTGCAGTTAATATCAATGAACGAAGTACTTTGAACCATGCTGGATGGACGCTTATAGTAGTATACCGCAATGCAAATCTTCTACCAAGAAATATGACGGTCTATGTAGGTGAGGAACTAATTAACAGTGACAGTACAACAGATGTAACAGTAGCAGGATTTTTAACTCCACCAACAGGAGATATCAATGCGCGAGTTTTGGTAAGTGCGCAAGAGGGAGATGCGGATCTGAGAGGAGATCGAATGCTATTTGGACCTAATGCGAATAATCTGACAGCACTTTCAGGACCAAATAATCCAGCCAATAACTTTTTTGCGTCGCAGATTAATATTGGTGACCCAAACAATGTGGATGTTGGTAGAATTGATACTTCAGGTACATTTGGCTCACGTAATGCCAATGCGGATACAGGAATTTTGACGACAGCTGGAAGACAGGGATGGGATATTACTAACGTAGATGGTAGTGCTACTTTGACGAATTCGCAAAATAGCGCATTAGTACGAATGAATAGTGACGGAGATGTATATGTGTTAAATGGTTTAGGTGTGCAGATCGATACGATTCGTATTACGGGAAATAAGGTCGTAGATCGAGCAGAGGCAACGACAGGTGACACTATTCATTACACGGTAACATTGAGAAATGAAGGTGGAGTTGCACAATCAGGAATTACATTTACAGATCCGATACCTGCTGGAACGACACTGGTAACTGGAAGTTTGCAAGTAAGTACCAGTTACACGGGAAATTTAACGGATGGAATTGTGTTAAATAGCATTGGTTCAAAGCAGGCGGTAACGATTCAGTGGGATGTTCGAGTTGGGCAGGATGTTCCAAATCCAAATCCTATCAGCAACACAGGTACGATTTCAATACCAAGAATGAATCCAGTTAATACGAATACAGTCACAACTTATGTTCGAAATGCGGATCTTTGGATTACGAAACAAACTTTACCAACTGCAGGTACCGTAGCGGTTCCAGGCCAAGAATTATCCTATTCGATAACTGCAACGAATCTAGGGCCAGATACAGCAGATGGCGTTGTAATAACAGATGTAGTACCAACTTATTTGCTTAATCCAACGTATTCTACTACGGGAGCGCAAGGAGAATTTAAACTGTGGACGGGGAGCTTAGGTTTAGAGTCATTAGCCAATGGCGTTTCGCAAAATATCATAATAAAAGGGATTGTTTCTCAAACAGCTTCTGAGGTGAATACATTTGATAATACGGCAACTGTTACTTCTAGGACTCCTGATCCTGTTAAGACGAATAATACGGTTACGATTACAACCAATGTAAGACCATCTGCGGATATGTCCATTGTCAAAACTGCTACAGCCAATCCTGTAACGGCAGGTACACAGCTTGTGTATCAATTGGTAGTGAACAATGCAGGACCATCCAATGCAGTAGGAGTTACGGTGAGCGATACAGTACCACTAGAAAGTGCCCAGTATTCTTTGGATAATGGTGTCACTTGGACGGCTTGGCCAGCTTCCAATAGTATTTCGTTAGGAAATTTCGTACCTAGTCAAAATGCAATAATATTAGTTCGAGGAAATGTACCTTCTAATACAACAACTGCATTTGACAATACAGCAACGGTCACCTCACAGACGCCGGATCCAAATCAAACCAATAATACGAGTACGGTAACCTCTGATGTAAGAGTTATAGCAGATGTAGGAGTTACCAAAACAAGTCAGTTAAATGGAACGACGTTAACGTATACCGTAAATGTATTTAATGCAGGACCATCTAATGCAACGGGAATTGTATTAACGGATACACCACCTGCTGTAGGATTAACCAATACAGAATATTCCATAAATAATGGAACTTCATGGATTGCTTGGACGGATCAATTCCGATATGACATTGCAGAGTTAGAAAATGGGAAAAATTCGACCATTCTATTTCGAGGAGAGGCAGATTTATCACAGACTATTGTGAATACTGCCAATGTAACTTCTGTGACAACAGATCCGAATCTGTCAAATAATACAGCAACAGTAACATCGGAGGCACAGTTGGCAACGCTCTCCGTAGACAAAACGGCAGCGCCAGAACCTGTCAATGCAGGGGAACAGCTTACGTATACCATTACAATTCGGAATACGTCTGCCAACAATGTGACAGCTTATGGAATTCGAGTGACTGATATGATCCCAATAAGCCTGGAAAACCCAAAATATGTAATCGGCACTGGAACAAACTACATCCCTTGGACTGGAACACTTGATATTAGCTCCATTCCACCAAATGGATCGGTTCAGCTTACGATTCGAGGGGATGTATCACTAGACACAACAGTGACGAATATTGTGAATACTGTTACGGTGACAGCAACAAATGTGAAGGATCCAGTAGAAGATACTGTAACAACCACAGTAAGGCAAAAAGCAGATGCATATGTTGAAAAAAAAGGAGTTCCAGAGCCTATTGTTGCAGGGCAATCCATCTTATATGAAGTTCGAGTTGGAAATTATGGACCATCGGTTGCAGAAAATGTGGTTTTATCCGATCCACCTGTTTCTCTGCAGAATCCTTCCTATTCACTGGATGCTGGTGTGACTTGGAAGACTTGGGAAGAACCATACCAATTAAATCTTGGAACGATTGTACCAGATGATACGAGAATCATTTTATTTAGAGGAACAATTAACCCTGCTGCAGTAGGAACGGTAAGTAATGTGGCAAGGGTTACAACTACAACAACGGATACCAATCCAGATAATAATACATCGACATTTGTAAGTAACATTACAACTCTTGCAGATCTTAGTGTAGAAAAGGAAATTTCTTCGACGCCGATTGTAGCAGGAGATGTGGTCACGTACCAGATAACTATGCGCAATTTAGGACCGTCTAATGCCCTAAATGTTAGGCTTACAGATGCGATTCCAAGTGATATTTTGGAACCACAATATGCAGAGACTTTGGATGGAGCTTATACGGATTGGGAAGGATCATTGGAACTTGGAACGATGACGGCAGGAGAAGTCAGAACTATTTATATTAGAGGAACGGCTGATTCTAGCTTGGTAAGTGATGTAACGAATACAGCATCCATTGTAAGTACGGTGACAACGGATCCGAATTTAAATAATAACCAAAGTAGTGTTACGACACCGACGAGGGCTGTAGCAGATGTATCTATTGAGAAGAGTGTGATTGTTGAGGAAGTAGTTGCAGGAGAAAGGCTGATATATCGTCTATTGGTACGAAATCTAGGACCATCCGATGCAGTGGGAGTAGATGTAGCAGATGTTTTACCAAGTAATGTTACGAATCAGATGTACAGCATAGATGGTGGAACAACTTGGCTATCCTGGACGGGAACAATTACATTGGGAGATCTGGCAGCAGGCGATACGCAAGCAGTGCTAATTAGTGGGGATCTTGCTTCTTTTACAACAGAGGATATTTTGAATGTATCGGTAGTGAGTGCAGAGACATTTGACCCGAATCTAGATAATAATATTGATGATGTTACAACGAAAGTAATCACAAGGGCAGATCTGGCAGTGTATAAGGTGTCTGCGCCAAAACCATCGGTACAGAATAATATATTAACTTACACAGTAGCGGTAGCGAATCATGGACCATCGGATGCAGCAAATTTCATTTTAGAAGATGTTGTACCTGCGGCTCTTTCGAATGTGGAATATTCATTGGATGATGGAGTAACTTGGGAACCATGGACGGGAAGTGTTTCCTATGTAACTGCACCGAATGGATTTTTAAGGAGCATATTGATACGTGGAATAGTAAATAGTCAGCCTGGTGCTACGATTATCAATACTGCAAATGTTAGTTCGGATACAACCGATCCTCGTCTAGAAAATAATACGTCAACTGATATTAATCTAGTAGATGTAGGGGCAGATGTTGCGGTTGTGAAGACTGCAAATGTTGCAAATGCGCAGGTCGGTGATACCATTGTATATACAGTAGAAATAACAAATAATGGTCCAAATGTGGCACAAGGTGTAACTTTGCGAGATGCACAGCCTGCGAATTTAGCAGCTTTAGAAGTATCATATAATAATGGAACTTCATGGGAGACTTGGACTGGAAGTTATGATATTGGTAGGCTGGCAGATGGAGCAACGGAAAGCATTTTGCTTCGTGGTACTGTAGCGTCGGTAGCAACGGGAACAAGTGCGATATCCAATACGGCACAAGTGACTTCGACAACTACTGATCCAGATTTGAGTAATAATATTTCAACGACTATAGTAAGTGTTGGAACAAGTGGTTCGGAAGCAATATTATTTATTACGAAAAATGTGCTAACCTTCCCTATTTGCATGAATCAGTGGATTACTTATGCAATCAATGCATGGAATATTGGAACAGTTGATGCGGTTGATGTACAATTAATTGATAATCCATTGGGACTGAGAAATGTACAATTTTCCTTAGATGGTGGTAGAACATGGGCGCCTTGGAAGGGAACCATGTATCTAGGAAGATTTGCAGCGGGAGAAGGTATTAGTATTCTTTTGAGAGGAATTGTGATGAATACACAAAGTGGAATTTTGAGTAATACTGCCTTTCTTACAACATCTTCTGCGGTGTCTAGTTGTTCCGTTATGTCGGCAACGGTAACAAGCAGAGTACAAGGATAACAGTAGGTATAAGGAAGTGTATACGAAACTATAAGTGAATTGTAAAGTGAAAGTCCATACCTACAACAAATTATAAGGTAGTTTGTAAGTGAAATTCCCATATGGATT
>CAYPEJ010000005.1:0-166148 GCA_964409685.1 uncultured Anaeromicropila sp.
AAAAAGACAACTAATCCCACCAGAATGGTGGGATTAGTTGTCTACAGCCTGAGAGTTGTATAAATACCCTATACAACTCTCTAACTTATTCACATTATAATTATTCGCCTGCTTCAAATTCTTCGAATTCAGTGTCAATTTCCATCTCATCTAGAATTTCAGAAAAAGCTTCTGCAACAATTTCATATTCTTCATCAGATTCGATATTAGCTAAATCTAATTCACCATCTTCTGACTCACTAAAACGATATAATAAAACTTCGCTCTGTTCTTCATCTTTTTCTAATTCTTCAACAGGCATTAATGCGATATATTGGTCTTCTTTCACTGGGAAGATAGATAATACAACACATTCAAGTTCTGAATCATCATCTAAAGTTAATGTAATAATATCATGTGATTCTTCGTAATTCATGTTTTCTTCCATCTTGTTACCTCACTTTTTTATTGCATAGCATGTAATCATATGCTTTTAAACATGCTAACATAGTAGTTTCCTAATTGCAATAAAAATTTACGCAATTTCCTATTCTCACATACTTTTTTGTTCTTCTGCGTCGATTTTAGATGATTCATTATAGTTTGAAATCAATTTAGAATCAACCACTTCAGTCTCGTTTCCTTTATCTTTAAAAACAACCTTTAATAAAATTGGAGTAATAATTGTTGTGACGATAACCATAATTACAATTGGTCCAAATAAGGTTGTACTCATAAGCCCACACGCGATTCCCTTATTGGCAACAATTAAAGCTACCTCTCCACGGGAAATCATACCTACGCCAATTTGGACGCATTCATCCTTTTTGTAGTGACAAAGTTTAGCTCCTAATCCACATCCAATCACTTTTGATATAATTGCAACTATTACTAATAATACTGCAAACATTACTATTTTACTTGTCATGGATGGTAATTCTACTTTTAGACCAATGCTTGCAAAGAATACTGGTGATAAAAGCATGTAGGATAAAGTTTCAAACCTTGAAGTTATGTAATGGATTCGCGCAGTTCCTGAAATTGCCAGACCTGCTATAAATGCTCCTGTAATATCTGCAACACCGAAAAATTCTTCTGCGGAATACGCCATTATAAGACAGAATGAAAAACTAATCACAACAAAACGTCTTAAATCTGTATTGGAATTAGCAACCCACTTTTTAAATACCCAATGGAATGCCACTCCTGCTGCTGATCCAACAACAAAAAATGCTACAATTTGCAATAATACAACTCCGATATTTACATCTGAGCTGGCTGCACTTGTAATAATAGTAAGTGCAATGATGCCTAAAATATCATCAATTAATGCTGCTCCAAGTATGGCATTACCTGCTTTTGTTGAAAGTTTTCCTAACTCTTTCAACGTTTCTACTGTTATACTAACAGATGTTGCAGTCATAATAATACCGATAAACATGTTTTGCAAGAAAGTGCTAGTGGATAGGGTTGGATCTCCTTCATTAAATAGGAAAGCAATTAAAAAACCTCCGCCTAAAGGAACAAGGACACCTAATAACGCAATAATAAAAGATGCCTTTCCTGACTTTTTCAGCTCTGTAATATCACTTTCAAGACCTGCAATAAACATTAAAACAATGACACCAATTTCTGATACATCACTCAAGAAATCTGTAGTCGTTATAATGCCAGTACATGCAGGTCCTAGAAGTAGCCCCGCTAAAAGTGCTCCTACTACTTGCGGAAGTCGTACTTTCTTAGTTGCTAGTCCTAGTGCCTTTGTACTAAGCAAGATGATTGCTAGTGATAAAAGATAACTGTACTCCATAACTTTTACCTCTTTTCTTATTGTCTTTACATAAAGCCTTATGCATTATAACTCAAAAAAAGAGATTAATCAAATTATTTGACAAAATTTTTACCATTTTATTTTTTTTCGTCGTTTTGCCTAATCTTCTAGTATTCTTTTACTACTATAATAGGTGGAAATAAAATAAATTATATAAATTCCTCCATAAATTAGGCCTGAAGTGATAATAGATTTTAGAATATTTTCACTCATAAGCACTACTAACATTTTTCCCATAAAACAAATCCCAAAGTATGCATGCACAATTGCAAGTAGTAAAGGCATAAAGAAAAAGATTCCTATCTGCATAAATAGTGACTTGTGAATCAATTTATCTTCTACCCCCAATTTTCGAAGCAGAGTATAACGTTCTTTATTGTCTGAAGTTTCTGACAACTCCTTCAAAGCTAACAACGCAGCACTGGTAATTAGAAATGTAATTCCTATATATAATCCTACAAATACTACGATAGCGGCCAAACCTACACTTGCTTCTTTAATATGAATTCTAGTGTTACAGTTTATACCACGCACATCTTCTAATGCCACAATCGTTTGGTCAAATGCTTTTGCTGCTTTCTCGCTCATTTTGATGTATTTCCCTGCAAATATATATGAAGCAATTTGCATGTTCTCATCTTGTTCCACTGCACTGTCAGGTAAAATAATCACATTAAATGTAGTTCTCTGCTCTCCAAGCATAAGCATCATTTCTTGGCAGACGTCATATTTTGGAATGTATATATTTCCGCTTATGACAAGTTCACCTTGTTCTGCAAGATATTGATTTTGAAAATCTAAAAATGTCTTAAAATTGCACAACGCAATGTACTCATTTTCTTCTAACGAAAAAGTCTTCTCACCATATAATGTCGCCAGTTGATTATAATCACTAACTTTTACGATTTCTGTCGGTGTATCCCATTGTACCATAGGATAACTCTTCATAAGTTCCTGTTGCATTTGTTCACTTAATAGATTTTTCATCTTCAAATCGGAAGTATGATACTGTGGAAATTCTACATATTCCTTAATACTGTGTAAATCTATATCATGCTCTTCTAATAGTTCTACTACTGTAGAATTATTTTTTTCATCAAGTACTTTTCGTATGGACAAATCAGCTGGTGTACTCATTCGAATATCTTCATTACAGGATTTATTTAATGCAACACCTATGGTAATTGCTCCAATCGAAACAAATAGCAACAAACATATAATTGTCATACTCAATACCATCGTATTTACTTTGTTGTGTACCTGTCTTAAAACAAATGCATTTAAATCCTTTAGATAAATTTTCTTATTCTTCTGAATGACTACTAAAAAGAAGCCAGATAGAGACCAGAAAAATAGAAATGTACTTATAGTTCCTAATGCAATGATAACTAGACATTTTACACTAGATAAATTCTCGTAGTTTACAGTAATGCTACAATAGCAATACACTAACGTTGCAATTGATATGAAAAATACAATTACAGAAACAATTGGATTTTTTAACTTTACTACTTCATTTCTACGATTTGCACTCATTAAGTCTACAAGTTTATATCTACTAATGGAAATTGCGTTAAATAGAATAACCAAAACAAACATAATTCCAAAGCAAACTACTGTTTTCATACATGCAGCTTTTGAAAAACTAAAGTAATACTCTGACATATCTGCTTCAAACATTCTTCCGATTAAAATGGACATAAATTGTGATGCAAATACCCCAATAATAAGTCCTACTACTAGTGATATTAGTCCAATGATAAATGTCTCTGTAATTAAAATTTTGGATATACTATGTTTGCTCATACCAAGAGTTAAATAGACTCCAAATTCTCGCTTTCTTCGGCGAATCAGAAAATTGTTTGCATATACAATTAGGAATCCCAATATAATGGCGACCACTACGGATATTCCACCCAACATGGAAACCATTAACTTAATAATATCATAAGCGGATTCCGTTAATGTAAACATTGCTTCTTGACTATCCAAAGAGTTGAACACATAAAAAATTGCAACTCCTAGTATTAGCGTTAAAAAGTATATCGCATAGTCCTTATAGGACTTTCGAATATTGAGAAGGGAAAGCTTATATAACATCGCTTAATTCACCTCCTAAAAGGGAAACCACATCTATGATTTGGTTAAAGAATTCTTTTCTACTGTTGTCTCCTTTTCGAATTTCGTTGAAGATTCTTCCGTCCTTAATAAAAATAATTCGATTGGCATAACTTGCTGTAAATGCATCATGTGTTACCATTAAAATCGTCGCATCTTGTTCTAGATTCAAATAACTAAAGCAATCCAATAACATCTTTGCTGATTTGGAATCAAGGGCACCTGTCGGTTCGTCTGCTAGAATCAAGCGAGGCTTGGTAATGATAGCACGTGCACTGGATACTCGCTGTTTCTGTCCTCCTGAGATCTGATATGGATATTTATCTAAAATATTTTGAATCGCAAGTTGTTTGGCAACTTCCTGTACTCTTTGTTCAATTTCACTTGCATTTACATGTTGGATAGAAAGTGCTAACGCAATATTTTCAAATACGGTTAACGTATCTAGTAAATTAAAATCTTGAAATACGAATCCTAATTCATCTCTTCGGAATTTGGTTAACTTTTTTCCTTTTAATTGTGTTACATTTTGTCTATTTACAAAAATATTGCCACTGGTTACGGTATCTAATGTGGAAATACAATTGAGAAGAGTTGTTTTTCCACTTCCGCTAGCTCCCATAATTCCTACAAATTCACCTTCTACAACATGAAAACTGATTCCATCTACTGCTTTTGTGATATTTCCTTTATTTCCATAATACTTTTCTACGTTATCTACATTTAATACGATACACATGTTTCATAACTCCTTTCCTTTGTTCTAATCATACCTTAGTAAAGAAAAATGAACCATTGAATTACCTTACAGAAACCTTTCAGTTTTGAAAGGTTTTGAAAGTTTCTGAAAGAATAGAAAAGGTTTCGAATTTTCAACACTCTAAAACATGGAAAAACAAGTTATGATACCGTATCGTAAAAATCTGTTTTTGTAAAGTAAACGATTACTTCACATCCGTTGTCTTCTTCACTTTGCAGTACAATCTTATGTCCTAATCTTCCGCATAATTTCTCACACAGGTACAGTCCAATGCCTGTTGATTTTTCTTTCTTTCGTCCGTTATTTCCAGTAAACCCCTTTTCGAATACAAATGGTAAATCTTCTTGACGAATTCCTACACCATAATCTTTTAAATGCAGACTACAGATTCCGTCTTGTTCTTCTGCATAGATTTCTATGGATAACTCTTCTTTTGCGTACTTGATAGCATTGGATATGAGTTGGTTTATAATAAATCCTAGCCATTTGGAATCACTAAGTACAAATGTATCTAGCCCATGGAGATTCATTTTTGCTCGTTTCTCAATCAAATTTCTTTTATTTTTCAGGAGTACTTGGTGAACGACATCCTTTAAGGATACATCTGTGATTCGATAATCCTTTTCTACATAATTACTTCTTGCATAAAATAAAGCTTGTTCGATATAACCTTCAATCTTATTCAGTTCTTCCTCGATGCTAGAAGATATTTCATTTTTATGGTTAGCTAAAACAAGACTTGCTGTTGCAATTGGAATTTTTACTTCGTGAATCCACATTTCAATGTATTCTTTATACTCTCGATTGGAATACTTATATTCATTTACATGTTCTGTCATGGATTTCCCCATATCTTTTACTAAATCATAAAACTGACTTTCTTCCTGTCTTTTCCCCTTTTTCATAAGCTCTGGCAATAAGTACTTTTTATCTAGGGAATCGTTTAAGTCTGTAAGCTCGTCAAAATAGGTTTTTGTTCTGTAAAATTCCATATAATTGATTAGGAAATAACTGTAAACTCACCCAAATCAAACAGGCTAGAGTGTTCACTCTCCTTATACACTCGTTTTAGAATTGCTTCAATTCGTGCTAATAATATTTGTAGATGAAATGGTTTTGCTACAAAATCATCTGCACCACAATTCATGCTCATAAGTTCTGTCATTTCCGTATCTTTGCTTGTTATCATAATAATTGGAATTTCAGAACGCTTTCGAAGTTCTTTGCACAAATAGAGACCGTCTGTATTGGGTAACCCGATATCTAACAACACCATATCTAAGTGGTGACTTAAGATTCCATCTGGGGTAAAGTCGCATTCTGGTAAACTGATTGTATGTAATCCATTGTTTGTTAAAAATAGCGATAGTTCATTACTTAATTTTTGGTCGTCTTCTACAATTCCTATTTTTCTCATATTCATTTGCCTTTCTGTATAAATCATTTTATTATCAAAAAGTGTAAGCATTTCTTTTCTTGAAACACTTACACTTCTTTTGTAGTTCTTCCTTTTACAATTTTATCTTATTTTCTCTTCTAAGTAAACAGATTACAAAAATCAATGTTGCAATCTCTGCACAGAAGAAAGATAACCACACTCCTGTCATGCTAAATAACATAGACAATACTACTGCAAATAGTACAATAAAAATCAACCCCCGAGCAATTGATATAGCCATTCCGTTAGATGCTTGTTCCTTGGCTGTCATAAAAAATGCAGAAACTACATTGATACCACTTGGAAAAAATCCCAACGCATAAAGTACAAGCCCTAGATTGGCGATGGATGCTAACTGTTGATTCTGCTCTTCGTTAAATGCTGCTATTAACGGCTCACGGAACACCACAACGATTACATATGAGATTGCGGCTAAACTTAATGCAGTTATGATACCTCTACGATATGTCTGTTTCATTTTCTCGGTATCACCAACACCGTAATAATGACTAATCAATGGTTGCACACCTTGTCCAATTCCAGTAAATAGTGATGTAATTACAAGTGCAATATTTGCAACAACACCATAAGCAGCAACACCAATAGTTCCTGCCAAATGCATGATAATATAGTTAAATACAAAAATTACTACACCTGATGACAATTCGTTAATAAAGGACGAAAAGCCCAAACGAATAGTATCAAACGATACCCCCAACTGAAATGGTGCTTTTTGCAAATGAAATGCGTTCTTTTTCTTTAAAATGTATACCGATAATACAAGTATCCCTGTTATCGGTGACATTCCTGTTGCAAGGGCAGCTCCAAACATTCCCATATTGCAAGGAAATATGAAAATGTAGTCAAAGATAATATTTGCAAAACTTCCTGCTAATGTTGCATACATAGCAAGGTGAGGACTTCCATCATTCCGAACAAAACAGATGAGTAAGTGATTCAAGCAAAACATTGGTGTAAAGCACAAGATTGTTTTCAAATAAATACTTGTCAAACCAATCGTATCGCTATCTGCACCACAAAGTTGACTGATCTGGTCTGAACAGAATACTCCTGCCAATATAAAAAGCATTGAGAAAAAGATAATTTTATACAATGCTTGTGTAAAATATTGATTCGCTTTTTTCTCCTCTTTCATTGCTCGCAAAATCGAAAATTTCGTAGCACTTCCCATAGCAATCATTAAGCCTAGTCCGTGTATTAAACTAAATACAGGGATGGCTAAGTTCAACGCCGCTAGTCCATTGGATGCTAGTCCTTTTGCTACGAAAAATGTATCCGCTAAAATGTAACACGAAATTCCTATCATTCCAAGAACATTAAAGGATACGTATTTGGCAAATGCTTTGCCTGGATTGTTGTAATTATTTCCTTCCATACTAATTCTTTCTCACTTTCCTATTCCCATAATCTCTCTTTTAAATATCATTCCAAAAACACAGCAGGCAAGTCGAACACGACCTGCCTGCAATTATATAAAAATAATCATCTTTTTTCTACATGGATTTATAAATATCATCTATAATATTTTTCCACGTTTTAGTACTTTCCCACCAACGTCCTTTGTTTTTTGTAATTTTGGTTTTTTTGACGGTTTTCACTCCACTTGAAGTTAGCTTTTTACAACTATAAATATCTACTCCTTTTAGTGCTTTAGCATTTGTCAAATTTACGGAGCTGATTTGGTCTGAGCAATAGAAGTATACATAGTCAAGTTTTGTACATTTTGCCATCTTGCATTTCGTGAATTTATTTGCATAAAAATATGCCAAGTTAAGATTTTTGTATTTGTTTAAATCGATTATACTCTCTCTATTATAAGACAGCGAAATCCATCGTAGATTTTTCGCTGAAGTTGGTAGTTTGGTTGTTATATATTTATAATAGGAACCGCCAAGTGTTAAGTATACAACAGCATTGCATTTTGAAACATCAATGGATGATAATTTTGCCTTATTCCAAGAACCTCCGGTTTCAGATTCGATTTTAATTTCTTTGGCATATGGTGCGACTAATTGAATTTGGCTTTGCCATAATTCGCGAATTGATACAGTTCTGATATGACGATATTTCGATAAATCCATCTTTTTTGCAGTATAATCTCTTATCTGAATTGTGGAAACCCATGGTAAAAATCTTAAACCATCTAAATTGGATATTTTGTATTGATATGTGTTGGTTTTGGTTAATAACCAATAGGCATTATCATTTGGAGATTTTCCATATTTATAATTGCTAATCGTATATATGTTTCTTATTTCTGATGGATCAAGCCAACCATCATGATTTTTATCATAATAGCTTTTTACACCATTTGAATCACAATAATAGTATCCTTTTCGAATTAGTGAATACATACCACCCCAGTTAGCTTTGGTTATCTTGACATATTCGCAGTAGTCACGTTCCATTTTTTCCTTATAGTTTGTAAGTAAATAGGATCCACCCCAGCAGGTGAGATTTTGATAGCCACCGTAGACGGTATCACCCACTTGGATATTGGTTGACTCTTCAGAAGATATTGTTCCTTTTATTGTTTTGATTTTTCCATATGCACGTATTCTGGCATATAATTTACCACCATTTTTCCCAAGAATAGATACAGGGATTCGATAGGTATATTTCGCACTTTCAACATTGTCAATATATTTCGCTGTTTTGTAAGTTTTAACTTTATTTGCAGGATAATCCTTATCTGTACATACCTGAATTTCAAATCCTTTGATGTCAATAAATGGGTTTTTGTAATTACCGTTACCAGAATCTGTTGTGTAATTATTTGAATATGTCCAACTTACAATAATGTGATTATCTTTGATTGATTCCATGTCAAAACAGTAAACACGACATTCTTTAAATATTTCGACAGCATCATCAACAGCCGCTGCCTTTGCATTAGGTGCACCTGAAAAGACAAGTAGCATAAAACATATCATTACAAATACTGCTTTCTTATGTACATTCATAAACAAATCTCCTTTTTAATTACTTCTTAGCCACGATTTTATTATACAATCCGTTTTTTTAATCTGCAAGATATATTTACAATCCCCCGCTAACCTTTGGAGAACGCAAAAAAGATGCTGTCGTGGTATTTTACCTAACAGCATCTCATTTTTCAACTATTCTTTTTACATAATTTTCTTTTACATACTTTATTGATTGAATACCCTTTTGTATACGTATTCTTTGATGTTTTTTCATACGAAATCGTTTGTGAGCACAAATCAGTTTTAAGACGCCTCCCTATAAGCCAAATATTTGTCTACATAAAAATCGTCCTGATGAAGTTTTAAAAATACGTTGAAACGCTGTCTCAATAGACTTTCTATCGTAGTTTTCTTCAAACATATTTACTAAAAAGTCTGCTTCAATTAAAATCTGATAATCTAAGTTATCTACTTTGTCATAGGTATGATGGTGTGCAACTAAAAAACAAACTCTATCCATAACTGCTTCATCATATCCTAAATCATCTAATAGTGCTCTTGCAACTGCTGGTCCTTCTAATTCTTGAAGTTTACCTGTACATGTTCCATACTTTTCTTCGCAAACTCGAATTCCAATATCATGAACTAGTGCTGCGGTTTCTAGTATATATAATGTTTCTTTATCTAATTTTTCTAATAAACCAATTGTCTTAGCGAAGCTATGCACCTTTATAAAGTGCTGTATTCTCTTAGGTTCTCCCGAATAATAACAAATCATTTCTCTTATCAATGTTTCAGTTCTTTGCATTTCTTGTCTCCTCTTTATGTAAATGCGAATACCCCTATTATAACACATTCTAAAAAAAATGATAGTACTTTTTTACAAAATTTGATTTTTTATGCTATAAACCTCTGGATTTAGCATTTGAAATGTCGCATAATGATCTTCTGTGTAGAACATAAGACCATCATTTGAATAAACCAAACGCTTTGTTCCTCTTGTATCAGTACCTAATGTATCAATATCACACTCCCAATAACATCTACCATCTTTGCTTGGTAATAACCCTTGGTAATTACCAAAATAATCTCCTCCGATACTTTTCGTACAATCAATGTCCGCTAAGCTACCACCAAGCCAACCTAAACTTTGCGCTTCCTTTTTGGTAATATATAACGGCGGTAACTTTTTGTAGGTAAATATGTAAGTTGATACCGTTTGTAAACTGGTATCGGCAATTGTTTCTTCTATTGAATCTTCTGATTCATTTGAATCATTTGAATCATCTGAATCATCTGCAAATGTATCTTCTGCATACTCTGTTGCGTCTGTAGAATCTTTTATGATATCTTCTATGGAACCTTTTACCGATGCCCCTATCGACGTAACTTCTAGTGTTTCTTCTTCAGCAAAAACATTACAATCTACTATATTAGCAGTTGTAACCGTGAACATGAATAAGAACAATAAGTATCTTCTTATCCTTTTAAACATTTTCTGCCTCCTTCCAAAACAATCCATACTAATTTGAAAATTTGAATAAGTAACTAAACACCGCATTTCAAGAGCATAGTTCTATTTTAAAAGGAGACCGTTACCTTGTCAACTGAAAGTACCAATATTGTATTATTTTCTGTACATAAATTGTCCATTCCACCAGCTTTTGTACAGACATTCCATTTTTCTAACTCTTATGTTTAAAAACACTCTAAATATTTACTCATAATTGCGTATTACTTGTTCGATCATATCTTTTTCAATTCTACCCTCTGCTTTCATCCCTATATATAAAAGTTCTTTAAACGCCTTCTTACGCAAAGACTCAGAATGTATTCTTTCTTTAATGGCAATTCGGCATTCCCCTAAGCACTCTGTTAACTCCGCCATATAATCTGGTACAGCTGCTTCTACACTCATTCTAACCCATTTCGCAATATCAGGGCTTTTTCCAGCCGTGGTGGTACCGATAACAATATCTCCCTTTTTTACAACTGCAGGAAATAAAAATGCACTTTTGTCACAACTGTCTGCAAGATTTACTAACGTATTGGATTCTTTGCAAAGTACTTCTATTGCCTCATTTACTGTTCTATTATTGGTTGCTGCAATGACAAAAAAGCAGTGTTGAATATCCGCATTTTCGAATTCACGCTCTAAAAGAATTAATTTTCCTTCTACCTTACTTAATTCTTTTAATTCTTTACAAATAGTAGGGGACACTACTGTAACATACACACCAAATTGGAGCAACACATGAACTTTACGAAATGCAACTGCCCCACCCCCTACAACTAAACAATGTTTATCTTGAATATCTATAAAAAAGGGAAAATACGCCATCTATATACCATACCTTTCTACGTTCATTTTATTTACAATTCACACGTATATTATAATGGATTTTCTCGTTTTTTGTCGTACCAATGTTTGCCTCTGTTTTAAACAGCACCTTTTCTTCCTAGTTTCCTAGCCTTTTTTGCGTGTTGTCCAAAAAGTTCCTGTATCTTTTCATATTCACCTAGTGCTTTTGTTGAGTATTCTACTTTATACCCTTCTTTTCTCAAACGGTTCACCCATGCGTTGTCAGACTCTCCGATCATATCTCTTAACACATGATACCCTGTAACAACCATAAATGGCAAAAGAAATACCTCTTGATAGGATTCTTTCCGTAACTGTAGTAATACCTCTTCTAGGCTTGGATGCTCTCTTAACACCGCCACATAAACATGGTTATATTGCATCTTCCGAAACATATTATTTAAGTTGTCGTACACTTGATTGGCTTGACTTGTCGTTCCATGTCCCATTAAAATAACAGCTTTTTGCCAGGATGCTTGTTCCAACACTTCTGTCAAGGTCGCAACTACTTCCTTATAATCTTGTATATCATTGAGCAAAGGTGCTCCCACTCGGATATCTTGAAATTGATCCTTGTATTTTTCTATCTGCCCTATTATTTCATCATATTCTAAACCTTGCATCACAAAGGTCGGTTGCACGATAACATGTTCTATCCCATCTTGTTTTATTTGGTCCAATGCCTGTTGTACAGTAAAAATGTGAATTCCTGATTTTTGCTGGATTTTCTGAATGATTCTTGCACTTGAAAATGCCCGATATAGTATTATTTCTTCCGAAGAATTTCCTTTTATCTGTTCCTTTATCTTTTTTTCTATCTTCCCAATCGTACACTCAATGGTATGTACATTTGTCGTACCAAAGCTTACAACTAAAACTGCCTTTTTCATTTTTAAACTCCATATCTAAGGAAGGTAGTGTGTCACACACTCTCACGTCCTAGTTCTACTGCAATGAAATTAAAAGAGCCTACCCAAAACGGATAAGGCCCTTTTATTATAGCATTAATCTTGTTCTAATGCACCTGTATAAAGTTGATAATAAATGCCCTTTTTCTCAAGCAAGCTATCATGGTCACCACGTTCAATAATACGACCTTTATCAAGAACCATAATTACATTCGAGTTCTTGATAGTAGATAAACGGTGTGCAATAACAAATACGGTTCTACCATGCATTAACGCATCCATACCTTCTTGTACGATTTTTTCAGTTCTTGTATCAATACTCGAAGTAGCCTCATCTAAGATAAGAACTGGTGGGTTTGCGATTGCTGCACGAGCAATGGAAAGAAGCTGTCTTTGACCTTGAGATAAATTTGCACCATTTCCAGTTAACATTGTGTGATAGCCTTCTGGAAGATGTTTGATAAACTGATCTGCATTGGCTAATTTTGCTGCTGCCATTACTTCTTCGTCTGTGGCATCTAACTTACCAAAACGGATATTTTCCATAACGGTTCCTGTAAATAATTGTGTATCCTGTAATACCACTCCTAAGGAACGTCTTAAATCATCCTTTTTTATTTTGCTAATGTTAATCCCGTCATAACGAATCTTACCATCTTGAATGTCATAGAAACGGTTAATTAAGTTTGTGATTGTTGTCTTACCAGCACCTGTAGCACCAACGAAAGCAATCTTTTCACCTGGTTTTGCATAAAGTTCGATGTCATGTAGAATCATCTTTTCATCTGTATAACCGAAGTCAACGTGATCGAATACAACATCCCCTTCCATCTTTTTAAGCTCAACCGTTCCGTCCTCTTTGTGGAAATGTTTCCAAGCCCACATACCAGTACGTTCTTCTGTTTCTTGAAGATTTCCAGCTTCGTCTACTTTTGCATTTACAAGTTCTACGTAACCGTCGTCTACTTCTGGTTCTTCATCTAATAAAGCAAAGATACGTTCTGCACCTGCTAGAGCCATAACGATGGAGTTTAACTGTTGTGACATCTGTGAAATTGGTTGATTTAAAGTTCTTGTAAACTGTAAGAAGGATGCTAGGGAACCTAGTGTAAATCCACCTACGGAACTAATAGCTACCACAGAACCAATCATAACTGTGATAACATAAAATATGTTACCAATGTTTGCAAGAACAGGCATTAAGATGTTAGCAAATTTGTTGGCGTTGTTTGCTGTTACGAATAACTCTTCGTTTAATTCATTGAATTTTTCAATACTTTCTTCTTCATGGCAGAATACTTTGATAACCTTTTGACCTTCCATCATTTCTTCGATATAACCATTTACTTTACCAATGTTTTTCTGTTGCTTCCCAAAGTACATACCAGATTTTCCAGCAAGTGCCTTCGTAGTAAAGAACATAACACCCATCATCACAAATGTTACGATAGATAATGGAATACTTAATGTTATCATAGATGCAATCACACCAACGATTGTAATTACCCCTGAAAATAATTGAGGGATACTTTGGCTAATCATCTGTCTTAATGTATCTGTATCATTTGTATAAACACTCATAATATCGCCATGTGCGTGAGTGTCAAAGTAACCAATTGGCAAGGATTCCATGTGTGTAAATACATCATCACGGATCTTTTTTAAAGTACCTTGTGTTACAGATACCATGATACGGGAATAGGACCAGTTGGACAATACACCCATTCCGTAAATCACTGCCATTCCACTAATTGCTCTTAATAATGGTGCAAAGTTCGGATTTTCCAAACCGATTAGTGGTGTAATATACTTATCAATTAGTGTTTTCATAAACATAGTTCCTGCAACACTTGTTAAGGAAGTGATGATAATTAATACGAAAACAGCACAACATTGTAATTTATAATGTTTAAATACATATGAAAATAATCTTTTAAATGTAGGAAACGCATTGCCTTTTTTACCATTCTTATTTTGCATCTTGGTCGTCTCCTTTCGTTTGTGATTTGAATACATCACGATAGATTTTACTTGTTTGTAGTAATTCATCATGTGTACCGAAGGATTCTACAACACCATCGTCTAATACAAGAATCTTATCTGCATCTTGTACAGAAGAAATTCTTTGTGCAATGATAATCTTTGTTGTATTTGGAATTTCTTCACGGAATGCTTTACGGATAAATGCATCTGTTTTTGTATCTACGGCACTTGTAGAGTCATCTAAGATAAGAATCTTAGGTTTCTTTAATAGGGCACGAGCGATACATAATCTTTGTTTCTGACCACCAGAAACGTTGCTACCGCCTTGTTCGATATGAGTGTCATATCCATCTGGGAAGCTTGTAACAAAGTCGTGTGCTTGTGCAAGTTTACATGCATGGATTAATTCTTCATCTGTAGCTTCTTTGTTACCCCAACGTAAGTTTTCTTTGATTGTACCAGAGAATAATACGTTTTTCTGAAGTACCATAGCAACTTCGTTGCGAAGTGTATCTAGATCGTAATCTTTTACGTTGATACCACCAACAAGGACTTCCCCTTCTGTTACGTCGTAAAGACGAGGGATTAATTGTACAAATGATGTTTTTGCACTACCAGTACCACCTATAATACCAATTGTCTCACCTGATTTAATAGATAAATTGATATGGCTTAATACTGGAGATTCTGCGTCTTTCTTGTATGCGAAAGAAATATCTTTCATTTCAATAGAACCATCTTTTACTTCTGTAATAGGATTTTCACCATTTTGTAAATCAGAAGTTTCGTTGATTACTTCTGCGATTCGGTCAGCGGATGCTTTCGACATCGCAACCATAACGAATACCATAGAGATAATCATTAAACTCATTAAAATTTGAAACATATAAGTATATAAACTCATTAATTGACCAGTAGATAGGTCACCAACTACGATCATGTTTGCACCAATCCAAGAGATTACAAGAATACATGTGTATACTGTAAACTGCATCACTGGACCATTGCAGATGATTTTCTTTTCTGCAGATACGAATAAATCATAAAGCATTTTACTTGCAGTTTTAAATTTTTCTGTTTCATAGTCTTCACGAACATATGCTTTTACAACACGGATTGCATTGATATTTTCTTGTACGCTTGCATTTACATCATCGTATTTGCGAAATACGGTTTTGAAGATTGGTAATGCAGAACGCAAAATAAAGACTAATGCGAAACTTAAAAATATAATTGCGATTAAGAACACACTAGCTAATTTTCCATTAATCGTAAATGCCATAACCATCGCACTAATTAACATAATTGGAGCACGAACACAGATACGAATAATCATTTGATAGGAGTTCTGTACGTTTGTTACGTCTGTTGTAAGACGGGTTACTAATCCTGGTGTGGAATATTTATCGATATTAGAGAATGAGAATGATTGAATATTTTCAAACATTGCTTTTCTTAGATTTTTTGCAAATCCTGTACTTGCTTTTGCGGCAGTCATACCTGCTAGCCCACCAAAGCATAGAGATAATAATGCTGCACCAAGCATTACGGCACCCATTGTGTAGACATATTTCATATCGCCAGCTTCAACACCTTTGTCAATAATCATTGCCATTAATAATGGGATTAGAATCTCTAAAATAACTTCGAATACAATAAATAACGGTGTAAGCAAGGTTGCTTTTTTGTATTCTTTAATTTGAGCTGCTAACGTTTTTAACATGAATTGCTCTTTCCTCCTTCTTGTTTCCAAAATGCAATTTGACGAATTTTGTCGAAATTACATCGCGTGCTAACTATTATAGCACTCTAAAATGAGAAGGCAAATGAAAACAGCAAATTTTATTATGTAATTATTGGATCATTTGGGATATATCACAAGTGTGCATCCTGCCCCTGCTTTTTAGGAGCTTTTTAATTCATCGGAAATATGGCGAGGTGGAATTTCCTATAAAAAAATCACCTATCATTAAGAAATATTTTCCTTTCTGATAGGTGATTCTTCACTTATTTCCCTATTTGACTTTATTTCAAAAAGCTCGCTAGTGTATTACCTGATGTTCGAATTCCACTTGCTACAAGTGAGGCTACTGCGCTGGCACCTGTCTCTGTAAAATGTGTTTTATCTGTAGAAGTATCTGAGGATGAAATCATGTAATAGTAATACGCACTGTCGTATCCAATGGAATTCAAGTGATTTACCATCAATGTGTTTAGATCCACACATGTGATATTGTATTCATTTGCAATATCTTTCATTGCTTGGCAATATGCAGCATAACTGTTTACAAATTTTCCGTTGGAATAACTTCCAAGACTTAATGTCGTTGTTACAAGAATTGGTGTTGCACCTTTTGCTAATGCACCTTCAACATATTGTTTAATGTAATATTGGTATGTACCTTCACTTCCGTCTCCAACTGGTGCATAGCGTTCCTCATCGTTATAGTTTGCATCATTAATTGCAAATTGTACAAGTAGGTAATCTCCTTCTTGTATGCTATTTAAAATCGTATCTAATCTTCCTTGTGTAATAAAACTCTTAGAACTACGACCTGCAATCGCATGATTGGAAACCGTTACGTTGGAGTTAAAATAATCTGCTAAATATGCTCCCCAACCTTGTTGTGGGTAATAACTTGCACGATATGTCTGGACAGTGGAATCCCCTGCAATATAAATTGTTGGTGTAGCAGATGTCGTATTTTGTGCAGCAGATGGTGATGGAGAAGGTTGTGTTGTAGTAGTACTGTTGCTGGATGTACTTCCTCCATCGTAAGTTAATTCATAGTAATATGCGCTATTGTAAGTACCATTTGCTCCAAATCCAAAGGAAACAGTTGCATTTGCACTTATATTTTTATTCCAATCAACACCTGTTAAAATGTAGTATTCGCCAGACTCTGTTACTGTTACATTCCAGCTTCCACTGATATCAAAATCTGCCTTCTTTACTTTTAACGACCAATTCTCTACCGTACTACTTCCTTTGTTCGTAAGGTCAAAACTTGCTGTATAACCTCCATCCCAGCTATTTACTGTTGTCGTAACAGTAACGGAACTACTAGTGGATGGTGTTGTAGATGGTGCTACCGTTGGTGTTGCTGAGCTTGCTGTAGAAGGACTTGGAGATGGAGATGTTGTCGCAGACTGTGAAACTTCTTCCACATACCAATTTTGACAGGTTGCTCCATTTACTTCCCACTCTTGTACGTTCGCTCCACTGGATGTAGCGGCAGATGCAACTTCTACACAACTACTGTCTTGAGATACTTTGGTACGAATTGTGTAGGTACCATCGCTATTTTTTACAAATTTAAATAGTTGTGCATCGCAATATGTATTCTGATAAATCTGCACATTTGTTCCATTGGCTGTAGCCCCATAACTTACATCTAATAAGTAAGTGTTGCCATCTCCTACTTGTGAGTAAAGATAATAATAACCAGAACCTGCGTGAACTAATTTCCATGTGTTATAGCTTGCAGCATTACTTGCACCCCATTGTTGTACATTTGTTCCATTCGCTGCTGTTCCACCTGCAACGTCCATATACAAGCCACTATTTGCATTTTTTAGCATAACAAGCTTGCCATTCAAAGATTCATCTCCTACAACTGTTGTAGCAGAATCATCACTTGAGTCTGTACTTGCCTTAACAAAGTTCACATCATTTGCAACAAGTTCTGCTAAAATTTTAGCGCCATCACGATTTGGATGTAATCCATCTGCGATGAATAACGCTGTCGTAGCATCTTGTCCAATGGATTTATAATAAGAAAATGCAAGATTAAATAAATCTACTACCTTGACATTTTGCTCACTTCCGATTTGGTCTAATGTAGTACCGTACCATCTACCTGTCAAATTCGGATGTTGTGTTACGTCAGTTGCACGTCCTTGTTGTTTTACAAGAATTACAGTTGCACCTTTTGCTTTTGCTTGTTGTACCATAGCTGTGACAGTTTCATAATATTCTGTCACATTTGAGTAATTGCTATCATTAATACCAATGGAAATAATGTAGTAATCGCCTTCTTTTAGGTACTTAAGTACAGATTCGAATTGACCATAATCATAGAATCCTTTCGCATATTGTCCGCTGGATGCCATATTGCGAACATAGAGAGAAGAATCGATGTATTGATCTAAAACTTGTCCCCATCCACATTGTACGCTGGTGTCTAAAGGATAGTAATTACATACTGTAGAATCTCCACATAACCAAATTGTCTGTGGCATGGTTGGATCATCGGATAATTTTGTAATCTCTAATGCACTTAATGTAAATGCATATCCTTCTTTTCCTGCTGTACATAGGATATTAAGTTGTCCATCTGTTATTGGTAACTTAAATGAGGCTGTTGCATTATTCCCTGTCATATTGATTACTTGAAATACACCTTCTGCAGCTACACTTGTTCTCGTTGTGTTTCCAAGGTAAACTGTTACCTCATAAAGACCATTACTTAAATCCACATTAAAAGTGTTATTGCTTGTCATTCCTGATGTTGTAAATTGCACTGCATCACTTAATACACCACTTCCAGAAGCACTTACGTTTTTCATATTTGCTGGTGTCTGAAAACCGTATCCAAGAGAAGAACTGTATGCAGTTGATGCTGTGACTTGTGTGTAACCACTTACAGCGCCGCCATTTCCAAAGTCGAATTTAAGAGTATTACTTGCAGCAAATGTATTGCCTGAAAGGATACCGATAAATGCAACGAAAAATAGGATTGGTAGTGCCATAAGAAGCTTACTGCGTTTCACTGTTTTTGGTTGGTTCATGTTTTTCCTCCTTTTGAAATTGTTTTTAATAAAATATGTAATACATAACAAGGTTAAAATATATGGCATCCAATTTTAACCTCAAGATAATTTTACCACAAAATAACAATTATAAAAAGAGAAGCATAAAAAACAACTGGGAAATTGTAAGATAATACTTACAATTTCCCAGTTGTTTATCCTAATGTAACATCTAATATCATCATAATTAAAAAGCCAATGGTAAATCCAATGGTACCAAGCTTTGTTTTTTCATCTTGTTTCGCTTCTGGCACTAATTCTTCAATTACCACATAAAGCATAGCGCCCGCTGCAAATGATAAGAAATATGGTAATATTGGTTCTACAATCTCAGCTAGCAAAATAGTTATGATAGAGGCAACTGGTTCTACAATTCCAGACAGCATTCCATATAAGAACGCCTTACCCTTGGTCTTTCCTTCGGCTTTTAATGGTAGAGATATAATCGCACCTTCAGGGAAATTTTGAATGGCAATTCCTATGGCTAATACAAGGGCACCTAGAAATGTTACTGTACTGCTGTTGTGTAAAACTCCAGCAAATACAACACCGACTGCCATTCCTTCTGGTATGTTGTGAATGGTGACTGCCATCAATAACATTTGTGTCTTACTAAGTTCCTTCTTATGTTGTTTTCTTCTTCGAATAATGCGATACTTGCATTTTTCACAATTGGATGTTTCAGGAAGAAGACAGATGTATGGGTCAATTTTGTCAATCAATATCAACATCGCCATACCAAGTAAAAATCCAACTGCTGCTGGGAGAAATGATAATTTTCCCATTCCTTCTGACATTTCTAAGCAAGGCATCAATAAGGACCATACAGATGCGGCTATCATAACCCCTGAGGCAACTCCTAATAACGTTTGTTGCACACGAGGCCTAATTTGCTTTTTCATGCAAAACACACAGGCGGAACCTAATGTAGTACCAATAAACGGTATTAAAACACCTATTACATATTTCATCAACTCGACTCACCTCACTATATCATATGAGGCTTTTGAATTTTGGGAATCATTTAGACGAGCTAATTTGTATTTACTTTCTTGACTTTTATCTTAATTTTAATTCTATTGTCTATTTTACTTTTGGAAGTTTCTCAATACTAGCTTTAATTTCTTCATCCGTTGGAATGAAATCTTCCATAACGCCATCGTGGAATTTCTCATAAGCATACATATCAAAGTATCCTGTTCCAGTTAGACCGAATAAGATTGTCTTTTCTTCTCCAGTTTCTTTGCATTTCAACGCTTCATCAATAGCTACGCGAATTGCATGACTACTTTCTGGTGCTGGTAAGATACCTTCTACTCTTGCAAATTCTTCTGCTGCTGCAAATACAGATGTTTGTTCTACACTACGTGCTTCCATTAAACCATCTGCATATAATTGAGAAAGTGTGGTACTCATTCCATGATATCTTAATCCTCCTGCATGATTTGCAGATGGAATAAATCCACTTCCCAAAGTATACATTTTAGACAATGGACAAACTTTTCCAGTATCACAGTAATCATAAGCATATACACCTCTTGTTAAACTTGGGCAAGATGCTGGTTCTACTGCGATAAATTGATAATTTCCTTCTCCTCTTAATTGTTCTCCCATAAATGGCGCAATTAAACCACCTAAGTTTGAACCACCACCAGCACAACCGATAATCATATCTGGCTTTATGCCGTATTTATCCATAGCAATCTTAGATTCTAAACCGATAACAGATTGATGTAACATAACTTGGTTTAACACGCTTCCTAATACATAACGGTAACCTTCTTTGCTTGTGGCTGCTTCTACTGCTTCAGAAATAGCACATCCTAAACTTCCTGTTGTTCCTGGATGTTCCTCTAAAATTCGTTTTCCTACATTTGTTGTAGTAGATGGAGATGGGGTTACACTTGCCCCATAAGTTCTCATTACTTCACGACGGAACGGTTTTTGCTCGTAAGAGCATTTTACCATGTATACATGACAATCTAGGTCAAAATAAGAACACGCCATAGATAATGCTGTTCCCCATTGTCCTGCACCTGTCTCTGTAGTTACACCTTTTAAACCTTGTTGTTTCGCATAGTAAGCTTGTGCAATGGCTGAGTTTAACTTATGACTTCCACTGGTATTATTTCCTTCAAATTTATAATATATCTTAGCTGGTGTACCCAACTTTTTCTCTAAACAATAAGCACGTACCAATGGTGATGGACGGTACATCTTATAAAAATTTCTGATTTCTTCTGGAATATCTATGTATGGATTCTGATCATCTAATTCCTGTTTTACTAACTCATCACAAAATACTTTCCCTAACTCTTCTGCTGAGATTGGTTCTTGTGTGGCTGAACTTAATAAAGGTGCTGGTTTATTTTTCATATCAGCCCTAACGTTATACCACTGTTTTGGCATCTCACTTTCTTCTAAATAAATCTTGTAAGGTATCTCTTTGTTCATACTGCTTCCTCCATTCATTTTTTCATGTAAATTAAAGCCATATGTAATACATAATTTTACCATTCTTTTTCCAGTTTTGCAAGGAAACTGCTCGAAAAATGTTGAAGTTTACTATTTCACCAAATTGTTTTGTATGTTATGATAAAAATAGAAAATTAGAAATATTTATAACGGAGGATAAAAAAATGCAAAAACTAATTGAAGAGGCAAATATACAATTTTCTAAAGATACTTATGCAACAGAACTTTCGGGAGCTAAAATCGTAGAGATTACGGATGAACAAGTTACTTGTACCATGGAGATTACACCGAAACATATGAATGCCGCTGGTGGTGTTATGGGTGGTGCAATTTTTACATTGGCAGATTTTACATTTGCGGTTGCAGCAAATTTTAGGAAACATCTTACGGTGTCATTACAAAGCCAGATTAGTTTTATAGGAGCTGCAAAAGGGAAACAGTTGATTGCAAAGTCACATTGTGTTAAGGAAGGGCAAACAACTTGTTTTTATGAAATTTATGTGACAGATGACCTTGAAAATATGGTTGCAAAAGTAAATATTACGGGATTTATTAAGAATTAAAACTAGAGTACATATTAAGAAAAGGTTTTATAGAGTTGTTTCTATTAACTCCTCTACAAAACCTTTTTCCTATTCATACATAAATTCATTTCACATGTATGTAAATTTTATTAACGTTCTTCTCTAAAATATGCATTTCCCAAACTTGCTGGCGGTTGATTTTCTAACTTATCTCGCTTGCTTGATTGAATCAATACAAAGATCGTAACTAGATACGGAAGCATATTTACAAGTTCTTTTATGGCAGTATCCACGCCATGAATACTTTTTAGTCCTTCTGGAAGTCCTGGCATGTAAATGGACAAGATATATAATCCACCAAATAGAAAGGAACCCCAAATCGCTCTACTTGGATACCACAATGCAAGAATAACTAAGGCAATGGCAAGCCATCCTCGATCCCCGAATCCATCGTTGGTCCATGTTCCACCAAGATACTCCATTACAAAATGAAGGCCGCCTAATCCTGCAATCGCTGCTCCTGTTAAAGTAGCTGCATATTTATACTTCGTTACAGAGATTCCTGCTGCGTCAGCGGTTGCTGGGTCTTCTCCTACTGCTCTAAGATTTAAACCGATTCTAGTATTCTTTATAAAATAGGTCACTACAATGGCAAGAATCACTGCAAGATACGTTAAGAATCCAAAGGAAAATACAAGTTCTCCTAACACTGGAATCTTGGAAAGCAATGGTACCTCTGCTTGATACGCTTTCGCTGTTGTTGCAACAGAGATCTGTCCGACACCACCTGCAAGTTTTGAGATAGAACCTCCAAAGAAGTTACCAAAACCTACACCAAAAGTTGTTAGTGCAAGCCCTACTACATTTTGATTTGATCGTAGTGTAATCGTAAGAAAACTGTAGATAAATCCACCTAATGTTGCCGCCAATACCGCACAAAGGAAAGAAATTAGTAATCCTACAAATCCATTAGGTGTACTTGCCTGTTTTTCATAGAAAAATGCTCCCATTAGACCTGCAATACCACCCATGTACATAATTCCTGGAATCCCAAGATTTAGATTCCCTGATTTTTCTGTTACAATCTCCCCTGTTGCCCCGAACAATATCGGTATCCCCTGTGAGATTGCTTTCTGGATAAATGTAAATACTACTGCCATCTATTCTTCCCCCTTTCCTGTTCGACTTCGTTTCAGTTTGTATTGGATGAAGAACTCACATCCAATTAGGAAAAATAGAATAATTCCTGTGATAATATCTGAAGCATTTTTATTAAGACCAAACTGACTAGCAATCTGCACGGAGCCTTGTTGCATAAATACAAGAAATGCAGATACGATTATCATGATAAACGGATTAAATTTTGACATCCACGCTACGATAATTGCCGTAAAACCACGACCTCCTGCGGTACTCGTAGAAATAGTATGACTAGACCCACTTACAATTACTGCTCCTGCAAGTCCGCAAATCGCACCAGATAACATTACGGTTCGCAAAATAATCTTCTTTACATTCATACCAGAATACTTTGCTGTATCTTCACTTTCTCCGACAACTGCAATTTCATATCCTTGCTTACTATATTTTAGATAAAGATACATTCCAATTGTAAGAAGCAAGGTAATGATAACCGTTAATATCTGTTGTTGACCGAAAATCTCTGGAAACCAACCACTTTGTGTATCACCATTGATAATTCCTACTGTATTTGAACCAATTGGATGTTCCCAAAATGCAATACAGATTAAAACTAACTGCATCGCTACATAATTTAACATAAGGGTAAATAGTGTTTCATTTGTATTATATTTTGCTTTAAATATCGCTGGTATCAGTCCCCAGATTAATCCTGCGATGCTGCTTACGATTAGGATTAAAATCACTAATAACCAAGAAGGAATGGCATCGCCTATGTAAATCATAAGTGCTGCTGCGGAAAGTCCACCTACTAACACTTGACCTTCTGCGCCGATATTCCAGAAACGCATTTTGAATACTGGTGCTAGACCGATGGAAATCAAAAGTAACGTCATCGTTTCTCTTATGGTAACCCAAATACGTCGTTCCGTTCCAATGGCTCCATCTATGATTCCTTCATAGACTTCAATGGGATTCTGACCTGTTATAATGACAATGACAAGGGCACATACCAGTAATGACAGAATCACAGCACCCAAGCGAATAACTAGAGCTTTCCAAGGTGAAATGGTATCTCGTTTCGTCATACGAATAAATGGTTCTTTTGTCATTATGCATCCTCCCTTCCAGAGGCACCAGCCATCATTAATCCGAGTTCCTCTTTCGTTGTAGTTCTTGCATCGACTACACCTGCAAGCTCTCCACTATGTAATACTGCGATTCTATCGCAAAGTTCTAATAGTACATCCAAATCTTCTCCAACACAAAGAACAGCAACACCTTTTTCCTTCTGTTGATTTAAAAGATTGTAAATGGTATAGGATGAGTGAATATCCAAACCTCTTACGGGATAAGCCACCATTAATACGTCTGGTTCCATCGCAATTTCTCGCCCTACTAAGACTTTCTGAACATTTCCACCTGATAAACGTCTAACTGGTGTTTGGATACCTGGCGTCGAAACTTCAAGTTTTCGCACAATACGTTCTGCTAATGCTTTTGGTGCCTTTCGATTGGCTATAATACGTGTAGTTTTGTAGCTTCGAAGCATCATATTGTCTGTTAAGTCCATAGAACCAACCAATCCCATTCCT
Source organism: uncultured Anaeromicropila sp. (assembly GCA_964409685.1). Classification (GTDB taxonomy): domain Bacteria; phylum Bacillota; class Clostridia; order Lachnospirales; family Lachnospiraceae; genus Clostridium_AI. The sequence continues at coordinate 24,874 of CAYPEJ010000005.1, forward strand.
AGACGGTCTTCTGGAACGAAAGATAATGCAATTTTCAAATTTTGAATTTCCTCTGCACTCATCTCAGATATTTTTTCTTTGCTTCCTGTTGGTGGGTAATAATAAATCTCTCCGTCAGTTATATTACTTAAGCCAGCAATAGCTTCAAGTAATTCTTTCTGACCACTACCTGATACACCCGCGATTCCTAAAATTTCACCACTGTAGGCTTTTAGGGAAATATTTTTTAAGGTATCAATGCCTTCGTTGTCTTTGCATGTGAGGCCGATGATTTCAATTCGCTTTTTTTGTTCTTTTGTCTCAGTGCGGTCGATATTTAACGATACCTTCTCACCGACCATCATCTCTGTTAGAGATTCTACGGTTGCGTCTTTTGTCTGGACACAACCTATGTATTTTCCTTTTCGAAGTACTGACACACGGTCGGAGATTTCTAGTACTTCGTTCAATTTGTGCGTAATGATAATAATGGATTTTCCATCTGCTTTCATATTTCGTAACACTTGAAAGAGTTTTTCTGTTTCTTGTGGCGTTAGTACTGCAGTTGGTTCATCTAGTATTAAAATGTCTGCCCCTCGATATAACACTTTCATTATCTCAACCGTTTGTTTTTCTGAGACGGACATATTGTAGATTTTCTTGGCAGGGTCTAATTCAAATCCATATTTTTGGACTAATTCTGCAATTTCTTTCTCAATTTTGTTCCTATGTAAGCGCATTTTACCTGGTAGACCTAGAATGATATTTTCTGCGGCTGTTAATATAGGAATCAATTTAAAATGTTGATGAATCATACCAATACCAAGCTCGAAAGAATCTTTAGGAGAGCGAATTTTTACTTCCTTTCCATGTATGGATATTCGTCCACTGTCTGGATAGTAAATTCCCGCTATCATGTTCATAAGTGTTGTTTTTCCACTACCATTTTCACCTAGAATGGATAGTATCTCACCTTTTTGTACTGTCAAGTTGACATTATCGTTTGCAATTACATCTCCAAAATGCTTTGACACATTTTCTAATTCAATTGCATTTACCGATTTCACTGTCATTCCTCCCTTATTGTTGTAAGTATGTTATGTAAATGTTCTACAGAAAAGAACCCATTATTTTTCAGTGATACCATCAATTCTTAATTCGAATGCTGGTGCAGAAATGGCTTCGGATTCATGGAAATATCCATCATATACATATTCAATACCTGCTGCACTCTTCCACGATTCAAGTGGTGCCCCGTCAACTGTAAATGTACTTGTGTCGAATACATGTAGAGAACCATCTTTAATGGATGCAATTACTTCATCTACTTTTTCTTGTGTTCCTTCGGCACATGCAGAACCTAATTCCGTAATACCTACTGCTCCATCAGAAAATCCTTTGCACCAGTCTGTTGCGATAGCTTCACCATTTAGATAGTTGCCTATTGCATATTTGTAATAACTTCCCCAGTCATTAGTTGGTGAAGTAAGGGCTGTAGTTGGTGCAACGCTTATCATATCTACATTATATCCAACATTTGGTACGCCTTCTCCTTCACAAACAGAAGGTGCGCCTGTTGTGTCTGCATGTTGACTGATTAAAATACAATCATCTGAAATTAACGCTGTTGCCATCTCACTTTCTTTAGATGGGTCTGCCCAGCTATTTGTATATTTTACTTCCATCGTTGCAGATTCTACCACACTTCGAGCACCTAGGTAAAAGGCTGTATAACCAGAAATTACTTCCGCATAAGGGAATGCTGCAACATAACCAATCTTAGCTTGGTCGGCTGTGATTTTTCCTTCTTCAATCATTTCCTCTATCTTCATACCTGCTACTACACCAGAAACGTAACGAGCTTCATAGATATTGTCAAAATAGTTATGTACATTTGCTAACCCACTGGCAGCTGCTTGGTATCCTGTTGCATGACAAAATTCTGTTTCTGGAAAGTCTTGTGCTGCACGAATTAGATAATCTTCATGACCAAAGCTAGTTGCAAATACCATATTACATCCTTGGTCTGCTAAATCCACTGCTGCGTCGTAGCAAGATTCATCTTCTGGAATGTTTGTTTTCTCAATTACTTGTTCTTTGGATAATCCGTACTCTTCCATCATTTCATCAATGCCAGCCATATGTGCTGCAGAATATCCTTCATTTTCATCGCCTATGTAAATCACACCAATTTTTAATCCTGATACATCTTTTACATCGCTTTCATTAGAAGCTTGTTCTGTTGCTAATGCTGCATCTGTTGCATCTGTTGCTAATGCTGCATCTGCTGCATTGTCATTGTTGCCACCATTTCCACATCCTGTTAACATGGAAACGGTTAAACTCAATGCTGCCACCATACCTATAAATTGTTTTTTCTTCATTTTACTTTCCCTCCTGCGAATAAATAAGTATACCTAACATAGATAATAAAATTTCGTAACCATAATAAAGGAGTTATGGAATATTACTCCACAACTCCTTTGTTTACCATATGTTACCGCTCCATTGTAGATCAGGCTATTTCATTTTGTCAATACAAAATTTGGTCACTAAACTTTCAATTAGCTTATCTTAAACCTTAAAGAAACTTAGTATTTCATTTAAGTCGGCGATTAGTAATTCATTTTTCTGAACCTTTTCTTTCATATTTTTAGACATTTCATTCAGGGAATATGCAATATTCGATACACTAGAGGCGTCTCCTGTCATTGCATTCATAGCATCTGCGATATTTTTTACTGCTTGGGAAACGTTTGAGAATTTACCTTGTAATTCAACAGAATTTTGATAGAAAGAATCCATGACTTCTTGGAAATTAGATGCATCAAGTTCATATTGTTCTGTATTTTTCACTACTTGTTCTAATTCAGACAACATGTTATTGCGCATGTAATCCATAAGAGATTCTGCTAATTTTGCTAATCCATCTACTGCTTGGATGATTTCCTCGCTTGCAGAACTGATTTTGGAGGCTGTGTCTGATGAGTTTGCTGCTAACGTACTGATTTCACTTGCAACAACTGCAAACCCTTTTCCATGTTCACCTGCTCTTGCCGCCTCGATGGAAGCATTTAAGGAAAGCAAATTGGTCTGAGCAGCGATATCAATAATACTTTCTGTTAATTCTGTTACTTGATGAACAGATTTGGATTGGGCTATTTTTTCTTTTAATACTTGTGTATACTTTTGAATTAATTCAGCAGTTTCTTTTTGAGATTGTACGGAAGCTTGTCTTGTTGTGTGAGCACGCTTTTGAATCATATGGGCTTCTTTGGACTGCTTTTCAGAATTGGAACATACATTTTCTAGGTAACTATACATGTAGGAAACTGTATCATTTACTGAATCCATAGACGTTTGAATTTCTTCCATAGAAGACAATAGTGTTTTCATGGCATCTGAGATTTCATGTACACGCTCAGAACTGTAATTGAAGTATCCGTTTGTTTCGTCATTTCCATCTACAATAGCGTCATTGGTTGTATGGACAGATTGAATTGTGGAACGTATTTTACGAATAAATTCGTTAATATTCGTTGCTAGTTCACCCAATTCGTCATTTGTAGTAACTTCTAGCTCATTTGTAAGGTCACCATCTGAGTTTGCAAGATTTTTCACTTTTTCACTCATCAAATCAAAGTTCGTCTTTAAATTTTTAATAACGAACAAGTTTAGGATAATACTTCCTATCATGCACACAAAACAAATTCCTACAATTTTTAATGCGAGTAATGTGAGCTTTGTTTTAATCATTCCTGCGTCTAAATCCACACCGCTGATTCCCACAATATTATTTTGTGCATCATAAATTGGAGCATACCCGCATAAGTACACGCCCCATTCGTCACGGGTAAATGTGTCATCTGCTGTGACATTTCCAGCAAATGCTTGTTCTATCTTTTCATTTGTATCGTATTCTAATCCAATGAGTTCTTCACCTTCTGCTACGTCACTGGATAATACAAATTCAAGTTTTCCATCCTCGTTTTTTCTTAATGTATAAGCATACACAATGCCCTCTGTGGAAGAGAATGTGTGTAAAAATGTGTGATATGCTTGATAATGTTCACTTTCTTCTTGACCTGCTTGAAAAGAAACTTGATCTTGGGGATTTACATTACTGGAAACGATTTGTGCAAGACGCTTTGCATCTTCTTGAAATGTGTGAAATAAGCTTTCATGATTGCCTTGATAAGACATGATTCCAATAGACATGCAGACAATGGTACAAATGATTGTGTTTAGTATTAGTACCTGCTGAGTAATTTTAAGATTTCTTTTATTCAATTTGCTAAACCTTTCTAAAATATGCATTATTGTAATGTTGATATCGGCATATCTGAATAGAATATTACACAGATTTTGCATTTTACAGTAATTAACAAAAGCAGCAGGCAAATAAATCGCCTGCCGTCTTCTTAGTTTTGGGAACTGCTATTACAAAAACCAAATATATTTTTCAAAAAGTCTGCCAAGATCACATCTGTTTCTCCATATACTTCATGTTTCGCATCTTCGTATCGAATCATGGAACAGTTTGGAGCGTTCTTTACAAATGTATTTTGACCTTCTGGACATACGAGTGAATCTTGACCGCCCTGGAATAAAAGCACAGGAACCTGAATCTTACTTGCTTCGGATTTGGAAATTGCTTTTTTAATTGCATTGTAGGATTCACTTAACCAGCGGAAAGAACCATCTCCCATCTGTGTTACTTCCTCGTCAATTCTTGTTTGCCATGCTCTCTTGTAACGAGCTTCACTTGTTGTATAGGCTTCTTCATAAGAATAGATATCTGTGTATGGGCCTTTTCCTAAGATATACTCATCGGCATACTTTGTTTTAGATGCTACGTGTGCAATCATCTTTGCTAAGAAAGATGGCACATTTCCAGAATCAATGTCTAACATCGGCGCACATAATACGGCGGCATCGAAGTAGTCAGTATAGGTTTCTAGAAAACGAGCACTAATGCAACCCCCCATAGAATGACCGAATAAGTACATCCTATCCTCTTCTGCTTCTGGAAGCACGATGGTATCAATAAAGTTCTTTAGGTCTTCTACATAGTAGTCAAAGGATTCGATATTCACCTGTGTTTCATCCATTCCTAAACGTCCTGAACGGCTATGTCCTCTATGTTCCATGGCAAATACAGAGTATCCCATATTCATGAAATAATAGATCATCTCGTCATACTTTTCTAAACTTTCACCTAACCCATGAACAAGTACAATCGTACCTTTTCTGTCTTCTTTGATATACGCCTCGTAGTATAATGAAGTATTTTCTAATCCATCAAGATATCCTGTTTGTTTATATTGCTCAAGAAATGGCAATACGATTTGGTCCATGTCCTCATCATAGTTTTCTTCTGAAATATAAATGGAATCTAATGTTTGTTGTTCTTCTGCACTTAGTTCAAAGGTTTTCATATAATTTGCCACATCGTTGTTGGATTTCTTAATGTAACCATATGCAAAAATACTTACCAACATAAGTACTGCTGCAATAATAAGTGAACGAATCCGTATTTTTTTGTTTGCTTTCATTTGTATCCTCCTCTTACTGTCAAAGTAGCATTTTAACTCATTTCAGGAAAAACAACAATAAAAAGTTATATTTTCCATATACACCATGTGTTGTTAGTGCATGTACCTATCAATCCACATATAATTTTAGTCTAAGTCAAACATGGAACGACGGATTGCTTTAATGAGTACAAAGTCCGTAGTCGTTTTCCCTGCTTCGTTGGCAGTTGCTTCCATTACAATGTTCTCGTTGGCACCATTGGCAAGGAAGGAATACGGGTATAGAAAAGAATATTCGGTATCTTGTGCTACTTGGAATACATCTGTTCCACTTCCATCACTGGAAGTCTCAAATGTACTTCCAGAGCGTGTCATGGTTAGAGCATCCGAGACAATATTTCCATCGGCATCGGCTTGATAAAAACGAATCTCAACGGTTGGATTGTTCATACCCACTACCGATAAGTGAAATTGTACTTCTTTTGAACCACTAATATCTTCCTCATCAAAATCAAAATCTCCATACAAAATATATTGCTTTCCGTATTCATAATCACTTAGTTGATGAAGATTGGTTACCTCTAAATTGACGGAACGTTCTAAGCCAAATGAAGAAATAATGGTGTTGATAAACAGCTCCACTTCTGTCTCATTGTTCAGACTACTTCCATTTCCACTAAAAGACTCTCTGGTAATGCCAGAATAAAATACGGTGTCATTTCGCCATAGATAGTAATTGTTGCGGATATCATTTGGCGATACACTGTAGTTTAACTCATTTGGTCCATCTGATAAGCAGAAATAACCAACTCCAGTTTGCACTGGTAAACCGTTTTGATCGGCATCTACTTGATATACGCCACTTTTTGTGGAAAAGCCACTGGCATCTACTTTGATAACATAGGGATATCTTGTAATTTTCGCGTCGTTAATTCGTTTTACATAATCCGTTACAGGAATGTCATTTTCTAGTCCTGAGAAGTACTTGTCGTTACTGTATTTATTTAAGACATTGTAGGTAAATGCCATCTCGGCTGCGTTGACCGTAGTGGAACCACTGGAATAGGCGCGGTATCGGTCCATTCCTAATAGGGTTCGAATCCGATGATTGATATTAGTTCCCCAATGGTCTGGGTCGGTTGCATCATTAAAATACGTGAGAGCATCTTGTGTGAAAATGATGCCTTTCCCTTTAGTTGCAGCTATGGAAAGTTTATTTAGTAAGGTATCGGCATCTATTAGTTTCTTGTTCGGGTTTACAAATCCAACGATAATTACATCATAATTTAGTACGTTTAGTTCAGAGCTATCAAAATTGAATAAATCCTTTGCTGTCACTTGTATGGTAAAGTTACTTGATACAATTGAACTATTGGCTTTCGCGCGGAAGGAACATGCTTCATTGGAACTAGATGTAAAATCCATCTCTGGATAGGAAGTCAAATCTGATAACTGAAGTACTTTAACAACTTTACTTGCGTGATTGCATTTCAAATGTCCTGTTAGATTCGTTCGGATTCCTGTTATAGAACCTCCATTTAATTTGACAACTTCTAACTTCCAATGAATGGTACCTAACATGGCTGTTGCTGGTATGGTAGCACCACTTACATTTACTTTTTCGGTTCCTTGGAAGGTTGCTTGCCAGATAGGAAGCTCATAATTTGAATCTAAGGAATAGCTTCCGCCATTGTAGTTCCATCGATTAAAGATTCCGTTAGAATCTTGGTCTACATATAGGTAGGCACGATACGTACCTGTACCGTATTTTGTATTGAATTCAAGATTATTTAAACCTCCTTGCCCAACTGAGACGGTAGTTCCTTCTTCGTATTCTTCGATACCACTTCCTAATGTATGGAATAGTTCGGGTTTTCCTAAGTCTATGTCATTGGCATCTAAATATCCGTTAGTGGAACCGCCGCTTATGGTTGTGGCATTCACAACTTGATACATATTTGTAGCATGGTTATGGACAAATTGATACATATTTGTGTCAGGTGAGGTACGACTTGCATCGTTTAACACAGATTCATAGGCCACTGGAAAACCTGCGTCCATAAAGTCTTCTACCTTTTCCATCATTAAATTGGAAATATCGTTACCAGAGTATAGAAAATTAGAACCTGTTATATTTTCTCCTTGAGCGGCTTTCAGGGTACTGCTTGCTGCCATTATGCCTGAGTAATAGTATTGATTTCCGAGCATACGATTCACGTTGTTGCCAAAGTAAATCATGTCGAATTCGCTGTTTAAATCGGCTATAATTCCCACAAATTCACTCATTGTCATCTGGGTAATTTGTATTTTTACACGAGTTCGTTTTGGAATCCATTTGCTTATCTTACTGGTGTCTAAAGAAAATTTATTATCGGGTTGGATTTCCAATAGATGGAAAGTCGGTTTTAAGGAATTTCGGATGTTAATGGCAATGTCACGAGTGTTGTTATTAACGTCTTTACACCAATCTTCCTCATCCGTTATGGTAACTTTTCCTGCGTAAGTATCACCACTTCCTAGTTTACTAAGCACAGAACATTCTTGACCAGAACCGTGAGCTAATGCACAAGTGGTGGTATAGGTATAGTCCCCAACAAAATCGTTATCTACTGCACTACTAAATGCATTTTGTATGGTGGCAACTAAGTGATCAAGTTCTGAATTGGTTGCTGTGGGAAGCAGATATTTTATCATGGATTTAATATTCCAGAAGCTCCAAGACTGCTCATGTTCTGCTACAAATAACTCATAGTAAATGTCACTTTTGGACTTTACACCTAGGGTGTCTAACATCTCTGCTATAGTAATGGCATAGCCTAATTTTTGATTATTTGTAGTTCCACTAGCTTCTTCCTTCGCTGTGTAACCTGAAAAGGTTAGTGGCATCTGGTCAATTACCGCATAATAAAATAATTTTGCTACTACTTCTAACGTTAGATCCGTGGCTACGTTTCCATTACCTGAAAACTCTGGCAATGTACCTGTAGTGGAGTATTTCGTCATGGATGGGTTCATAAGTGCTTCATAACTGTAGGTTTCATAAAGTTTCATAAGTCTTGTGAAATAGACATTTCCACTTCCATTGTAAAAGTTGTTATGGATGTAAATGTAGTCTGCTTGTTCTATTAGACTTGGATTTTTATTCAAGGCTTCGGCTTCTACTACAAGTACGTCAACGGATTTATTTTCAATAAAACTCTGTACTTGGGCATTGGTAAGTTCAAGACCTTCTTTTAAAGTACTGGTGATGAATAGATTCTTGTTTGTTAGATATCCTTCGGAGTCAGTTCCTACCCATTCTAAGATCTCCGTGCTTGTATGTAAAACTTGAAATAAGTCATTGTTAAAATCTTGTTTGGAAATCTTAGTAATATCAACTGGTTCTTCCCCTGCGATTCCGTATCCGATCTCTGCCATTCCTCGGTATGGTACAATTTCGAGAATTTTGAACTTTGCAGATGTACGAAATGTCGGTGCTTCTCCTGGTAAATAAATTTTATCGGCTTCGTAGTCACTTGCTATCTTCGTTGTAATATTCTTTGTAGTTTGGCGAATGGTCAAAAGACTACCATTTTGCATGGCAAGTGTTGTGATTACGGTTAATAAAACCATGGCTACTATAAGCAAAATAGAAATCCCTATATATATCCGCTTTCGATTCTGTTTCCAATTATATTTCATTTTGTCTACCATATTCACCCTCTCCTAAAATGCTGTTAAATTAACGGCGTAACTACTTTTACTTTTTTGTTTCGCATCACAACCGTGTCTTGTGATTCTATGATTTTTCCGTTATGTTCATATGTTATCTGAAAGGAAACTTGTTGATTATTTACTGTTACCGTTAGGTCTGTTATATACTGCCCCATTAATTGCCCACATACAATGTCAGAAACACTTCCGCTTAGTTCTAGCCCAATTGCTTGCTTTTCTATGTCCGTTGTTGTATTAATAACCTCATAATAATATAGATTTTGGGATGATTTTTGATAAAAGAAAATGTGCTCTTTCACGGTTTCTTTTGTGACTTTATTGGTATGGTAGACGCAATAAGTTACATCACCATTTTCAGATATGATAGATGTGGTAGCGGAATTGGCTTCCATAGTAATACTTGTTAGTTGGTTTAAGACAACTTGAGCTTCTTGCTGAATACGAATGGTATCTTCTGCATGATTGCATGTTTTTGTGCTGGTTGAAATAAAAAATGTGACACCCAGTGCAACTATGCTAAAAAGGACAATTCCAAGCATAACTTCTAAGATGGTCATACCGTTGGAATCTAGTTTTATTTGTTTCAAATCATCACCTCACTTGTTACAATTTCATTTTGATCATGGTAATCGTAATGCTCTATTCCGATGTTTACTCAACAAAATGTTTTCCTGTCTTCTCAATCAAACGAATGGTGTACCCTTTTGTATCTCCATCTGCTAATCGAATGGTCTCATAGATTTCCGCTCCATCTTGCGCAATAAAACCACCTGTGTTTTTTGCAAATTGAATATGAATTGTATTTCCATTGGATGCAGTTGCTTCTGTTTCACTACCTCCCTTGACAGTGTAAAAGAGTCGAATACGATTTCCCCCAACTCTTACTCCGCTAGAACGCTCTAATGTATTCCCATCAGTCAAATAGTAATACACTCCGTCACTTTCTTTGTAAATGTAAAGATTCCACTTCCCCACTTTACTCATTCCATTCATTCTAGTCGTTTCTATCTTCTGATTTAGTTGTTTTACGCTCTTCTTTACATTTGCATACTTAATATGACCTGATAGAGCGAATGCGCCTACGGATAAAATGGAAACCATTGCGAGACAGATTATAATTTCAATCAGAGAAAACCCATAAGAATGTTTATACCAATCTCCAACAAACGGTTCCACTACTGGATTTTCTTTATCAAGTATACTCCTCACCTCCATATCCATTACGAAACATTCTTCTTCCAATTTTCAAATGAAATGGCATTGCCATATTGAATCCTTTCATCTACAAGAGTCGTTCCATCTACAGAACCCATACCATATATATAATCCTTCAGTAGATTTCCATTAGAACGACAGTATTTTAGCAATGCTCCGACTAATTTTTCATCTGCAATAATAGACGAATGACCTTGCATTACGATTTTACCATCCGCCACAATTAAGCCTTCAAATTGTACAGCTTGCACTTCTACATTACCAGATGCGATTACCAAACCTGCCATACTGTCGTCTACGATAAAAGTATCTGCATTGGATATATATACACTAGCTTCCCGATTCAGTGTGGAAGACCGCAATGTGGTTGTAATAGATGAGGTACTATTTGCCCTCACTGCCCCTAAATTAAAATGGGTATCTACATATTCATTTGCATCTACTTCTTTGGTTGTGTCACCATTGGTTCTTAGATTTAATTGAACCGATTTATAATCTTCCTCATGTATCTGAGATTCACTTTCAATTCCCGATAAATCCCCTGTCTTGACCTGAAATTCTCCTGCTGCATTTTGATAGAGCACATCTCCTGCTAGTTGAAAACGCGTTACAGGATTTGGATTTAGTTTAAATTGATACGTTCCTCCTTCTAATCCATAGAACTGTTTGTAAGTATCCTGTAGTTCCGTTTGGTTTGCTCCATAATATGTTTGAAAATAGGCATTGGCTGCTGTTTCATTTTTAAAGTTAAAATAATAATTGACCATGTAAACGGCGCGATCTCCTGTGCCTTGTTTATAATAAACAGCTCGGATTGGTGTAGTTGCATCCAGGTAGTTGCGAATGGTTTTGGCATTTCCTTTATCAAAATCTACAATATCGTGCTCCATATTTAAACTAAGATATGGGGCAACGGGATCATATTCCGAAGTGCCTTGATATAAGGATTCTGCATACTCATTAATGGACTGGCTGTCAATTGGGTTAGACGGAATTTTTAGATAGGTATCATTTGGTACTAAATAGGCTCCTTGATCGTATTTGACGGCAATGGATTGCCCCGTCATAATATCCCATACACTGCTCGATACATCATTCATTCCATTTTCTTTGGTGGATACGAAGGCTCGACCGAACAGAACCAACGTGTTTAGTGCGCTAAGATCTAGACTTACATTTTTTGCATTTACGGTAATAGCACTACTTGTGGAAGAAGATGTTTTATTCTCTTCATTTCTACTTTTGTATGAAAATCCATAATAATCGTCACTTAGTGTAACATTACTGTGGTTGGCTTTCAGAATTAAATCATCGGCAACTTTGGTAATGGCTTTTATGTTGATGGATGGGGTGTGGTTGACTTCATCACCTGCGCCTATGGTCATAATGTTGGTTGCCCAGACTGCTGCATTTTCAATATGCAATCTTGCATAGTCTGAGGAGGTGATGTTGGCTCTTGTAGCAACAAGATTACCATTTCCGTTGATGTGTAATTGACCATCGGAAGAATGAACCCAGATTCCTCCTGTATTCGGATTAACTGGATCGCCTCCATGATTGGTATCTGGGGTTTCTAATTTTCCAGCATATACACCACCTGTGACGGATACGTTACCGCTACAATCTATAAGCTGGTCAGATATTAGGGCATATTTTGCAAATGATGTATCAATTCCATTGGCAATCGGTAATTCCATACAGATATCTGTTACAATATTAGTCTGATAACCGTTATCTGTGTAGGTGATGGATAGATTTTTTAGAGTAAGATATTCATAGGTGTAATTTCCTTCTGGATCTTTCGAGTGCTCTATTGTACCAATTCGGGTACTTCCGATACCATCTGGAAGATATACGCTCGTTTCTACATCTCGACCACTCTCTTCTTTATCTAAATTAGCAGAAATGCTGGTCTGCAATAGCTCTGCGTTATATGTATCGGATACATCAGACATCACGGTCCCTGTTCCATTTAAGGCTTGGGAAAGTGCAATCATATATGCCTTTTTGAATTCTTCGTAATAATCGTCCATATTTCGTGATTCCTTTTTGTAATTTTGCACCAACCATGTATAAGCACTAGACATACTCTCCGCAGAATATTCTTCTAAACGTGCTGTTATCTCATTGACAGCTACTTCCTCTAGGTAAAAATTCCTTTTGGATAATTGATCTATAGTTTTTAAATCAATATTTGTACAGGTAATGGATAAAATAAGCGCTCCTAAAACTCCTAAAAATGCAGCACCAACAATTACCATAATTAAACTGGACCCATGACTATTTAGCTTTTTACAAACCATACGTTTGTGCTTCCGCCTTTTCTTATCTCCTCCTTTATTCCACACAGTCTTTCGCATCAGCGTCATCTTATTCCCCCCTTGTGGACACCAAACTGGTATATTCTTTGCCATCGGACTTCTTTTTTACTGTTACAACTATCTCATATCGTCTCGTTTCTTTTTCCTTCTCTGGCACATAGGCATCTTGATCCGAAATATTATAAGTATCAACACCTGAGATAAATACATTTGTAATCACCCTACAACGGTACAAATTCGAACAGTCTCCTTGTCTAAGTTGATAGTTGGTAATCGTACTATCCGCCCCACTTCCCATTACATAGAAATTCACTTGCATACCCTCATCATTATGTAAGTTCAGTATATCTGTCTGTCCTGTGTAATCCGCAACATAATATAAATACAGATTTTTAAGCGTTTCCGACAAGGTTATTTCTCCATATGCTACTGGTTTATAGGTACTTCCGTTGTAAAGATAATTTACCGTACACGCAATCTTTGTATTTCCTGTTGTAGTATCGGAACTTAATGTAATATCGATTTCTCTTTGCATTTTTGTTTTCACCATATCCTGGGACAATGACTCCGAAGTACTTAATTCGTTCAACATCCACAACGGAATTCCTCCAATATCCAATAGGTAACTAGAAGGTGCATCCATTGTGTAAATCTGTGGAACTTCATAGTTATTAATAGAATCCATGCCACCTGTTTCGTCTTGCGTTGCATATTTTGACACCTGCACATCTACTAAAAAGTCACAGCATCCATTTTCCTCTTTTGTAATCTCATGTTCAAACTGAATTCGATTCCAAACATCCGATTCCATATCTACATCTGTAGTATGGTTATAAGTATGGTACAATTCCAACAAACTTTTTTCCTTAAACACTTCCATCATAGTCTGTGCGGTAGATGTAGCCTCCTGCATCACCTCTGTTTCGTGACTTGCTTTTATGGATGATAGAAAACTGTTTGTAATTGGAATAAAAATAATACTTAAAATCACAATTGCCACCATAGCTTCTACAATGGAAAACCCATCATTTCCTATTTTCTTCTTATGATGCATGCAAACTCCCCCATTTTTATTACTTAGGTGTTCCTTTTACCTTTCCTCCAGACTTCTTGTCAAAAGTTCCAAAAATATTTGTTAGCCCTGATGAAACACCTGTAATATTCGGTGCTTTATACTCATTTGTACTGCCTTCTAATGCATAGAAGTTAAATACAATTTCACCTTCTAATAACCCCGTTTCCTTGGAATACATCACATTGATAGAATCCAATGACAAGCTCCCATCGTATTGATTCACTTCGTCAATTAATGTCTTCAATGCCGTATAGGACAAATTTTCAACATGCGCTGTCACTTTTGACTTGTAAACCGTTACCACTCCATTTGCATATCCTGCCTCTGTACTGTCCACTTGATTTGTACCTGTCGTATTATCTGTTATATTAGTTGTTGTATCGTCCATTGTTTCCTCAGAAGTCACTGCTTTTACCACTGGATAAAACAGCTGATTCATTTCCATCGTAACTGCATTATACTTTAGCTTTCCTAAATTAGACTGTATACGATCTAAGTCATAAATAATCTTTTCCGTCGTTACCTTACTTGGATATCTTGCTACGATTTCATCAATCTTTTGGTTATATTTCTCTGTCATCTCAATTGTCTCCAGCTTCTCTTGCTCCTTTTGCTGCAAGTTTGCCAAACGGACTTCTAACTCACTATTCTCCAATTGAATTCCCCTTGTCTCTTCCAAAAGCAAATGAAATCCTATGAAATACGCCACTGCAAACATAACCACAATGCCCAACGCAAATAGTGCTTTTAAATCCCGTTCCGATATTTTATCTGTTCTCATACACTCCCCCCTATTCTACCCTCTCACTTGTTTCGCCTTCCGCTACTGATTCCTCAATAGCGTCATCTCCAACTTCTTCCCCTATATCCTGATTCGAAAACATCGCCTGCAATCGAAAACTATACGTTGGTATTCCCGCACTTCCTTCACTAGAAGTCGACTCATAGCTATTAATCATTAAATTCGACAAATACGAAAGATCCCCCAGATTCATTAATACCTTAGCAATGGATATCTGGGTGTCTGTCTCAATGCTTGCCGAAAATCCCTTAGAATCCACAATCATATCCGTTATGGTCATAGACGATGGCAATCGCTCCTCCAAATCCGCAAGAATACGATTGAGCTTATCCACTTTACTTTTTGTCATTTCATGCATATTGTTTAGATTGTTGAACTTTGCTGTAGCCTCCTCATAACTTTCATACACTAATTCCACAGGCTTTAAACGCTCAATCTCATGATTCAATTCTCTTTGCTTTGAAGCCTCAAGCGTTCGTACCACAAACATTGTTCCGATAAACACCACACTAACCACACTTGCAAATACAAAACCATTTTTCCATGCTTTGAGATCTGTTTTCTGAGAAAGTCCATTTCCCTTTTTCTTAACACCGAATCCAACTGGCGCAACTCCTGCACCGATGCATGCGATATAATCCGTCTGTTCTGACTTTGCAACCGATACATTTTTTGAAAATGTAGCTGCATACAAGTCTTCAATTCTTCGAACTTCATACCCTAATTCGTTCTTCAATAATTTCAATATTCCTTGGAACTTCGAACCCAGACCACTTACATACACGTAACCGATTTTTTTCTCTGTATTTTTAGACATAAAATAATCTAACACACGAATCACGTTATTGACTAAGAACTTCAGTGATTCGGTCACATCTTCTTTTGCCTTTGTTTCTCGCATTGCTTGATCATAACTTTCCGATGTAGATACCATTGTGATCGTATCACTCTTTTGCGCTTCAAATTGATGGTGAATTAACTTTTCTTGGGATAATAAAGAAATGGCTTTTTCGTCCGTATCTGCCTGAAAGATTGGGTAACTCTTTACTTTTTCAATGACATCTTGAGTACCGTAAGGAATAATTCTCTGTAATAATAAATTTTCATTTTCAATGATATTAATTAAAGATGTGTTTTCATTCATGTGAATCAAAATATTAACGCCTTCGTGTATCTGCTTTTTCCCTAGCTGGTAAAAACTATTTCCTATGTAATCAATGGCATCAATCCGCAATCCTGCTGCTGCCGCTAGATTGTAATAACTTTGTATTAGATTGTTGGGTGCTGCCAATAATAAGAGCTTCATTTTCCGATCAGACTCTTTTAATTTCTTTCTGTCAACATTTCCATTTAATAAATAGTACGAAATATTATATTCCGAAATATCAATTGGAAAATAATCACTGGCTTGTAATTCAATAATGGATTTTATCTTATTCTCTTTTACATATGGTATGGAAACTTCTCGATTGGCTATCTTTGTAGAATTGATGGTGAAAATAGCATCTATCGTTCGTATCTTGTGCTCCATTAACTGCTGTTTTATCAAATTTCCCAATGTAGCTTTGTCTCGGATATACCCATCTTCAAATACACCTTGCGGTGTTGCAAATGTAATACATTGATAGACAACAGGTGCTGCCTTATGCCCCGTCATTTCGCATATCCTAGTAAATCTTATTCCTACCTCAATACTTAAAACCCTTTTTGCCATGTCACTTCCTCCTTATATGGACAGTCTGATTGCCTTTCTGATAGTTCATCTATTACGCAATCCTGATTCGCCTCAATTCTCCGTAATAGATAAACTATAACAGACACATTGATAAGTACCAATGAATACACTGATTTCCAAAAACAAGGGCACACATAATGCCTGCTGCCAGATATGGCCCCATAGCAAGTACTTTCCCCTCTCCTTCTAATTTCATTCGCAGTGTATGAATCACAGCCCCAAATATACATCCTGCAAAAAATGCAAATAACACAAGCTTCCATCCAATTACCAGTCCTGTCACTGCCATAAGCTTAACATCTCCCCCACCGATGGCTCGCCCTCTAGAGACATAATAGAGCAGCAACAAACATACACTAACACAGAAAAAGCCGATTACATAGTTGCTCCAATTTCTTCTATCTAAAATCACTTGGACAATTCCTAAGATGCCAATACATCCATTTAATACCGGTGGTATCTCATATGTTCGAAAATCAATTACACTGATTACGATTAAACTAGAAGCCAATAAGCAATAAATCAAAGTCTTACCTTGAAATCCATAACAGTAAAACAGTACTATCCACAAGCATCCATTGAGCAATTCTACTAATGGATATTGTAAGGATATACGTTCACCACATTTTCTACATGTTCCGCCAAGACATACATAACTTACAATTGGGATTAAATCGTACCATTTTAATTGATACCCACAATTCATACAATGGGAACGCATTACCAGATCCTTTTTTTGTGGAATTCGGTAAATACAAACATTTAGAAAACTTCCAAAGATAATACCATAGATAAAAATAATGCTGTATAAAATTACTTCCATATTCCGTCCTTTCAAAACACAGCAGACGAACTCAGTCTGCTGTGAAATTTTAATTTATGTAAGCTATTTATGTAAGCTATCCATATCAGGTTGAAGATATATCGCCAAATACGGTTTTATACTTAGAGTCGTCTTTCATTGTCACAGATACGGTTACCTTTCCGTTGGCATCTCTTGAAATAGTTATTTGAGTAATATCAGCTGCTGCCTTAGACGTTAAACTTGCTTTTAAGGACGCTAACGTATCATAATTAGCTAACGCATGAAAATCATTAATTACACTTTCCAATTCATTTCCAGCGACTGCAGCATCGTCAAAATTAAATTTTTTTGCTGCTGTACTATCATACTTCTCAACATTAGTTGAAAAAGCTACGGTAGCAGATGTTAATAAACTACTGATTACTTGTTGATCTTTTGCTTGTTTTGATTTCTCGATGTACGGTACCACTTGAGTTCCAACAATTCCAATTAGGATTGCCATAATCGCGATAACAATGATTAACTCAATTAATGAGAATCCTTTGTTACCAAGTTTTTTTGTTTCCTTCAACTCTTCTCTCATAACACATTACTCCTTCTTTTTAATCTATTAACGTAGTACTTAAAAATAAATACTAAATTAATCCTATATTACACCGAATTACTTACCGAATTATACAATGAGAACATTGGCGACAATACCGCAAGCATAATCGTACCAACGATCAACGCCAGCACAATAATAATCACTGGTTCCATAATAGTAACAATAGCTTGCGTTGCATTTTTTACATCTTCTTCATAAAAATCTGCCACTTTATCAAGCATACTTTCCATATTTCCCGTTTCTTCTCCAATGCGAATCATACGGTATACCATAGGTGGAAATTGTCCTGATGCTTCTAATGGTTCTGACAACGCAACGCCCCGCTCCACTTCATCCTTTGCCTGCAACAATGTCTCCTTAAATACTTCATTTTCCACAACATTAGATGAAATCTCCACTGCATCAATTAACGAAATTCCAGATGCTAACAAGGTACTTAACGTTCTCGTAAAGGTTGCCGAGGCTGATTTTCGAACTAATTTTCCAAACAACGGAAGTTTCAGCACCAACTGACTTAACTGATACTTTCCCTTATCTGAACTTTTATAAATTCCAAACAACACTCCCATTAATACTGCAAAGCAAATCAATAACAGTCCATTATCTGTTATAAAGTGACTTACATTGATAACCATAATCGTAATGGCAGGCAATTCACCATCCACTTCTTCAAACATATCCAAGAAACTTGGCACAACTTTTACCATCATAACGATTACAACTGCAATAGCCACTACGATAACCACAATTGGATAAATCATTGCATTTTTCACCGTTGACTTTAACGTATCACTTTTTTCAAAATGAATTGTCATTCGTTCAAATGCAATATCTAAGCTTCCCGACGCTTCTCCCGCTTCCACCATATTAATTAAAATATCTGGAAATACCTTCGGCTGCCTTCGCATTCCATCTGCTAAACTTTCTCCCTTTTCCACAGCTGTCTGAACTTCCCGAATTCCTTTCGCTAGATAGTGATTTTCACTTTGTTCGTAGAGCATTTCCAATGCCCCTACAATCGTTACTCCCGCATTGATAATACAGTGAAACTGTCTGCAAAAAATCGCTAATTCTTTGGAACTAACTCGTTTTCCAATTGCAATGTCAATGTCTTTGGTCAATAATGTTTGCTCCGTAACATGAATGGGAACAAGTCCCTGTACTTTCAGTGCGTGCTTTACTGCCTCTTCGTCGTTTCCTTCTAGATTTCCTCTTTTTGATTTACCACTTTGATCAATTGCTTCGTAATCAAAAACTGGCACTCCCACTCCCCCTTTAACCATTTCTCTAATACAGTCTTTTTTCTAATACAGATGGATCTTGCGAATAAGTAAGCGCATGTTCCGCATCAATTTTCCCAGTTCGATATAATTCAAAGATGGCATCGTCTAACGCTTGCATCCCTATTTTTCTTGATGTTTGTATCATACTTGGTATCTGAAATGTTTTTCCTTCCCGCACTAAATTTTTAATCGCTGGTGTTCCAATCATAACCTCAAATGCCGCCACACGTCCGTGCGCGTTTGACAATGGAATCAGCTGCTGACTAATGACCGCCTCTAACACTGTCGCAAGCTGGATTCGCACCTGCTGCTGTTGGTTGGGTGGAAATACATCGATTATTCGGTCTATGGTAGCTGCTGCTCCAATCGTATGTAACGTAGAAAATACAAGATGTCCAGTTTCCGCTGCTGTAATTGCCGTGGAAATGGTCTCTAAATCTCGCATTTCTCCAACTAAAATAACATCTGGATCTTCTCGCAATGCCGCACGAAGGGCATTTGCATAAGAATTGGTATCTAATCCAACTTCTCGTTGATTTACAATGGATTTTTCATGTGAATGTAGATATTCGATAGGGTCTTCTAACGTAATAATATGAGATGAGTAATTTTGATTAATTTGATCAATAAGCGATGCTAATGTAGTAGACTTTCCACTTCCTGTTGGTCCTGTTACCAAAACTAAACCTCGCTTTTTGTGAATTAGTTCTAACATAGCAGGTGTAATCCCAAGGGATTGAGGTTCTGGTATAGTAGTTCCCACTAAACGAATGACACAGGCAAGGGAACCTCTTTGTTTAAATACATTAACACGGTATCTTCCAAGATGAGGAATAGAGTATGCAAAATCCACCTCTCCATATTCCTCTAAGACTTTCTTTTGTCGTTCTCCTAATAAGGGTGTAATAATCACTTCCGTATCCGTTGGTGTCAACTTTGGTAAATCGATATTTCTAAGTTTTCCATTTACTCTACACTTCGGAGGTATTCCTACTGTAATATGTAAATCGGATGCGTTGTTTTCCTTAGATATGGTAAGTAAGTCATTTATCGTAACCATTCTATACCCTTTCATTTTAATTTATTGTTCATAAGCAATTCTTTGCATTTCTGATATAGATGTCGTTCCATCTAGGACAAATTTAGACGCTGACATTCGAAGGGTATGCATTCCTTCCTCTAATGCGACTCGCTTAATCTCATCGGCGCCTCGTTCTTTACTAATTACTTCTTTTAGGGTTTGTGTTACCGTCATAATCTCATAGACTCCAATTCGTCCTAAATAGCCCGTATTATTGCATTGTTGGCATCCACACGGCTCATAAAGCTCCAACGGTTGTTCTTTTGGATAGTCCAACAATTCTTTTTCTGTTCTAGTCGCCAATCTTGCAGTTTTGCACTTTGGACACAACCTTCTTACAAGACGTTGCGCAATGACTCCAATCACAGAATCCGCAATCAAATAAGATTCAATCCCCATATCTGCTAAACGCGTTATGGTGCTTGCTGCGCTATTGGTATGTAAGGTACTTACCACTAAATGTCCCGTAATAGAAGCCTTTACTGCAATCTCCGCCGTTTCTCGGTCACGTATCTCCCCAATCATAATAATATCTGGGTCTTGTCGCAAAATCGCACGTAATGCATTGGCAAATGTCATATCTGCCTTATTATTTACTTGCACTTGATTAATCCCATCAATATTTGCCTCTACTGGGTCTTCTACTGTAATAATATTTACACCGTCCACATTTAACTCACTTAATGCTGTATACAATGTGGTAGACTTTCCGCTTCCTGTTGGTCCCGTAACTAAGATTATTCCATGAGGATGTCTTAAAATACTGTCGAATGCAGCCAGTTCTTCTTCATTAAATCCTAAATTCCGTTTGTCTCTTGTTAATCCTTGCTTGGACGTCAAACGCATAACGACTTTTTCACCATATACAGTTGGTAATACCGAAACACGAATATCAAATTCATTTCGATCTACGATACTTGTAATACGGCCATCTTGTGGTTTTCGCTTTTCGGAGATGTCCATGCCTCCTACGATTTTAATACGTGTCACAATGGCAGAAAGTAACTCCGTTCCATAACTCATCACGGTTTTTAGTACACCATCCACTCGATACCGAATTCGAACTTGCCGCTCCATCGGTTCAATGTGAATATCACTAGCTCGCTGTCGCACTGCCTGTTCAATAATCTTATTCACTAGTTGTACAATCGGCGCATTGTTTATCTCATCCTCTAAATTTATGGTCTCTTCTTTCTTAATACTATTCTTCCGTTCTTCCTGTTCTTTGGCAAACTTTTCAGCGGCCTCCATTGCTTCATTATTGCCATAATACTTATCTAATGCTGCAATAATGTCGGATGGTGTCGTTACCACTGGTTCTATCTGCATGTTGGTCAAAAATGATAAATCATCTATGGCATAAATGTCCATGGGATCTGCCATTGCCACTCGTAATTCATTCATATTTAGCATACTATACGCAAATGGAATACAATTATATTTTCGCAAAACAGACTCTTTTACTAACTGTAAAATCTCATCTGCTATCTCAATCTCTGAAAGGTAAATCATATCCACACCAAGCTGTCTATGTAATGCTTCGGCTATATCCATATCTGATATGTATCCTAAGTCTATTAAGCTTTCACCAAGCTTTCTTCCTGTTGCTTTCTGGTTCTCTAACGCAGTCACAAGTTGTTCTTCTGATATTGCTCCGCTGGTAACTAACAAGTCTCCTAATCGTTTTTTTCTTCTTCCACCTTGATCTACAATTCGAGTGCCCAAATTTCCATACCACCTCTAACTTCTTCCAATCTGATGGACATAGTTCCCATTCACCTCTTAATTGGTTATTTTTACCATAATTGATAACTTGTAAACTTCCTTCTTTCCTATAGTATGTCTGAATATTATAAAAAAGAACCACTTTTGTCCTATTTTTTTATAACATTTGCTTATAAAACTTTTAAGGAAATATAGCTCCTATGAATTAAAAAATAGGCCTATGATAAACATATAGCCCATTCTTATACATCTTTTATTCTAATATTTAAACTTGTGAATAGTAATGTATTTCTTACTTCTCCACAAATTCTTCATAAAACGTCTGTGGTTCATCGTAAATGCAATGACCTGTTTCGATTACTTCATCATTGGCACTAACCATAATGGATTGTAAATGGAAGTTTTCAATCATCGTATTGACAATGGCACCCATCATCATCGCTTCCCCTGCAGTACCTGTATGTTGGATTCCATCCATAAAATAATCCGATAAATCGATCTCTGCAGTTAGTTTATCAGATATCTCTGCTCCTTCGTCATCCAAACTAATATATTGTCCGTTGTCCTTTAAAATGAAATAGTTAATCTCTGTTCCTTCTGGCAACGCACCTTTTTCTACAAGTGCTTGAATAATACCTTCTGGTGTCCTATGACATTTTTCAACAACAGGAACTAAGTATTCTGCATTTTCATCTGGAAGATACAATGTTACATCTGCAAGTTCTGCATCTACATTTTCAGAAGGTACTGGTAAATATGTATTGTCTGGTATAATACTGACTTCCACATCTTGACTTTCCACATCTTCACTACTATTTTTACAAGATGTAAATGAAAGCGCCATCATACAAAGTGTAGTACATATAAGAACTTTTTTATGTACATTTTTAAGTGTCTTTCTCCACATAAATTTCCTCCTCCCCCTAAGCATTTTGTCCCTATTATAGCATAGCTTGTCCCCAATCGCAACGAACAAAAGAACAAAGTGTATGTTCCTCACACTCTCGCGTCTTATGTTTACTACAAGGAACATACACTTTGCCGCGCCGAGGGGGATTCGCTGTTTTTCAAGCGAATATCTTCCTTTCCCCCGAGTGCGCATCCTGCCCCTGTTTTTTAAGGGCTATTTTTCATTTTCATATCTATTTCTTAATTTCCTAAGAGCTTTCTTTTCTATACGGCTAACATAACTTCGACTGATACCTAACATATTGGCAATCTCACGCTGCGTTACTTCTTTTTCGGTATAAAGTCCATATCGGAGAATAATAATCTGCTTTTCTCTGGTACTTAGTGTATCATCTAAAAATGAATATAGTTTTTTCACATTTTCAGAAAATTCCATAGATTCAACGACATCTTCATCTACTGATTCAATAATGTCGAGCAGGTTTATCTCGTTTCCCTCCTTGTCTGCCCCAATTGGTTCATACAGGTAAACATCCTTTGATTGTTTCTTTCCGTTCCGCAGCATCATGAGCAACTCGTTTTCAATGCAGCGTGAAGCGTACGTTGCTAAGCGAATTCCTTTCTCTGCATCAAAAGTGTCAATCGCCTTGATTAAACCAATGGTTCCGATAGAAATGAGATCATCAATTTCTCTGTCATTCGTGTTATATTTTTTTACAATGTGAGCCACAAGTCTAAGATTTCTCTCAATCAAAATCTCCCTGGCTTGTTGGTCTCCGTCCTTACATAACCGAATATAAAGCTGCTCTTCTTTGGTGCTTAGTGGAATTGGAAATGATTTCAATAGTTAAGCACCTCATTATTAACCAGTTTACTAACATAGTATGATGTGCCACCCTATTTAGTGCATTTCCACCCAAAATATTTTTCTTTTTCCTATAAAGTCTAATAAGAAAATCCTATCGGAAATCTTTTTGAAAATAAAACTAGTTTTCTTCTTTCTTACGTAATAAATCAAACGCTTCTAAAGAAACACCTAAATCAACAAAGATTTTTTGTTTTGGATGTGGACAACTTTCCATCTCATTTCCTTCTTCGTCTGTGATACGTTTTACTACTACTTCAATATTTTCACCATTTGGCTTCATAACTTCAATAGTCTCGCCAACACAGAATTTATTTTTTTGTTCTAAGCTGTATAAACCTTCTTCATTTTGTTCACCAATTAAACCAAGGTATGTGTATCCTTTGATATAAGTGTTGTGTTCATACACTTGTGTTTCGTGTGTTGTTGGTCCATAGAAGAATCCTGTCGTAAATTGACGGTACGTGCATTTTGCGATTTCTTCTTGGTAATGAGGAATCTTGCTTTCATATAATGCAGGATCTTTATAGTAATCGTCAATGGCTTCACGATAAGTTCTTGTTACAACTGCTACATATAATGCAGTTTTCATTCTACCTTCAATTTTTAAGCTGTCGATACCAGCATCAATAATATCTGGAATATGATCAATCATACATAAATCTTTGGAGTTAAAGATATAAGTTCCGCGTTCATTTTCTTCGATTGGCATATATTCGCCTGGTCTTGTTTCTTCCACGATGTGATATTTCCAACGACAAGGATGTGTGCAAGCACCACGGTTTGCATCTCTTCCTGTCAAATAGTTACTTAAAAGACATCTACCAGAGTAACTCATACACATAGCACCATGAATAAATGTTTCAATTTCTAAATCATCTGGAATGTTAGCACGGATTTCTTTAATTTCAGCGATGCTCAATTCACGAGCTGTTACAACACGAGTTGCACCTAATTTGTGCCAGAAGTTAAATGTAGCATAGTTTACATTATTTGCTTGTGTACTAACGTGTAACTCAATTTCTGGACATACTTCTTGTGCAATCTGGAAGATACCAGGGTCAGAAATAATAATGGCATCTGGTTTCACTTCTTTTAATTCTGTGAAGTACTCACGAGCTGCTTCTAAATCTTTATTATGACCAGTAATATTGGCTGTTACATAAACCTTTACACCATGAGCATGAGCGTATTCGATTCCCTCTTTCATAGTTTCCTTTGTAAAGTTTTTCGCATTGGCACGTAAACTGAAAATCTCTCCACCAATATATACTGCATCTGCACCAAATATTACTGCAACTTTTAATACTTCTAAACTACCTGCTGGTATTAGTAATTCAGGCTTTTCTCTTAATGCCATAGTTTTATCCTCTCAATCTAAATTCATTCTAAATTCAATCTATTTTTCTAATTTTGTGCTTAACGTAACCCCATCACCGATTGGCAATACAACCGTATCAAAATCTTCGGAATGTGTTAACGTATATAAATATTCTCTCATTCGAAAATGAATAGTACGATTTCTTCTTGTCACTGCATATCTAGATTCTACAATGTCTCCATCTTGTAATACATTGTCAGAGACAAGAAGCCCGCCTGTCTTTAATAGTGCAAAGATATCAGGCAAGAAATTTAGATACTGTCCTTTGGCTGCATCCATAAATATCATATCGTACGTTTTTCCTTCTTTCCTTAATTCAGAAAGAATCTCTGCCGCATCACCTTCTAAAATGGTGATGACATCTTCTTTGTTGGCTGTTTTTCTATTTTCTTTGGCTTGTCTTACACGGTCTTCCATTTTTTCAATAGTAGTAATATGTCCATCTTCTTTTAGAAACTGGCTCATGAAAATAGAAGAAAATCCAACTGCTGTTCCAACTTCCAAAATCGTAGTTGGTTTATTATTGTGAATCAAGAAACGAAGCAAGCTTTGTGTTGGTTTCTTGATAATTGGAACATATTCACTTAATGATTTCTTTTCTAGCTGACGCAAAAATTCAGGTAGTTCTTGATCCAATGAATCAATATACGCAGCAATCCTTTCGTTTGTAATCATTGCTCTACTCCTGTAGTTATAATACTTTTATACTTGAAAACGCGAGTATCTACTAGTTTCCTAATAAATACCCGCATCTTACATTTATTCTAATTCATTATTATTCTCTAAGTTTGCACTTGGATCTGTAATCGTTTCAATAATCTCTCCATAATTCATGGAGGTATTTAACTTATAAACGCCTGGTAAAATGGGGTCTGAAGCATTTACCATAAGTTTTGCACGGATAAAAAAGGAATACTGATTTTTTATCACGCTCTTATATTCAAGTAATTCTGCAATATATTTGGTTGTATCACCACGTCTTATCGTAATCAGCACGTCCGTTCCTGGTTCCTTTTCCACTGATACATTCCCAAATATTTGATACGAAAACTCATATGCTGACTTTGTAAATTGCATCATTCCCCAGATTAAGACTACATAAAAACAAACGCTAAATAATATTCTAAGTGTTATCTTTACACCTTTTGGCACTTTGTTCTTCTTTGCTGATTGCTCTGTCATGTGTCATTCCCCCAAAAAACCAATATCCATATTAACACTATCTAAGATAGAATGGTTTACTTGTTTCATCATATTGCTAAAGTGTCTTTCTGCAATTAAGAATTCCAATGTCAACTCATTGCTGTGAATATCTTTAAATTCGTTCATCAGTTCATTTTGAAAATTCGTATAATCTTTTACGTCGGATACTTGAATCTCGAAACGACGTTTTCTGTACTCATTTACTCTTTTTAACAAAACAGGATTTTTCTCAATCTCTGCATATAATCGATGATATTCTTGATATGCTTCACTTTCTTGTATTGTTTGTATTAATTCTTGTGTTGCATTTAAAACTTTTTTCATACTTGTATACTCCCTTTGATTTTAAACTTCCATAATGATAGGAAGGATCATAGGATCTCTCTTTGTTTTCTTCCATAAATAATCACTTAAGGAATCTCTGATTTCATTCTTGATTCTTCCCCAGTCTGTTACATTATGGCTTAAACATTTTGTAAGAGCATCATTTACAACGTCCCTAGCTTCATCCATAAGATTTTCAGATTCTCTTACATATACGAAACCTCTTGATACGATATCTGGTCCCGCTAATACTTGATTGCTGTATTTTTCAAGTGTTACTACGATAATAATTAAACCATTTTCAGATAAATGTTGTCTATCACGTAATACGATATTTCCAACATCACCAACACCTAAACCATCTACTAATACACCAGATGCTGGTACATGATCAACGATTTCACCTTTTTCATAAGATAAATCTAATACATCACCAGAAGATAAGATAAAGATATTTTCTTTTGGAATACCCATACCTTCTGCTAATTCTGCATGTCCAATTAAGTGTCTGTATTCACCATGGGCAGGAATCGCATATTTTGGTTTTGTTAATGCGTAAATTAATTTGATTTCTTCTTGGCAAGCATGTCCAGAAACATGTGTGTCTTGGAATATAACTTTCGCACCCTTCATAGATAATTCATTGATTACCTTGGATACAGATTTTTCGTTACCAGGAATTGGCTTTGAACTAAAGATAACCGTATCACCTGGTTTAATTGTAACTTTACGATGAATGGATGCTGCCATTCTAGATAATGCAGCCATTGCTTCACCTTGACTTCCAGTCGTAATTAATACAATCTGATCGTCTGTATAATTCTTCATCTGCTCAATATCAATTAAGATATTGTCTGGCATGGAGATATAACCTAATTCAGAAGCAGTAGTCATAATGTTGACCATACTTCTTCCTTCAATTACTACTTTACGTCCAAAGCGCTCCGCAGAATTGATAATCTGTTGAACACGGTCTACATTGGATGCAAATGTTGCAACAATAATTCTATTCTTAGAATTCTCAGCAAAAATATTATCAAATGTCTTACCAACGGTACGTTCTGACATGGTATAGCCTGGTGATAATACATTTGTACTGTCACACATTAATGCTAAAACGCCTTTTTTACCAATCTCACCAAAACGTTGTAAGTCAATTGTTTCACCAAAAACAGGTGTATAATCTACTTTAAAGTCACCTGTATGAACAATGATACCTGCTGGTGTATAAATCGCTAATGCTGCAGAATCAGCAATACTGTGATTCGTACGAATAAATTCGATACGGAAACATCCAAGGTTAATAGATTGACCATATTTGATTACTTTACGTTTTGTAGTTTTCATCAAATTGTGTTCTTTTAACTTATTTTCAATAATGCCCATCGTTAATTTTGTAGCATAAACTGGTACATTAATATCTTTCAACACATAAGGAAGACTTCCGATGTGATCTTCGTGACCATGTGTAATCACAAATCCTTTTACCTTTTTGATGTTTTCTTTTAAATACGTAACATCTGGTATTACTAAATCAATTCCTAACATGTCGTCTTCTGGGAAGGACAGACCACAATCTACAACAATAATAGAATCTTCGAATTCAAATGCAGTAATATTCATCCCGATCTGTTCCATACCACCTAAAGGAATAATTTTTACCCCTTTATCTGATAATTCTTTTAATTTCAAAATAGCACCTCCATAATTTTTTATGTACTAAGTGCATAATGAAATATTAGTTTTCTTTTTATTTACTTTATTCAGTTGTCGGTTCATCTAGGCCTTCTTTTTGCCTACAGTTTTGACAATAACCATATAATTTCACTTCGTGATCTACTACCTTGAAATCAAGTGATTTTTGAATTCGCTCTTCTAATACTTCTAGTAAATCGTCTTCAAATGTTAATACCGAATGACATGCTAGACAAATTAAATGATGATGGTGATGACAACCTTCTCTATTTCTGCTGCCAATTTCATAACGAACAAACCCATCATCTAGATTTAACTTATCAATCACTTCTAACTCATTAAGCATCTGAATGGTACGATATACTGTTGCCAAACCAATTTCAGGATACTTCTCTTTTACAAAACCATATATTTCTTCAGCTGTTAAGTGTTCTCCCGGTCTGTCTTCCAACACTTCTAAAATTGCAATTCGTTGATTTGTCACTTTTAAACCATTTGCTTTTAATAAATCCTTAAAATAATCTTGTTTATTAGGCATCTTCTCACCTTTTCGCAATAAAATTCGAACTAATATTTATACACTAAGTCCATATCTTCTTAATTCTTATAATGGCATAATCTTGTTTTTTTATTCCAATTCAATATCTAGGTCATCCATGAGCTCTGTAAAAACTTTAGATAACGCATTTAGTTGTTCTTCATCTTCTACGACTTCGTAAATAGCTTCTGTTGCTTCTGGTTCAGAAACGTCAACTAAAATTAAAGCATTCGCTTCTTCTCCTTCATTATCATCTGCAACTAAAAGAAAATTCTTACCATTTATCTTAGTTTCTTCTAATACATAAAATTCAATTTCTTCACCGTCTTCTGAAGTAAAAACTAATTTTTCATTTTTTCCCATGTTTGTCTCCTTAATTATCGCGCTTTTGTAAGCTCAACCATTCTAAATATCCTTGTAAAATGAAAACGGCAGCCACTTTGTCAACTACTTTTGCACGAGCTTCACGTCTCACATTTCCTTCAATCATCGCCTGATGTGCAGATACAGTTGTAAGTCTTTCATCCCATAAAATCACTTCGATTCCAAGGCGATTTTCTAGTTTTTTCTTAAACTCTTCTGATTTATCTGCTCGCTCACCGATTGTATTATTCATATTTTTCGGATAGCCTAATACAATCTTATCTACTTCATATTCTTTTACTAGTTCTTCAATACGTGCAAGTGTTTGTCGAACTTTATTTTCATGTTTTCTTGTAATAACTTCAATGCCTTGGGCAGTAATGTGAAGTTCATCACTAATGGCAACTCCACATGTAACTGACCCAAAATCTAGTCCCATTATACGACTCATAGTAAATTCCTATCTATATAATTTTTCAAAAGTTCTTCTAAAATCTCGTCACGATCAACTTTCATAATGAGACTTCTTGCCCCTTTATGACTTGTAATATAAGTTGGATCTCCAGACATGATATAACCAATAATCTGACTGACTGGATTATATCCTTTCTCAACCAAGGCCTCATATACCTTTGCGATCATATCACTTACTTGTATCTCAGGTTCTTTTGGTATGTTAAAAAACTGTGTATTATTAATTTCCTCCATTTAGTCACTTCCTTACTAATGTTCCTTTTTTATATCTTCCGATCACGCCATTACATATATATTAATATAAAAGAAATAAAATAGCAACCCTTTTCTAAGCGACAATGTATGCCTTAAAATTTTTCACACATTTCTCTCACTTTAAACAAAGGATAAAAATTTATTCAATTTACATCTCACAAATTAACAGTTCATCGTTGTGAATCGCCACTGGACGTACTGTTTTAATTTGATTTGTATAATCTTCGTCACCTGCTTCTAATGCAAATTTCACATATCTTTCATTGTGTCCAACGAAATAATCTTTTCCATTAATTGTAACTTTTTCCTCGAATAACACATTTTGATTAAATTTTGACATTACTTCCAAATAATCCAATCTCATATTCTTTTCTAATTGAATTACTTTCTCACTTCTTTGTGTTTTTACATGCTCTGGAACTTGGTTAGGCATTCCTTCTGCTTTTGTTCCTTTACGAACAGAATATTTGAAAACGTGCATTTGTGAGAAATGAATTTCATCTAAAAAATGATAGGTTGTTTCTAATTCTTCTTCTGTTTCACCTGGGAATCCTACAATAATATCGGTGGTAATTGCTGGTTGTTCGTAGTATTTACGAATAATTCCTACATTTGTGCGGAACTCTTCTGTTGTGTATCTTCGATTCATTCTTGTTAATGTTTCATCACATCCACTTTGTAGGGATAGATGGAAATGTGGACATACTTTTTCTAGTTTGCTTAACTGTGAAATAAAGGATTCTGTGATAATTCTTGGTTCTAGGGAACCTAGACGAATTCGTTTGATTCCTTCAATCTTGCTGATTTCTGCCATAAGTTCTAAAAGTGGTCTACCTTCTAGTGTAATAAAATCATGTTTTACACTTTCTTCGCTCCAAGGTTTTAGGTCTACCCCGTAAGAAGATAAATGAATTCCTGTTAAGATAACTTCTTGGCAACCTGTTT
Organism: uncultured Anaeromicropila sp.; assembly: GCA_964409685.1. GTDB lineage: Bacteria > Bacillota > Clostridia > Lachnospirales > Lachnospiraceae > Clostridium_AI. The sequence continues at coordinate 55,702 of CAYPEJ010000005.1, forward strand.
CCACTAAACGATTTACTTCTTGTAATACATCTTCCATTTCTCTACTACGAACTCTTCCTCTTGCAAATGGAATGATACAGTAAGAACAGAATTGATTACAACCGTCTTGGATCTTGATAACAGCTCTTGTCATTTCACCTGCTGTATTGATTTCAAGCTTTTCATATTCTTTTTCCATATGAATCTTTGGTGTAAAGTTATTTAACACTTCAATTCCATTGGATGACATATATTCCTCAACAACTTCAACTACATTTCCCTTTTTATTGTTTCCGATAATTAAATCCACTGCCATATCTTCTTTTACGGCTTCACCTGCCGCTTGCACATAACATCCTGCCGCTACTACAATGGAGTTTGGATTCTTTTTCTTTGCTTTGTGAAGCATCTGTCTAGATTTACGATCCGCCATGTTTGTTACAGTACATGTATTTACAATGTAAATATCTGCTTCTTCGGAGAATGCAACTAGCTCATATCCAGCATTTTGGAATAATGTTTCCATTGCATTTGTCTCGTAAGTATTTACTTTGCAGCCTAATGTTAAAAATGCTACTTTACCTTTATTTATGTTCATTACTTTTACACCTTAATTCTAAAAAACGCAAATCAATGTTCTAACTAAATGATTTGCATGTTTCCTTTCTTTTATATTTCTGGTTTGATATTTCTTGTTTGATTTCCCTGTTAAAATTTTTAAAGTTTTATCAGTTTTTTAAAATCTTCCACAAAAATGCGTAATTTTTTCCCTATTCTTTCTTCTGTACTTTGTTTTTAACCTGTTCATACTGAATTTTATCAACTTTGTATATTGACTTTTATATTTCCTAAATGTACTATATAATCATAGAAATAAAAAAAGGAGGACTTCAAATGAAGACAGTTAAGATTTCATTAAATTCTATTGATAAGGTAAAAACATTTGTAAATGATATTACAAAATTCCAAGCTGATTTCGACCTAGTTTCTGGAAGATATGTGATCGATGCAAAATCCATCATGGGAATTTTCAGTTTAGACTTATCTAAGCCAATCGATTTAAACATTCATGCAGAGGAAGACGTTCAAGAAATTATTGACGTACTTGCACCTTACATTGTGGAATAATCTTTTACTTATTAATTATATTGAGTACGTAATAGGGGAGGATACCCAGTATCCTCTTTTTTATTTCTGCATTAATATTATTGCTTTGTACTCTTGTTCATATTTTTGCTCAGTCTAGAAATTCTAGACTGAGCATTTTTATTTTCCTATCAAAATTTACTGAATTTGAATTTTTTCAACTGTATCCAATGCAGTTTTTACAAGTTCATCAATTTTTTCTTCTAATCTTTGTTCAGAACGTTTGATTACTTTTAAGTTTGGTTTTGTAACTGGATGTTTTGCAACAAAGATTGTACAACAATCTTCAAATGGTTGAATGGATGTTTCGTATGTTCCGATTTTTTCGGATACGTCAACGATCTCTTGTTTATCAAAACCGATTAATGGTCTATAAACTGGTAAGGTACATACTTCGTTTGTTGCTGCTAAACTTTGCATTGTCTGGCTGGCAACCTGTCCAATACTTTCGCCTGTGATAAGACCTAAGCTACCGTCTTGCTTTGCAAGTTCTTCTGCGATTTTCATCATATATCTTCTCATAATGATTGTTAACTCTTCATGAGGGCATTGTTCGTAGATATAAAGCTGAATATCTGTAAAATTAACGATATTTAATTCCATTGGTCCAGAATATCTTGCAACTAATTTTGCTAAATCTACAACTTTTTGTTTTGCACGCTCACTTGTGTAAGGTGGTGCGTGGAAATAAGTCGCTGCTAATTTTACACCACGTTTTGCAATCATATATCCCGCTACTGGACTGTCGATACCACCAGAAAGTAATAACATGGCTTTTCCGTTTGTACCAACTGGCATACCGCCTGGTCCTGGAATTGTCATAGAGTAGATATAAGCACGATTTCTTACTTCGATGTGAATACGAACTTCTGGCTTATGAACATCTACGGATAATTGACTGAATTCATTTAATAAATATTCTCCCATATCCATACAGATCTGCGGAGATGTTAAAGGATACGATTTATCTGCACGTTTTGCTTCTACTTTAAATGTAAATGCCTTTCCTTCGTACACTTTTTCTACATAATCTTTTACTGCTGGTTTTAAGTTTTCCCAACTTACATTCTCAACTAATACCACTGGACAGATTTGCGCAACGCCAAATACTCTTTTCATTGCTGCGATAGCATCATCGTAATCGAATTCGCTTAACGCTTCTACATAAATTCTTCCTTGGTCCTTAACTACTTGGAATTCACCTTCTACACTTGATAACGCAAACGCAATCTGGTTTTTTAATGCATTTTCAAAGATAAAACGATTTTTTCCCTTGATACCAATTTCTGCATACTTAATTAAAAATGCTTGAAACATATTTTTCTACCCTTTCCATACTATCCTGCCTAATGTCTTGTAAAACGTCGTAACATAGGAAGAAGTTGTTTTACTTGCTCTATTGCATAGTCCACTTCTTCTACTGTTGTGTGAACAGAAAAACTAAATCGAATTGTGGAGTCTAATAAATCTTTCTTTACACCAATGGCTTGTAATGTACCGCTCAGTTGTGGGTGGTTAGACGCACATGCGGAACCACTTGATACATAAACACCTCGTTCTTCTAACGCATGTAAAAGAACTTCTGCACGAATCCCTTGAAAACTTACGCTTACAACGTGTGGCGCAGTATCTCGAACTGAGATATCGCTTACTCCGTTTACTGTTACACCATCTATCTCATTGACCATTTGAATAAAATGTTCTTTTAATTCATAAAGCTTTTCCATTTTATCGGTATGATCTTTATAAATTTCTTCTACTGCTTTTCCTAAACCTGCGATCCCTGGTACATTTTCTGTTCCAGATCGCATATTATTTTGTTGTCCACCACCAAATAGTAACGGACGAACTTTTACTTTATCGCGAATATAAAGTACTCCGATTCCTTTTGGTCCATGTAACTTATGACCACTAATGGACAATAAATCTATTCCTAGTTTTTTCGGATAAATCTTGTATTTTCCATATGCTTGAATGGCATCTACATGGAATAGTGTCTTAGGATTCATTCCTTTGATCACTTTACTAATCTCATCTATTTTTTCGCAAGTACCAATCTCGTTATTCACGTACATAACGGATACTAAAATGGTGTCCTCGCGTACAGAACTTTTTAGTTGTTCCATATCTACATATCCATTGCAATCAACAGATAGGTAAGTCACTTCAAATCCTTGCTCTTCCAAAAATATAAGTGGATTATGAACAGATGGATGTTCAATCTTTGTCGTAATAATATGTTTTCCTTGACGTTGGTTTGCCATAGCTGCACCAATCAAAGCCGTATTATTGGACTCTGTTCCCCCAGACGTAAATATAATTTCTTTCTGCTCCACTTTTAAGGAAGAAGCAATGATTTCTTTTGCATGTTTTATATACTGCTCCGCTTCGATCCCCTTTGTATGCATAGATGATGGATTCCCATAACATGCATCTAATGTTTCTTTCATAATAGCTCTAACACTGTCCAAAGGTTGTGTGGTTGAAGCATTATCTAAATAAGCTTCCATTTGTCAAAACTCCTTTAATACCGTCAAAACTACGGATTCATTTGCTCTCGTTCTTGCTCTAACTCATACATCAAAATAGAAAGAATCGTCAGACCTGCTGTCTCAGTTCTTAAAATTCTTTTGCCTAGTGTAATTGCTCGAAAACCTGCTTCTTCAACCTGTGCAATTTCTTTTTCATCAAAACCGCCTTCTGGTCCAATGAAAATACCGATAGATGTTCCCTTACAAGCACGTTTTACTTCTTCTACTGTTGTACTCATGTCTTTTGCTAATTCGTATGGTACTAGACAAAATTCTAGTTCTTTTCCATATGCTACTGCCTCTGAAAAATTCATAACAGAATGAATCTGTGGGATGATCCCCCTACCAGATTGTTTTGCTGCTGATTCTGCAATTCCTTGCCAGCGTTCTAGTTTCTTCTGTTCTTTCTTACCATCTTCAATCTTAGCAACACAGCGTTTCATGGATACCGGAATTATCTCATATACACCAAGTTCTACTGCTTTTTGTACAATTAACTCCATCTTATCTTTCTTTGGAATCCCTTGGAATAAGTATAATTTTGCAGGTAATTCCGATTCTGTATCATTAATCTGATTAATCTTTGCAATTACTTCATCTTTACTTAATGACGCAAGTTCACAATAGTAATCTTTTCCTTCTCGATCGCAGATTACAAGATGTTCTCCAATCTCCATTCTCAAAACATTTTTAATGTGATTTACGTCTGAACCAGTTATTCTGATTTCATTCTCACTAATTTGACTTTTTTCTACATAAAACCAGTGCATTCTACAACCGCGCCTTTCAAAAGAATACTGTTATCTTATCATTGATAATCTGAAATGTCAATCAAACAACAAAGGAAGTTACTTACATTTCGCTAAAAATGAGAACCAGTCTCCCATTTGATTTATCTTAATGATTTCAAAGCCATTTTGGATTAAAGCAGCTTCTACTTCATCTTTCTTAATGTCAATAATACCAGAAGAAATGAAGATTCCGTCTTCTTTCATAAACTTAGATACTTGGCTGGATAATGGAATAATAACATCCGCTAAAATGTTTGCAACTACTACATCGTATGCACCAAGCCCTACTTCTTTTTGTAATGCTTCATCGTCAATTAAGTTTCCTTCGTACACAGTGAATTTTCCTTCTTGGATTTCATTTACAGCAGCATTTTCTTTAGCAACTTCCACTGCAATTGGGTCGATGTCTGTTCCTACTGCGTAATCTACACCAAGTTTTAATGCAATAATGGATAAAATACCGCTTCCACATCCAATATCTAGGACTTTGGAATCTGCATTTAGGTAATCTTCCATTCCTTGAATACATAGTTTTGTTGTTTCATGTGTACCAGTACCAAATGCTGTACCTGGATCAATATCAACTACGATATCTCCCTCTTTTACATCCTCTAATGTTTCCCATGTTGGTTTGATTACAATGTCGTCTGTTACACGGAATGGCTTAAAATATGCTTTCCAGTTGTTAATCCAGTCTTCATCATCTGTTTCATCGAAGGAAATTGTTCTTTCGCCAAGGTCAACGAATAGGGCAAGTTCATCTAAGCCGTTTTCAATTTCTTCTTTCATTTCATTTACATCTAATTCCATATCAACGTAAGAACTGATTACTGCTTTTCCGTCATCTGGACCTAGGTCTGGAACAATGTCGATATACATGCTCTTCTTTTCTTCTTCGCTTAGTGGTACGTGATCTTCGATTTGAATTCCTTCAAATCCTAGTTCGTCAAATAATGCACTGATTAGGTCTACTGCTTCTGTTGTTGTTACTAGGGATACTTTTCTCCATTTCATAGTTGAATTAATTCCTTTCTTATTTGAATAGAATTTCAATAGAAAATAGGGTGGTAAAACACCTACACCACCCTACTTCATTCTTCTCTATTTTATCTCATTTAAACGATTTCCGTCTAAACTATTTCTTAAAAAATTTCTTTTTTGATTTGTGTTCTGGCTCAGAATCAGAAGCACTATCTGCGGAAGCAGTTACTCCATTTAAGGAATCTTCAAACTGTTTCAAGATGTTTTTCTGTTCTTGTGTTAGCTTAGTAGGTACCTGAACAACTAAAGTTACATAGTGGTCACCACGAACTGCTTTATTACGAAGCGTTGGAACCCCTTTTCCACGTAAACGCACTTTTGTGTTTGTTTGTGTACCCGGTTTTACGTTGTAAATTACTTCGCCGTCGATTGTCTTAATCTTCACATCTCCACCTAATGCTGCTGTTGCATAGGAAATTGGCGCTGTAGAATAAATATCGAAATCTTGACGAACAAAAATAGGATCTCTTGATACTGTAACCTCGACAAGTAAATCTCCTCTTGGTCCACCATTTACACCAGGTTCACCTTTTTCACGAATACGAATACTTTGACCATTATCAATACCTGCTGGTATAGATACTTGGATTTTCTTTCTGGATGCAATGAATCCTGAACCGTGACAATCGGAACATTTTTCTTTTACCACCTTACCTGTTCCGTTACAATCTGGACAAGGTTGTACATTACGAACCATACCAAATAAGGATTGTTGTGTATATACTACTTGACCTTTACCACCACATTTGGAACATGTTTCTGGAGAAGTACCTGGTTTTGCACCTGTTCCGTGGCAATGAGAACATTCATCTTTTAATGTAAGTTCTAATTCTTTCTCAACACCGAAGCAAGCTTCTTGGAATGTAACACGAACGGAAGCTCTAACATTTGCTCCCTTTTGTGGGCTATTGCTTGCTCTACGATTGCTTCTTCCACCTCCGAAGATATCTCCGAAGATATCGCCGAAAATGTCTCCCATATCAAAGTCATTGAAATCAAATCCGCCTGCACCTGCACCACCTGCGCCGCCATCAAATGCACGATGACCAAATTGATCATATGTTCTTCTCTTTTCTGGATCACTTAAAATTGCATATGCTTCGGATGCTTCTTTAAATTTTTCTTCTGCTTCTTTATCTCCAGGATGCATATCTGGATGATATTTCTTAGCAAGAACTCGATACGCTTTCTTTATCTCATCGTCTGAAGCACCTTTGGATATACCAAGGACTTCATAGTAATCTCTTTTATCCGCCATCTTTTTCACCTTCCATAACAAACGCCTTACTTCCAATATTTAGGCAAGGCAGCTTATTGTAAACAAATAGGCCGTCATTTGTGACCGCCTATTTATTATACATTAACATACAAAAAAATCAACCAATAAAGTAATATTTAACCACCATAAGCAAAGTGGAGGTCACTTTGCTTATGAATGTCTATCTATTAATCTCTAATGAAACTCTGATTAAACTTCTTTGTAGTCTCCGTCAACAACGTCGTCTTGGTAAGAACCTTCAGCAGATTGACCTTGACCCATATCTGGACCAGCGCCTTGAGCTGCTTGTGCTTGTTCATACATTTTTTGGAATAATGCTTGAGAACCAGTCATAACTTTTTCTTTTGCAGCTTTCATTTCTTCAACTTCAGCTTCAGACATTGTTTCTGCATTTGATTTTTCTACTAATTCTTTTAATGCAGCTAAGTCAGCTTCCACAGCAGCTTTTTCTGTTTGGTCTAATTTATCGCCAACTTCTTGTAAAGCCTTTTCTGTTTGGAATACCATAGCATCCGCATCGTTACGAACATCAACAGCTTCTTTACGTTTTTTGTCTTGTGCTTCGAATTCAGCAGCTTCTTTTATTGCTTTTTCGATGTCAGCATCAGACATGTTAGAACCAGAAGTGATTGTGATGTGTTGTTCTTTACCTGTTCCTAAGTCTTTTGCAGAAACATTTACGATACCATTAGCATCGATATCGAATGTTACTTCGATTTGAGGAACACCTCTACGAGCTGGTAAGATACCATCTAATCTAAATTGTCCAAGTGTTTTGTTATCACGAGCGAATTGTCTTTCACCTTGAACTACATGGATATCAACAGCTTCTTGGTTATCTGCAGCTGTGGAGAATACTTGACTTTTCTTTGTAGGAATAGTTGTATTTCTAGGAATTAATGTTGTTGCAACACCACCCATTGTTTCGATAGAAAGGGAAAGTGGAGTTACGTCAAGTAATAGGATATCGCCTGCACCTGCATCACCTGCTAATTTACCACCTTGGATGGAAGCACCTAAAGCAACACATTCATCTGGGTTTAATGTCTTAGAAGCTTCTTTTCCTGTTAATTGTTTTACTTTATCTTGAACAGCTGGGATACGTGTAGAACCACCAACTAATAATACCTGACCTAATTCAGAAGCTGTTAAACCAGCATCTCTTAATGCATTTTGAACTGGAGTAGTAGTTCTTTCTACTAAATCGTGTGTTAATTCATCGAATTTAGCACGAGTTAAGTTTAAGTCAAAGTGTTTTGGACCTTCAGCAGTAGCTGTGATGAATGGAAGGTTGATGTTTGTTGTTGTAGCGGAAGATAATTCTTTTTTCGCTTTTTCAGCAGCTTCTTTTAATCTTTGAAGAGCCATTTTATCAACAGATAAATCTACACCTTCTTGTTTTTTGAATTCATCAATCATATATTGTGTAATTCTATCATCGAAGTCATCACCACCAAGTTTGTTATCACCAGATGTTGCTAATACTTCGATAACACCATCACCGATTTCTATGATAGATACGTCGAATGTACCACCACCTAAATCGTAAACCATGATTTTTTGTTCATGTTCGTTGTCAAGACCATAAGCTAAAGCAGCTGCTGTTGGTTCGTTGATAATACGTTTTACATCTAAACCTGCGATTTTACCTGCATCTTTTGTTGCCTGTCTTTGAGCATCGTTGAAGTAAGCAGGTACTGTGATAACAGCTTCTGTTACACTTTCACCTAAATAAGCTTCTGCATCAGCTTTTAATTTTTGAAGAATCATAGCGGAGATTTCTTGTGGTGAATATTTTTTATCATCAATAGCTACTTTGTAGTCGCTACCCATATGTCTTTTAATAGAAGATATTGTTTTGTCAGCGTTTGTAACTGCTTGACGTTTCGCTGGATCACCAACTAATCTTTCACCTGTTTTTGAAAATGCTACTACAGATGGTGTTGTACGAATACCTTCTGCATTTGTGATAACTACTGGTTTACCACCTTCCATAACTGCTACGCAAGAGTTTGTTGTACCTAAATCGATTCCTATAATTTTACCCATGTCTATTTCCTCCTAATCAATGTTTGATTATCAATGTTTGATTATCATTTACTATTTACAATTTTATATAATAAAATTTAGTTACCTATAAATATAAGTTTACATATTAGTTTGCAACTTTTACCATGCTGTGTCTAACAACAGATTCTTTATACATATACCCTTTTTGGAATTCTTCTGCGATAATATTTTCACCGAAAGAATCGTCTTCGATATGCATTACTGCGTTGTGAAGATTTGGGTCAAATTCTTGACCAACTGCTTCAATAGCTTTTACGCCTGCATCTTCTAGTACTGTTACAAATTGTTTATATATTGCTTCAATACCTTGTGCAAATGCGCTTTCTTTTTCTTCCTCAGAGATGGAACCTAAGCCTCTCTCAAAGTTGTCGATAACTGGAAGAATCTTTTCAATGATACCTTTGGCACCAATCTCGAACATTGCACTTTTTTCCTTTTCAGAACGTTTTCTGAAGTTGTCGAATTCTGCAATTGTTCTCATTAATTTATCATTTAGTTCTTGAATCTTTTTGTCTCCCTTTTCTGGCTGTTCAGATTCTTCGACTGTCACCTCATCGGTTGCTTCTTCGGTTGCTTCTGCTGTTTCTTCAGCTTCTACTTCCGCCTCTTCTACTACAGCTTCTTCTTCCATTTTTGTCTTTTCTTTTCCCTTTTGCTTCAACTTATTTCCACCTTTCTTTAAAGCAATACTCATTACTCTTCTTTGAAGATATCATCTAGCTGGTTCATTAGTGATTGTAATGTACTTACGACTTTTTCATAGTCCATTCGTTTCGGTCCAACTATTCCAATCTTCCCATATACACCTTCACCAAATTCATAAGTTGCAGTTACAACAGAGCAATCTTTCATAGATTTTACTGGTGTCTCGTCACCGATATATACTTGAATACCTCTCTGTTCCCCATCATCCATCTTGTCGGTGATAAGTTCTGTCAGTTGCTTTTTCTCTTCAAATGTATATAATAGTTCGGTTGCTTTCTCCCTGTCACTTAGTTCAGGATATTTCAGAATGTTTGTTGCACCACTTGTAAAAATCTCGATGTCTTCTTCTTCACTGATTGCCTGTGCAATGGAATCCATAACTTTGTTAATCAAATCGCTGTACGGTCCCGCCTGTTCCTTAATCTTTTGTATTAACGCAATATTTATCTCTGTCAAATCCAGCCCTTGTAGGAATGTATTCAATATTATGTTTAACTTTAATACAATTTCTTTATCTACAGGTTCGACTAAATCTAAGATTCTATTTTTTACAATGTTTCCTTCAATAACGATAACTGCTAAAATGTGACTTTCATCTACCTCAGTTAATTGGATAAACTTGATGGTACGATGTTTATAATGTGGCTTTGTTACCATAGAAGCATAATTGGTATTCACTGCTAATACTTTCGCCACTTGCTTTAGCATTGTCTCGATCTTATCCGTCTTGTCAATTAAGATTTCTTTCATCTCATTGATTTCTTCCACCTTATCGTTCATAAGTTGGTCGACGTAAAATCGATATCCTTTATCGGAAGGAATTCTGCCTGCTGATGTATGAGGTTGTAAGATAAATCCCATATCCTCCAAATCAGACATTTCATTACGAATTGTCGCAGAACTTAAATTTAAGTCAGTGTATTTTGAAATAGTTCTCGAACCGACAGGCTCACCTGTTTCCAAATAAGTTTTGATGATAGCCTGTAATATTTTTTTCTTTCTATCATCTAAGTTCATCATGTCACATCCTTCGAAATCTATTTATCTGACTTCACTTTTTAAGTTGTTAGCACTCGTTAAGTTAGAGTGCTAATATCTTTATAGATAAAATACCACTATCAAAATACTTTGTCAAGTAATTTTATTATTTTTCTAAATAAAATCATTGTAAAACATTTTCTAATCTAAAAACATGGTGAAAATTTCGTTACTTACATCAATTCCTTGTTCGGTTAAACAAAGGTAATCTCCATTCTCTTCAAGGAGATTTAATTGGAGTAGTTTTTGAATTGATCCCCCGTAGACAGAAAGAACGTCCTTTTGAAACCGCTCCTCAAATTCTGTTTTTGAAATTCCCTTTATCATTCGAAGTCCTAAAATCATAAACTCTTCCATTTGATCCTGTAACGTTAATTCTTCGTCTAAATTCATTACATTTTCATTTTGTGAAAGCTTCTGCAAATAGTATTTCATATTCTCTTCATTATGATACCTTTTTTTCTGAAAATATGATGAAGAGCCTAATCCAAATCCAATGTAATCAATACCTATCCAATAAGAAATATTATGACGACTTTCATATCCTTCTTTTGCGTAGTTTGAAATTTCATAACGTTGATAGCCTGCTTGAGATAAAATTTCCTTTGTACGTTGGTACATAAGTCGATCCGTATCTTCATCAGGAAGTTTTTTCATGCCTTCTTCTGTTCCATATTTTTCATAAAATTTAGTCCCTTCTTCAACAATTAAGCTGTAGGCTGAAATGTGTTCTGGATTTAGGGCTATTATTCGATTTAAAGTTGTTTCGTACTTTTCTAGTGTTTGTTCTGGTAGACCAGACATTAAATCTATGTTGATATTTTTGAATCCTGCGTTACGTGCTTTTTGAAAACCGTCTAAGAAATCTTCGTAACTGTGAATTCGTCCTAGGTTCCTTAACTCGTCGTTATGTGTGGATTGTAAACCCATGCTGATACGGTTGATTCCTAGTTCTAGATATTTTTTTAGTTTTTCATCGGTTAAGGTTCCTGGGTTGGATTCAATTGTAATTTCTGCATTTTCTAATAATTGATTGCCAATGATATCGTATAAAGCGTTCATGACTTTCTCAATTTGCATGACATTTAATATAGAAGGAGTTCCACCACCTAGGAAGATACTTCTTATTTTATATTTTTGTACAAACTCTTTGTGTTGCTGCATTTCTATGGTTAGTTTTTCAATGTACTCATCTATCAAAGAAAGGTGTGTTGGACCTGATAGGAAATCGCAGTACAGACATTTCTGGACACAAAATGGTAGATGGACATATATGGCTAGTTCTTTCATAGTTCCTCCAATCAAAAAAGGAGGCGAAACTTCGCCCCCCTTATTACATTCATTTATTATTCATCGTCTAATTTTAATACACTCATAAATGCTGCTTGTGGTATCTCTACGTTACCAACTTGACGCATACGTTTCTTACCTTCTTTTTGTTTTTCAAGAAGTTTCTTCTTACGTGAAATATCTCCACCGTAACATTTTGCTAATACGTCTTTACGCATCGCCTTTACAGTTTCACGAGCAATAATCTTACTTCCAACTGCTGCTTGAATCGGAATCTCGAATAATTGTCTTGGAATCTCTGTCTTTAGCTTTTCACACATTTTTCTTCCGCGTTCATATGCAGTACTGGAATGTACAATAAAGGATAATGCATCGACTTCTTCTTTATTAATAAGAATATCAAGTTTTACTAAGTTAGATGGTTCGTATCCCTTCATTTCATAATCGAAAGAAGCATATCCTCTGGAACGTGATTTTAAAGCATCGAAGAAATCATAAATAATTTCATTTAATGGAAGCTCGTATCTCAATAACGCTCTTGTTTGCTCCATATATTCCATACCAAGGTAAACACCTCGACGTTCTTGACACAATGTCATAATAGCACCAACGAATTCTGTTGTTACCATAATCTCAGCACTTACGATTGGTTCTTCCATATGCTCAATCTCGGAAGGTTCTGGTAAGTTAGATGGATTTGTAATCTCTAACACTTCTCCATCTGTTTTATATACTTTGTAAACAACGCCTGGAGCTGTTGTAACGATATCTAGGTTATATTCTCTTTCTAGACGTTCTTGGATAATTTCTAAATGAAGTAATCCTAAGAAACCACAACGGAAACCAAATCCTAACGCAACACTTGTTTCTGCTTCGAATTGAAGGGCTGCATCGTTTAATTGTAATTTTTCTAAGGCATCACGTAAATCACCGTATTTGGAACCGTCTGCTGGATACATACCACAGTAAACCATTGGATTTACTTTTTTATAACCTGGTAATGCTTCTGCACATGGATTCTTTGCATCTGTTACAGTATCACCAACATGTGTATCTTTTACATTTTTTAAACTTGCTGTGATGTAACCAACCATACCAGCTGATAATTCATCACATGGGATAAATTGACCTGCACCAAAGATACCCACTTCTACAACTTCTGCTTGGGCTTGTGTCGCAAGCATCTTCATAAGAGTACCCTTCTTAACAGTACCATCGAAGATACGACAGAAAATAATAACTCCTTTGTAAGCATCGTAGATGGAGTCGAAGATTAGTGCTTTCAGTGGTGCACTTGCATCTCCTGCTGGTGCTGGGATTTTCGTAACGATTTGTTCTAATACATCTTCTATATTAATACCTTGTTTTGCTGAAATCAGTGGTGCATCTTCTGCATCTAAACCAATTACATCTTCAATCTCAGCTTTTACACGTTCTGGTTCTGCACTTGGTAAATCAATTTTATTGATAACTGGCATAATCTCTAAATCGTGATCTAGTGCAAGGTAACAGTTTGCAAGTGTTTGTGCTTCAATCCCTTGGGCTGCATCTACGATTAGGATTGCACCTTCACAAGCTGCTAAACTTCTAGAAACTTCATAATTGAAATCCACGTGTCCTGGTGTATCAATTAAGTTAAAGATATATTCTTGACCGTCTTTCGCTTTATATACAATACGAACTGTCTGTGCCTTAATGGTAATACCACGTTCACGTTCTAATTCCATATTATCAAGAACTTGCGCCTGCATCTCTCTGCTTGTAAGCAATCCTGTCTTTTCAATAATTCTGTCTGCTAATGTAGACTTCCCATGATCGATATGGGCAATAATGCAAAAATTTCTAATTTTACTTTGTTCTATTCCTGACATTTGTACCTCTTTCTATGAAAACTTTCGTTAATTTCTTGAAATACTTTTTTTCATTGTTTGTAATTATAGCATAGTCCCTTTATTCATTCAATACTTGGTTTAAAACCTCTGCTAGCGGTTCCATAGCACGTTTGGCCTCTGCAACGGTATTCATATTATTTCCTAATTCGACTAATAATGACTTTTCTCGAAGATGTAAATTGTAGCGATATCCTTTTAAATAAATCTTGGTTGTAATGTTTGGATACAGCTCCATAGCTTTCATTTTCATCTTTAAACTAAAGGCAAGGTTGCCCTGTAAATTGCTATTCTTTAAATAAGAAATATTGTCTCCCGAAGCTTTCCGACTTAATCCATTGAAAAACATAATTTGCGCGGTCTCTTCACCCTCTATAGTTGCAACACGTTTTTGATTTTTGCTAGCAGAATCTCGATGAAGGTCAATCATAACTTCGATGGATGGATATTTTTCTAAGGTTGCGGAGATCCCTTTTAAAGCTTTGTCGTATGCTTTATCACGATCAATTTTTCCATTAATTACATCGTAACAAGTTTCATCATGGATTACGTTGAATCCATATTCTTCTGTTAGCAACTTAGCCAAAACAGTCCCAACTCCTACTACAGATTCATCTTTTGTACCATCGCTGTCCACATATGATTCTGAGCCACCATGTGTATGATAAATCATAATCTGTGGCTCCTCGTTGCTTTGCTTAATCGTACAATCTTTTTTCAATAGCTTTTCCACATTAAATATACTTTTATCTATACTAGTTGTGCTATCTACTATGTAAAAATTATTGATTAGGTATTGAAGATTTTTACTACTCTTTAATCGTTCTAAGATTTTGGTATTACTAGAAACCGCATTGGTGATACTTGCTTCTTTCACTGCCGTCTCAAAATAGCTTTCGCCGTAAATTAAACCAACCTCTCCTGATAATGAATTTTCTTCCATGGCACGATCAATGATAAGAGTATTATCGAGCATACTAACTTCTTTTACTTTGTCATTTTCATTTTCTGCACGAATAGAATCGACTACTTCTAATATATTGCACTGTTCTTTTCCAATGTATTCCTTTAGCAAGGCATGCTCCCAGTTTAGAAATGTTCCATTCCCTGATTCTGCGTAAAGTCCATATTTAATAATTGGAGAATAGCTTCCAATAGTGTGAATACTCATAGTTGCTGACAAACTATCGGAAGTATTCCTCCAAAATTCTTTGAAATCTTCTTTTATGGTTTCATTTCCAAAGCAAGCTACCATAATTGCGGTGAAAGTAATTGCTGTTAATGCCAATAAGAACTTTTTCCTTCGTTGCACTCTTCTCTTACTGCGAACTACAATTGATTGCATATCATCACCGCCTTAAAACAAACTTTTCTATCCAATTAAATATATTCATTTTAAGTGGTTCCTATTCAAAGAAGATACAACAAATCAAAGAAATCAAGAAACAAGGCTCCCGCAAAAGCATTGATTAAGCGCTTCTGAAATTGTATAACTGATTTGTTTAATAGATTCATCAATACTTTTTGGAGTAACAAACATACTTCGCATAGAAACATCATTGGTCTCTTGAATAAAAAGTGCAATTTCTTTTTCTGAAAATCCTTGTTTGGAAAGGCAGTTTTCAAGGTGATCTGAAACAATGGTTAAGGCATCTACTACGGTAGGAACACCAAGCGCAATCACATCTACACCTAAACTTTCTCTATTTAATGCTTTTCGATTATTTCCGACACCTGCACCTGGGTTAATTCCTGTGTTGGTAATTTGAACGGTTTTATTCAAACGTTCTACACTTCGAGCTGCCAATGCATCAATTGCAATTACTAAGTCAGGTTTTGTTTCTGTAATAATACCAGCTAAGATTTCTCCGCTTTCCATACCTGTTTGCCCCATAACGCCAGGTGAGATGGCACTTACCGTTTCCATTTTATGCTTTTCTTTAAATTCTTCGCCAAATTCACGAATAAGATGTCTTGTTACAAATAGGTTATCTACTACTTGTGGTCCTAATGCATCAGGGGTTACTTCACGATTTCCCAATCCGACAATTAATACAGATTTATTTTCAAGTCCACCTGAAAGTTTTTTTACGTATTTTGCAATTTCATCCGAAAGAGGACGATGGTAGGATTCATCATCTTCATTTAAGTGCGGCGCTTCAATGGTAATGTACGTTCCCATTGGTTTTCCCATTGCTTTCTCGCCTTGCTTGTCTTTTATTTCAACTGTTGTTACCAAGATATCCTTGTCCTCAACTTCTTCTTTCGTTAGAACTACGCCCTTGATTTCAACATCATCTTCTGGAAAACTCTCTCGAACTTCTAATGCTAAGTCTGTACGTCTTCCGTTTAGAGTTTTTGCTTCTGCTAAGGTTACATCACCATAATCTTTATTCTCTTTCATACAAGTCACCTTTCCAACAATTTTGTATATTAGGATAACCAGTTTATGAAAGAATATGAATTTTAGTTTTTCTCAATCCTTACCTTTGTTCCACCTAAACCTGCAACACTTGGTGAAACAATTAATTTGATTGGAACTCGATTTTTAACTGCTTCTACGTGACTAATAATTCCTACTGTTAGATATTTATTCTGAATACGTTCTAAGGATGTCATAACTACTTCGAGAAGTTCATCATCTAGTGTTCCAAAACCTTCATCTAAGAAGAAAAGTTCTAATGGTGCTGTTCCTTTTAATTGAACTTGTTCAGATAATGCTAAAGAAAGGGATAAGGATACTAAAAATGTTTCTCCACCTGAAAGTGTAAATGCATCACGTTTTACACCACCATTTTTATAATCACAAATTAAAAACTTCCCATTTGTGTCAATTTCCAATCCGTAGTTTCCATTGGAAATCTCACGAAGTCTATGACTTGCAGCTTTAGAAATATATTGCAATTTAGAATAGGCAACGAATTCAACAAATTTCTTACCACGGAATAACTGTTGTAAGTCAGCCATTAAACTTTCTTGGTGTTCAATTTGTTTCATTTCCTCTTGTAATTCTTTCTGAATATTCCATGCTGCTACGATTCTTTGACAATTTTGCTTTTCATTGTTGTAGCTTATTTTTAATTCTTCTAAATCTGTAGTTTCTTGTTCCCTTATCTGAACAATCTTATTCCATTGTTCTTCTGACAAGAATTTTCCTGCTAATTGTGTTGCCAGTTGTTTTAAAAAGCCCGCATTCTCTACGCAATCTTTCTTATACGCTTCTACTACAACTCGCATTTCTTCCTTTTCTTCTAACGATAGAAGAGCTTGTTGACAATCTTCTTTGGATATAAACTTTTCTTGTAGTAAAAGTTCCGTTACCTTATCACTTTCTGATTCTATTTGCTTTTGCAAGTGAGTGTATGCAGAGTTCATTTCTACATATTGTTCTTGTAGGATAACGTGTTTTTTCATTACTTCATCCTTTTTTTCTTCGGAAGAAGCAAATGCTCTTTCGATTTCCTCTTCCCTTTCTTGATATTCGATTAACTTATCACTTAAAGACAAGGTCTCAATAGAACATAATTCCACATCCTTTAACGATTGCTGGAATTTTTCTTCTGTACGGGTCAGCTGTTGTGTGAAGAATTTGCTGTTTTCTTGCAAAATGGCTAATTCTTTCTCCATTCCGTACAGTTTTTCTTTTATTTCCACTTGTTCTTTTTTTAGACGTTCTGTTAGAGCAATTCCATCTTTTAGTGCTTGTTTGATGTTTTCACATAATTCATCACAACGTTTTAGTTTTTCTGCTGCTTCTTCAAAGGAATCATATGGTACTTTCTCTAATTCTTTCTGCCAAATCATTTCACGTTCTTTTTGTTCTTCTATTAATTGCTTACACTTTTTCTGCTGTTCTGTAAAATTTCCACATAATACAGTTAAGGAGGCTTTTACTTGTTGATATTGAGGCAATATCTTCAGCTTTTCTTCTAACTCTTGTTCGGACACATCTTTTACTAAGGATTCCAGCTCTAAGATTTTTCCTTTTAGTTCTTCTATATCTTTTTCCTGTCTTTGATATTCACTCTGTTTGCTAATAAATATTTTTTCAATCTCACGAACTTCAAGTTGTTTTTTCTGAAAAGCCGCCTTTATTTCCTCTAACTGAGAAATATCAATATTTTCAAGATGTTCCATTTCATAATGTGTCGAACCACACACAGGACATGGCGTTCCGTCTTGGAGTTTTATACGAAGCTGAAGGGCTAAAGACTCCATTTCAATTGCTTCTTTCTTCTCTTGAAGAGAGCATAGTTCTTGTTCAAGCAAGTCCATTTGCTTTCGGCTTTGTTCAAAATCTATTTGCGTAAGTTGTTTCTCTTTTTCCTTTTGTTCTAATTGCATTATGAATTCTGTATAATTCTTTTTCTTTTCCTTTAATGCATATAATTCATCTTGATACTCTGTAAGGGATAATACCTCTTGGTCTGCAAATAGAATCTTTTTATAAGAACTAAGCTTTTCTTCTTGTTGCTGGATATCTTTTTTTAGTGCTTCTTCCTTTTTTGTCTCCTCCTCAATCTGACCTTTCCAGAAATGCACCTCTCGCTCCAAAGTAGAACCTTCTAATACCTGCTGTCTCACCTCTGCAGATACTTCAAACTTTTTCTGTTTTTCTTGTAGCTTTTCAATATTCGCCGAATTGACTGCTATCTTATTTTCATGATCTGCCTCATCCCGTTTTAATGCTTCTGCATCTTTTGTCTTTTGTTGCTCCTGCTGCACACAAGCTTCCTTTTTTGTTTTCAACTGAAGATATTCCTTCTGAAAACCAATTGCATCTTTATACGCTTGTATGTTAACACGAACTTTTGGCAGCTCTTCATCTCGTATTTTCTTCCACTTTTCCCAAAGCGTTTCCGCATTCACCTTTTCTTGTTCTGAAAGGTCTCTTTCCCTTTTCAAATGGATTAAATTTGTCTCCAGTTTCTTTGCATCAGCTTGAGATTTTTCTAATGCTTGAATATAAGGAATTACTTTTTCTGCTTTTTCGGATAATTCAATGTTATCGGATAGAGCAGACATTTCCGCTTCCTTTCCTTCTAATATTGCCTTTCGTTCAAGATGTCGCTTTTGTTCTTCTTGCAAATCCCAGACAATCTTACTTTCCTGATATTCTTCTTCTACCTTTTTCAACAACTGTGTCTTCGTAGCTAGACTTTGTTCTAATGTTGCAACCTTTTGTTTTGTATCTTCAACAACTGTTGCTGTTACGTCTACATAAGTAGAAAGCTTTCCTTGCAA
The DNA here is from genome assembly GCA_964409685.1 of uncultured Anaeromicropila sp. Classification (GTDB taxonomy): domain Bacteria; phylum Bacillota; class Clostridia; order Lachnospirales; family Lachnospiraceae; genus Clostridium_AI. Next base: position 74,705 of record CAYPEJ010000005.1, read on the forward strand.
ATTCGCTTTCTCATGACTAATGGCATCGCTTTTCTCTTTCAATTTTCGCATCAAACCGTCCCCATAAGGTTGTAAACGGAATAAACGCTCTAACATTTCACTTCTCTTTTTGCCTTCTAGTTTTAAGAATTCACTAAAACGCCCCTGTGGCAGTACAACAGTTCTTTGGAAATCATCTGCCTTTAGTCCTATGATTTCAATACATTTATTATTAATGTCTGTAACCTTGTCCGCAAGAATCACTGGTTCTTCGCCTGTGATGTCGGACATCCTACATTTTCCAGTCTTATAACCTTCCTTGGCAGGATCTTGCTTAAACTCTCGTTCCACACGGTATCTCTTAATTTCTGCACCCGTTATCTGAAACTCAAAACATACACTTGCAGTTTTACAGTTCGTATTGACAAAGTTTTTGCTTTTGCGTGCTATTTCGCCATATAGTGCCAATGTAATACCATCTAGTATCGTAGTTTTTCCACTTCCCGTAGGTCCAAATATTCCAAATAATCCTGGCTCCATTAATTTTTCAAAATCAATCGTTTGTTCTTCAATAAAACTATTTAATCCTTTAATTTTCAATAGAATCGGTCTCATCTTCTTCCTCCTGTTCTATAATGGAATGAAGAAGCTTTACTAATTCTTCTTCAGGTTCTACCCCTCGTTCCCTTTTGTAAAAATCAAGGAACAATTCACCAAATGACGTTTCTCTTTCTTCCTCTCTCATATTACCGTCTTGCGTTTGTTCTGGCAAAATCGGGGTAATCTCCAAAATATCTTTCTTCCATATCTTTAATTCTTTTATCTGTTCTTCTGTGATAAAGGTATCCGTCTCAATCTCTAGATAAACCCAACAATCACGTTCTTTGTTATCTTCACATTTCTGTAGTGCTTCCGCATAATTTTTGCATTTCCATACTTCAATTGGTTTATAGGTAGGAAGTGGTATATCTGTAATAATCGGTTCTTGTCCTACTGAAACATCTACTACAATCACTTTTTTCTCATATGGAATTTCCTTTTTATTAAAGTGAATTGGCGAACCAGAATATCTTGCTCTCTTTTGAGTCCCTGGCACGGTTTGACCCCGATGGATATGACCTAATGCAATATATTGCGCCTTTTCTGGAAAACACTTACTGTCTGCTAAGTAACTTCCTCCAAGTGTCAAACTTCGCTCGGATCCACTTTCTTCGATCCCACTTACAAATAGATGAGACATAACCAAATTAATCGTATCATCTCGATATTCTGTCTCTAACTTTTGAAATAGCTCTTTTATTCTATCGTTATAAGACTGCTGCTTTTCCTCTTCTTCTGCCATCGTATCATATAAAAATTCATTTAATCGCTTCTCACTTGGAAATGGAACATGTAATAGAACTGCTTTTTCTCCATTTACTACAAACTCCATGAATCCCTCTCCAGAACGAATTACTTGGTGTTTTCCATAGTCACCTTCTGGAACAATGGTCTTTGGTGTCCCAACCATTACGATTCCATGTTCCATTGCCAATGGTCGAGCAGCTGTTAATCGCTCTGGACTATCATGATTTCCAGCGATTACAATAATCAAGCGCTCTCCCTCTTTTGAAATTTCCTTTAGTGTATTATAAAATAGTTGCTCCGCCTTTGCAGGTGGATTTCCACTATCATAAATATCTCCTGCAATCATTACTACATCTATCTCATTTTCATTTACAATGCGTACAAAATCTTTTAAAAATAGTTCTTGTTCTGGTAATCTGCTCTGTCCTTCTAAACTTTTTCCTAAATGCCAGTCACTTGAATGTAATATTTTCATGCTACACCTCTTTCTTTTCTTCACATTCATTCATACTAGTATAACACGAGTTAATTGGTTCGAAAATAATAATATTCTAAAACAGTAATGTTCTAAAACAATTTCCTTATTAGGAGAGCCGAAGCCCTCCCATATGTCATGTCACTTAACTACACGCTCTAGTGAGTACCTCCCACTATATAGTCTAATCCTACTCGACGTTTCCTATCGTATAAAAATGTATCCCCGTCTTCAAACTTCCACTGAACACCATCCAAATCGGTCTTTTGATACAAATATCCTTCTTTTTTCCACATGTTACAATATCCATACTTGGCATTTTCTGCATTTATGTAGCTAAGATAACTCTTTCCTTCATTAATCGTTATAATATCAAACTGGATCATAATATAGCCTTCCGTAAGCCAAAAAGCTTCTCGAAAATGAAATGCACCATTTTTTGCTTCATAATCTGCTAAATCGAAATCTTTTGGTACTACATAAACCTTACTTGGCAAATAGTATTCTCCGTACCATCTTTGCTTAGACAGTGCTACCTTTTTTGAATCCACGCCATTAGGTATATTTCCTGTAGGTGTGTAGTTCCTCCCTAAGTAAGTTCGAAATGTTTCAGAAAGCAAAATGTGATGAAATGTAAACATTGGACTTAACGTATATTGTATAGTATGCAATGTTTTACCTGTAAGCTCTGCTTTTGTCTGCAATTCTTCTTTTGGAACTGTCATATATGGATTTCCCATATAGCGTTTTTTTACATTGGTTAGATCTAATTCACTTCCTATTTTCACCATTGCATACTTATGATTCTCTATCGTTTCCATATAGTACAAATCAACTTCTTGCCTCTGTGAATGATCCGATGAGATATAATAAAATTTTGGTGTTAATTGCACATAATCATTTTCATCGTACATTTCTCCAATAGTATCAATGGTAAATCGAAATGCATATCCAGTGGGGACAACTCCTGCATCTTGATTTGTTGGGTGACTTCCTTTGAATAGTGGTATTGTAAACATGCTATCTGCTTTCTTGAATCCTCCGTTTTCATTGCAAAGTCCAACTCCATATGTAATTCCTGATGGTGATAAGGAATTATTTTTACGAAAGACCGAATACCATGTAGGATAGTCGGTCACATCTGTTATCTGAAAACCATAAATTCTCCCTGACACTTCGACTAAAATTTCGCATGTTGCTACATAATTGTCTAATTGTAGGTTGGCAAGCTCCTCTTCTTTTTCCATTCCATCATTGGCCTCACATGATATAGACATAGCCCGACATTGAATACTGTATTTTCCCTCTTTAACCCATATCGGCACATAAAATGTTGTGCTATCAGAGTCAATGGTTATCCATGAATTTGCAGAATAGAATTGTGTCCCTTGATAAATATCAAACGGAAACTGTACTTGCCTACACGCAATATACTTGGCATAATCTCGATATCCATAACCTTGTATATACAAGTGTTCTCCTTCTGTTGGTATAGATAATTGGAACGTACGATCCAACACCAAAGAATCCCTTGTTCTATCTGGCGAAATCATTTGATTATACTGTCTTTCATCTGAGATATATGCATCGCATACTGTTGGTGTATGCACAACAACTTGTTCTAATTCCTCAATTTCAAATGTCAATATATCTGGTTCAGATGTTCCTATTAGTACTTGCGCTCCATATGTTATGATTCCTGTACTTTCGAATATCATATTAGGAGTATCTTTGGGAATTACTAAACCATTTTGATACAGTACATCTTGTCCTATTTCGTCCTCTGATTCCAATAAGATAGGTTTATCAGTCTTTTCTTCTATCCAAGACTGATTTGAAATCACCCCACTGCCCAAAACAAGCTTATCATTGCGAACTTTTAACTTTCCAATTGCATCCTCAGCTAGTGAATCAAAGTTTACATCTGGAACAGAAGGACAGTAATCAGACCCATGAATCGTTTCACTTGGCAATATAACATTCTTAATGTATTGGGGTTCTTGCACATGTTCATCTTCCTCATAGATTTTGTATATTAGATTTGGTGGAAAATATTCTTTTGGATAAAGTGTATGTTCACCACTTTCTAAAGCACCGTTTTGAATCGTTGCATCTTTAATTGTGTAATACTCGAGAGCAATTAATTTCCAGTAGGAATATGGTCTACTTACGGTTACTGTCTTAGAAATAGTTTGTGTTGTAGATTTATCTTGTAGTAATACATTGTAATCCTCGTCATAATCTATCTCTTGCCAAGTGAGATGATATGTTTTGGTAAATGTAATTCTATATTCTTTTTCTCCAATTACATTTTCAAATTCATATCCAAATAAATAATTTTGAGAAAATACATTTAGATATAAAGATTCAGTTGCAGGAATTCCTACATCCGATTCATAGAAAGAATTTCCTCTATCGTCTGCTGCAATTACACCATACGGCAGAGGACTACTTCTTTCAGAAATGAGATTTTTTTCAGATTCTGGACTTGCTACTTTTACCAACTTCATAATGGCGACAAATTGGACGCCTCCTACTCGTTGATTAATAGTTCGATTTTGTACGGATTCGAACGAATCACCTTTTAAGGTGTTTTTTCCGTATCCTTGAATCGCTGTTTGTAAAGTATAATAGCGAATATAACTTTTGTACAATTTGTATTTTTTCCCTTGATAAGTCTTTTCCTCGTCAAGTTTCACGGAAATACTAGTACCCGGCTTAACCCATTTGTTTTCTGCATATGTATCAGTTTCAATTATGTCACCCGCTGCAGTTTTATATTGTATGCTAATGGGTTCATTAGGTGCCTTGTATAACACTTGGATATCAAAGCGATCTCTAAAATCATCTGGGTTTGCCCATGACTCAGCGTTTGTAATAGCGGGTAAGTCGTATTTTTTACTTCCATAGTTTTTTCCATTGTGGGTGACTTGAAAAATTCCATGGAGGTAAAGAACGTCATCGTTTTTTATGTCTCCAAAGCCTGCTTTAATTAGGGCGGAACTGACGGCGGATTGGGGGATGGTGAAGGTGACCTTAACCAACTCCCCATAGTCCACTTCTTTTTTCCAATCATCTTTCAATAAAATTGTAGCATATTCCAACTTTAATGGATAACCACCATTCGCATATTCTCCTGTCAAACATTTTTTTCTTGTAATTGTGAAGCCGACTGTTTTCCATCTAATTCCACTAGTAGCCTTTGTATCAAAAGTCTGAAATTCAATATTGCCATTTCTTGAAACAATCGCCAAATTATCTGCACTAATAGTATATTCATTTCTTAATATAACATATAACAATAATACTCCAATAAATATTCATTTATTTTTCATTTTATTTCCCCTTTACTTAATATCAATCAATAAATTTTCTACGATGGAATAATCACTACCATTACTTGTGGCATTTACTGTCCCAATACCAATATCAAAATAGCACTCTTTCCATTGGTTCTTTCTTATTCCACTAATAATCACCCCATCAGAATATAGTGAGTTTGTAAGGTTTTCACAATCCCCACTAACCACCTTAAACTTCACATAAACCCTGACATAATCCTTGCCACAATTATACAACGTCGATGGCTCAACCGTAACCCGACTAGTCTTAACAATAACCTTCTCTTTCTTCATCACCTCCACATACTCTTTTATATCATCTGTCCTCTTCTTATTCGCCTGTGCATCATCCTCATACACATAATACGTTTTCCGTAAATTATTTACCCAAGTATTATTAATCGTCTTATAATTCACATTAAATCGCAGTTTAATATTCTGTTCTACCTTTTTACACCAAGCATCTAAATATTTGTCCATAGCATCACCCATTGTCTGTCCATTATAAAATGTCATTTTTCTAATCTGCACTGGACTTGCAAAATCCACTAATGCCTCCGGTGTTTTATAATACTTAGTTTTTTGGTACTCAAACTTCCTCTCATAAAACCCATTCGGATAACTCGCAAGCACATAACTATAACTACTCGCATTACTAGGCAAATTCGTCGTACGTATCAGCTGCCCATCCCAACTTATCTTCTTTCGCTTACTTGGCACCGTCAAACGCTTAACATACGTCTTTGCCTCTGACAATCCAACTTCACTACTTCCTTTAAACTTACGACTTTGAACATAATACCCATTCGAATACCCAACCATAATCCCCTTACAATAAATCTTAATCACTGAAGCACGATTCGCCTTCTTCATAGAGGATAAATCCGATATTCTCTTCTTATTCAACACGTTTTGATACAATTCTTTATCATATGTACTACCATTTAACACCACATCTGTACGATACAAATACACGGCTGCCTTTTCTTTTGTTAGTTTACTGGATAAACCATCTTTTTCAGTTGGCTTTACAATCTTCTTACTACAAGCCACTTTAACTGCTTCCGCCACGGTCGCATCACTTTCGCACAATCCACTTTCTGTCATCAAAAGCAATATAAACTTCCGCTCCGTTATGCCACTACTTGCTTCCACAATATTTGTCCTTGGTACCTGTCCCATAATGAGACACAAGGTCATTACTAAAATCACTACTTTTTGCTTCATACTTCATCTCCCCAAATCATTCATAATAACTAAAGTACTGCTCCCTGTGAAATTGTAAATAAAAATAAAATTGGATAAACTCATAGAACTTTGGAAAAACCTGAAAGGAATTAATCTTTCATAGAAAATCAGGAAGTGTACCTAGATAATACCATAAGATTCAAAAAATAACAAGTTAGAAAATCTCAACTGCACAAAAGAATTGTCACTCCAAACTTTTACAGCAAAAAAAGCTTGATCAATTATTCTTTTGCATTGTGTATCTGAATTCTCCTATCTTCTCCTCACAAAACCTTTTCAAACAATAAATCAAGCTAAAATTTGTACTTTCATTATAACAAACATTAACACAAATTCAACCAATCTAATACAACTCTATAATAACTACTATTCGCATCAATACTTTGTTATATTTCGATATTTACTTGGTGTTGTACCTACTACTTTTGTAAATTTATTAATAAAATAATCTACGTTATTATAGCCCACTAACTCAGATATTTTATATACTTTCTCATTAGAATTTAAAAGCAATTCCTTCGCCTTCTCAATTCGTACGCAATTTAAGTAATCCTTAAAATACACGCCATAACGTTTCTTAAATAACTGTCCTAAATAAGCACTATTAATAAAGTACTTATCACTAAGTTCTTTCAAACTAAGATTTTCACGATAATTTTTTTGTATCTCATCTTCAATTCGTGCCAACAATTCCACATCACCATCTTGGCTTTCATTAGCCTTTTTATCAATAGCTGAAAGATAGGATACCAAAATATCATTAATGGTCTCAACCTGAGAACCTACGTACCAATTTAGCGTATAACCAAAAGCAAGATTCGTTCTAACCTTTAATTTTTCTATAAATGACTCTTGCTCCTCACAATAATTCGCTCGCACTAATTGATCCGACAGAATAATACCAAGCTCAAAGATTTGATTTTTATCTACGTTGCACAACAGATTTCCTTTAAACTTGCCAAGAGTACTAGACAAATAATCATATAATTCCCAAAAACTCTCCGTCTGTTCCTCTCGCTTTAACTGGCTAAATGTATCATCATTTCCATCAATCTCGATATACAAATAAGAAAAATTACTCTGTCCATTAAATAACTTTTCCAATCCACGCGCAACCTTTTCATTTTTTCGTCCCGTTAATGTTTCTAGCAAATAGTGTGCTCCTACAATGGAAGCCGTGTCTCTTCTTGCTTGTTCCACTTTAACTTGCTTGTCCAATTCCTTGCTTGTCTCATTCAATATTTTCACTAATTCATCTGGGTCTAACGGTTTTAAAAGATAGTGGCTGATATTATACTTAAGCGCCTCTTGCGCATATGTAAATTCACTAAATCCACTTAACAATACAATCTTTATTCGCTTTGAAATACTACTACGAATCTTAGCGGAAGCTTCTAATCCACTCATTCCAGGCATTCTAATATCCATAAACACCAAATCAAACTTTTGCGTTTTCATTAGTTCTATGGCTTCTAAGCCATTTTTAGCCTCGGCAGCGATTTGAAATCCATAAGATTCCCAATCAATAATGACTTTGATCCCCTGTCGAACAAATGGTTCATCGTCCACAATTAATACCTGATACATGATTACATCCCCCTACTATTTTGAAATTCGCGCTCTATACAAATCTCTATTTCAGTTCCTTCATCTATAATACTTGAAATATTAAAATTTAGCCTGTCTCCAAAGTACATTTTCAAACGTAAATATGCATTTAAAACTCCTGTACTTTTGGCTCGGAATAACATGTCCACATCTGCCATTTCTAGCTTGTCCTTCATCTGGCGAAGTGTAACCTCATCCATTCCACATCCTGTATCCTTCACAAGAATAGATATATGATCATCTTTCACTCGAGCAGACACACTAACATCTCCGCTGTCTACACTTTCCTCAATACCATGAACACATGCATTCTCAACAAAAGAAACCAATGTTAACTTTGGAATCATAAAGTCTTTTGCATCATCTTGCACGCGCACTTCATATGCTATTTTTTCTGCAAATCTATATTTCTGTATGGATAAATATCGCTCCACAAATGATAATTCCTCTTCAATTGTAACAACGTCACGGTTCCACTTTGACATTTGACGAAGCAAAATGGAAAGACATCTTACAATATCAGCAGTTTCCTTTTCACCCTTAATCAAGCTTCGCATACAAATACACTCTAATGTGTTATACATAAAATGAGGATTTACCTGTGTGTTCAACGCATTTAGTTCTGCTTGCTTTTTTGTCACTTCTAATGCATGTTTCTCATTATTTCGCTGTACGACAGTACTAATTAAAGCTTCTATCTTATCCACTGTCCGATTATAATGTCGAAATAGCTGACTAATTTCATCATTTGCTGTATCCTCTGGTATTCGCTGAAATTCCTCATTTTTCAAACCATCAAAATGATTATCCAATACCTGTAGTCTTGAAATAATTGACTTTACAAGAATATTAATAATAATGGTTGGTGCTAATAAATTCACGATTAGCACAAGAAACACAAGCTGCTTAGAGGATAATAATGTTTTCCATAGTGGTTCTTTCGCTGACAGTGCGTATATCTTCCAAGTTTCTCCCACTGATGGAACAAGTTGTGTTACAAGAATACTATCTTCCCTAATCTCGTCTACAACTGGAATCTCACTTTCTTTTCCCTTAAATATCTTAGAATCACTGGCAAATAAAATGCGATTACCATTGCAAATATAAATATCTGACTTTGATTGCTCATCAATAATATTATAATACAATTGATTATAATTCAAATCCAATACAAGAACACATTCTCTACCGTCATAAGTTTCAAACTCTCGAATCAACGAAATAACTCCTGCTGTAGGATTAATTCCGCTCCCTGCATTTCTTGTAATATCTTCGAAAATATAAACAGAAGAACCATTCCCCTTACATTTTTGATACCACCAAAGTTTCCTTGTCATATCATTTAGTTTTTTTATATTTTCCTTCTCTACAATGGTGTCATTTTCAACATAGATGGTAACACTAGATATTTCTTTTATGAATTTAGAGCAATTTAGAATAGAACGACTTTCAATCTCTCTATACGCATAACGATACTCCTCGTCTGAAACATAATCTCGTTCAAGAAAAGCTTGTAGTTCAGAATCATTCACAATATTTCTAGAAAAGTAAGTTACTTGTTCTACCAAACTACTAAATTCATTAAGAACCCGCTCTACAGAATACTCCAATTCTCTCTTCTTTTCCTCTTTTTGGTATGTATTAATATTATAAATGATAACTAAATCAACTAGTACGACCGGAATGAAGATTCCAAATAGATAAAGCAGTATAAATTTCTGCTTCAATTTCATATTCTTTGTAAAAATATTTTTTAAAGATGTTAGTTGTAACTTAATTTGCTGAAATTTTCTCATTTTCTCCCCCATTTCAAACAAAAACATCTAGCTTGATTATACTAATTAAAGTTTCTAATGTCAATTTGCACTTTAGACCTATAAAATATTTATCCGCTGTCCTCTTCCCCACATTCAAACAAAATGGCAGCATTTTATTATACTGCCATCTGTTTTCCTTCCATGATACAAGCTCAATATTATCCATTCGTAATATCATACTTTATTTTTATTCTTTTCAATGTATCTGTAAATGGTTTATAAATGATAAATAGAAAAATGAAAGTGGAAATTCCATGTATTAAATCAAATGGAAATCCTGCAATATACGTTGCAATTAAACTCTCTTTTGTAATTGTTCCTGAATACATAGCAATAGAACCAAAGTTAATAATTCCACCATAAATAAGCACTGCTGACAGTAACCCATACGCACAAAGAGTAATTCGACTTACCTTTATCTTTCGAAATAAAAATCCTGCCACAAATCCTACCAAACCAAAACAAAACATTTGCCACACTGTCCAAGGTCCCTGACCAAAGTAAAAATTCGACATAAATGCGGTCAATGCCCCAACCATAAATCCTTCATACGGTCCAATTATCACAGATGATAAAATTACAATTGCCAGTACTGGCTTAAATTGAGGAATCATATAAAAAGCAATTCGCCCAACCGTCGCTATGGCCGCTAAAGACGCAATTAGAACAATCTTTTTTGTACTATTCTTTTCTGAAGAATACTCTAAAAAGAACGGAACAATCAAACAGAGTAGCACTAATGTACTAATCAAATAGTAGCTTTTATTCTTAAAATAATAGACACCTACAAAAATTAATATAGGAATCAAACATAACACAATCAAACTTTTTATCTTACTTATTTGCCTCATACTCTAAAACCTCTTCCTCTATAATCATTCCTTTGTAAACCTCTCGGCATATCTTTAGACATGTGGTTGTATAAAAATATTGTTCCATAAAAAACGTTTTCCGATTTCCGATAGAAGTGATAATTCCATCAAACATCATACCAACCGTGTTCGCATAGGTAGCACAAAAGTCAACATCATGAGATACCAAAATGATGGTCATTCCCTCACTTTGCAATTCACGCAATAGTTTCCCTAACTCTTTCTTTTTGATTTGATCCACACCTTTTGTAGGCTCATCTAGCAAAAGGATCTTAGGCTTAGTAAGCAAAACCTTTGCCAAAGCAACCATCTGCTGTTGCCCCCCCGACAAATCATAAGGATGTTGCGCCATTAAATCACCAATGCCTAATTTATCCACCAGACTTTGAATTTCACTTGATACACTTTTCAAGTCTTCTTCTACTGTATTTTTCAAAAATAATGCCTGCGGATTTTGTGGTAAAAGTGCCACGTTAACAGGACTATGCCCCCTCTTTATCTTCTGTCCTTCATAAGAAATGCTTCCTCTATAAGGTTTTAAAATTCCTGTAAGGACTTTCAAAAATGTAGACTTTCCTTGACCATTTGCACCAACTAAGGCAAAAATATCATTTTCCATAATATCTAAGGAAAAATCTCTTAAAATATCATTACCTTCTCTTTCGTAACGAAACCACACATTTTTTATTGAACAGATGGCTCTCTCTTTTTTGTTCTTCCAATGAGCACTGTCTCCACATGTCCCCTGACAAACTTCTACACCTTGTGCATTAGCTTCAATAAAATGCTTTGCCTGCCCAATAGTACGAATATGATAATCCTTTTTTAACATAATTGGCAATCGAGCTTGAAGTGGTAACAATGCAAATTCCTCTTTTTCTTTCTCATGTAAATACTGAGCTGTTCTCTCTACTGAATCAAAACAAATGAGCTTACCATTTTCCATCACCATACAACGGTCCACTTTTGCATAAACTTCTTCCAATCTATGTTCTGCCATCAGAATTGTCGTCCCAATCTCTTCATGAATTTTCACAAGAAGATTGATAAAGTTTACCGTGGCAACAGGATCTAATTGAGAAGTTGGTTCATCTAACAATAATAATTTAGGTCTTGTTATCATGACAGATGCTAAATTTAAAATCTGCTTTTGCCCTCCTGACAACTCCTCAATGGACTTATGAAACCAATTCGTCATCCCAAAAAACACCGCAATCTCTGCTACACGTTTTCGAATCACTTCTGTTTCTACTCCAAGATTTTCAAGGGTAAATGCTAATTCATGCCAAACCTTATCCGTCACAATCTGATTATCTGGATTCTGAGAAACATATCCGATAAAAGAAGCCTCTTCCCTTTGGTCTAACCCATCAATTGATTTTCCATCAAATAAAAGGGTTCCTGTTCGTTTTCCCTCTGGTCGAATGGATGGCTTCCATTGCTTTAACAAAGTAGACTTTCCACATCCCGTCTTTCCAAATAGTAAAACAAATTCACCTTTTTCTATCTGAAATGATTGTTCACACAAACATGCTCTATCCGCTGTCGCATAGCAAAAACTTAGATTCTTTGCTTCAAGTAATTCCATGTAATTTCCTCTTTTCCATCTATGATTATCGGTAATGCTGCAAATACAAAAAATACAACATAACTTAAAACAGATAGTTTATCAAAACCATACCATTCCACTATCGGATAGTAAGAAATCGAATATACGCCCCGTATCAATGCAACTATAATTACAAGCAAGCCTCCCCCCATAACACCGATAAGTTGCCAGTCATATCGAGTCATGTGGTATCTACTATAATATGTTCGACCTTTTAACCCAAATCCTCTTGCTTTCATAGACTGCGCCGTCTCCAATGCATTTTCCATTGCCCATGTAAGAAGACCAGAGACTATTTCTACACCATTTCGTATTTTCTCAATACGCTTCTTTCCTTCTACAAAACCAATTCCCTTCTGGGCAGATTTCATTTTTGAAAGTTGCTCCTTATACATTGGCACAAAACGTAATGTCATAGTAAATAATAACGATCCAACTGGTAAAGTCTTCGAAAAAACGCAAATAATTTTGTCACTAGACATCACTTTATGAAAAATGGAAAATAGCAAAATCATATCATATACCATTCCTGCTGCAATCAATCCATAGAAAAATGACTCAAAAGTAATCGGATTCTTTCCTATGTGAAACAAAACATGTGTTCCCCTATGGTTAAAAAGCGGATTTATAAAACTAAACAGAAACATAACTGGAAGCAACACAATATTTTGCTTGAATTGTGAGTACCCACCTAAATAAACTGAATAGATAAAACATGTAATCCCTGTTATACTTAACAAAACAGGATGTTGATAGAACATTGTAATGAATATTAGTACCAGAAAATATACCATATTTACAAATGGATGCAATCTCATAAACATCGTGTTATTTCGCATCTTCATCCACCATTTTTTATCCTTTCCGTTCTTACCTCGTATTTTCATAATAAACATGTAACAATTTTAGTCCATGTGCTGGAATCGTCGGACCCGCTAACTGTCGATCCTTTTGCTCCAAAATATCCAGTATGATATCTGGCTTCTTATTACCCAATCCAACTTCTACGAGTGTTCCTGAGAGAATTCGAATCATATGATAAAGAAATCCATCTCCAGTAAACTGCATGACGATTTGCGCACCATTCTTTTGGATTGAAATATCTGAAATAGTTCGAACCGTACTTTTCTTGCTATCTTTTAAAGAACTAAATCCAAGAAAGTCATGTGTTCCAATTAAATATTTTGCTGCTTGTTTCATATTGTCTAAATCGAGATCCTGCTCCACTGTGTATAAATAATTGGGATAAAAAACATTTTTTTCACTACTATTCCAAATCGCATATTCATAAGTTTTTCCAGTGGCACTTTTTCGACTGTGAAAATCTAGCGATACACAATCTACTTGATCCACATGAATATCATTTGCTAATACGGAATTTAGATATTCCTTCATTTCTTCTGGCGCAACCTTACGCTTGCTATAAAAATTGGCAACTTGACCAGATGCATGCACTCCACGGTCCGTTCTTCCAGAGCCTTTCAAATCAATACCTTCTCCAAGCCACTGTCCCAGTTTCTCTTCCAGAATCCCCTGAATCGTGCAATCCGTATTTCCTTGTTTTTGCCAACCATTATACTTTGTCCCGTCATATTGGAGTATTAATCTATAATTATATTTCACTATTGTGTTCCTCGCTTTTTTCATCCTCATCTAGCTCACACTGTTGATGATATCCTTTAATTTTTCTCCCCATGACCTTTGGCAATATCCAGTATAGGAAACAGACAAATATGAGCATACCACCTAATATAGCTAATTTTTCCGCTGTACTTTGTCCAACTACTAATAATGTTATCATTTTTTCAAACATTCCATTCTCCTTGTCTGCTTATTCCATTCCTTTATTAAGACAAAACTATTTTATCAAAATTCTTTCAACGGAACAAATACATAATTCTATTGATTTCAACATTATACTTGAAAAATAAATAATTGTATATATTTTTTACATATGTATTGACTTTTTTTTAACTAATGTTATAATGAAATTAATTGAATAGTATCTTCAGGGCAGGGTGCAATTCCCTACCAGTGGTATAGCCCACGAGCCATTTTTGGCATGATTCGGTGTAACTCCGAAGCCGACAGTAAAGTCTGGATGAAAGAAGGACATGATATGTTATTATGAGATTAAGTTAAAACTCAGATTTATATTAGATTACATATTACATCAACATTTTTAGTAGGGCTCTGAAATATATGTGTTTCAGGGTTTTAATTTTTTCCCATGAACATATATATTCAGTTACTCCTATCTTCTCTCACAAATGCCTTGACAGTGTTCAGGGCATTTTTTATGTTGATTTTTATACGTTTATATATTAGAAATCTCATTTTCTTATCAATTTCATTCGCTTTCTATCTGAAATCCTCTGAAATCCTGAAATCTTTCTATCGTCTTTTGACACTATTCATTTACTTCTACTTGCAAAAGGAGCATATCCATGAATGATCAAGATTATATGAAACTAGCCCTTACATTAGCCGAAAAAGGAATCGGAAAAACAGCTCCTAATCCTATGGTGGGCTGCGTTATCGTAAAGGAAAATCGTATTATTGGAACTGGTTACCACAAGCAATATGGGGCGTTTCATGCAGAACGAGATGCACTTTCCAACTTAACGGAATCTGCGGAAGGTTCTACTCTATACGTCACCTTAGAGCCTTGCTGTCACTATGGGAAAACACCACCTTGTACAGAGGCCATTATAGAACATAAAGTAAAACGTGTTGTTATCGCCACACTAGATCCGAATCCGCTTGTTGCTGGAAAAGGGGTAGAAATACTAAAACAACACGGAATTGAGATTACAATTGGTGTAATGGAAAAAGAATCTTTAGAATTAAATCATGTATTTTTTCATTACATTACAAAGAAAATACCTTATGTTGTCCTAAAATACGCTATGACAGCAGACGGTAAAATCGCCACTCATACAGGAAAATCCAAATGGATTACAAGCGAAGAATCACGAATACATGTGCAAACATTGCGGAATCAATATAGCGGAATTTTAGTTGGTATTGGAACGGTCTTAGCTGATGACCCACTCCTTACATGTCGATTAGAAAACGGAACGAATCCTATCCGAATCATCTGCGACACCAATTTATCCATTCCTTTGAATAGCCAAATAATGCAAACTGCAAAGGATGTAACCACATACATTTTCTGTCACACCTACGATAAGGAAAAGAAACGACAAGCCGAATCACTTGGTGCAATCTTAATCGAGACTCCTCTTTCTGGGGAACACATTGATTTAAAGTGGCTTCTTCACAAATGTGGTGAACTTGGAATTGATAGTATCTTAGTAGAAGGTGGCGGTTCTATTAATGAAAACATTTTAAAAACTAACTTAGTTTGCGCATTAAAAGTCTATATCGCACCTAAAATATTCGGAGGCGTTCAAAGCAAGACTCCCGTAGAAGGAATCGGCATTGAGGAACCTAACGATGCATATACTTTTGAACTTATCCATACTCGCCAGATAGGTTCCGATATTTTACTAGAATACATACGAAAATGAGGGATGTTATGTTTACAGGTATTATTGAAGAAATCGGTATCATCAAAAAAATAGATAATGGAACAACATCTGCAAGATTAACGATACAAGCAAATGAAATTTTGAAGGACGTAGTTCTAGGAGACAGTATTGCCGTCAACGGAGTATGCCTTACTGTTTGTAGCTTTCAAAGTCATTCCTTTGAAGCAGATGTGATGAACGAAACCCTAAAACGAACTTCACTTGGTTCACTTACCAATGGTTCTAAAGTCAACCTAGAACGTGCCATGTCTGCAAATGGTCGATTTGGCGGCCACATCGTAAGTGGGCATATTGATGGAACTGGGAAAATTGAATCCTTTACAAAGGATGGAATCGCTACTATTGTTACCATTTCGACTTCTGAAAAGATTATGCATTACATCATTGAAAAAGGTTCGATTGCTATTGATGGAACTAGTCTCACTGTTAGTAATGTATACTATGATAAAAATAAATTTGAGGTATCTTTAATTCCTCATACGAAGGAAAATACCATTTTATTAACAAAACCAGTTGGCTCACTTGTTAATTTAGAAAATGATGTAGTCGGAAAATATATTGAACATTTTTTACATCCAGAATCAGTTCCATCGAAAGAATCAAAGATTACAAAATCAAAGATTACAAAAGAATTTCTCGCTGAATATGGCTTTTAAGGAGGATTATTTATGGAATTTCATACAGTTGAAGAGGCATTACAAGATTTAAAAGAAGGCAAAATTATATTAGTTACAGATGATGAAGACAGAGAAAATGAAGGGGATTTCATATGTGCTGCCGAATATGCTACTACTGAAAATCTTAATTTTATGGCAACCTACGGAAAGGGATTGATTTGCATGCCTATGTCTGCGGAACTAGCTGCAAAATTAGAACTTCCTCCTATGGTGGAACATAATACCGATAATCACGAAACTGCATTTACGGTTTCCATCGATTATAAAACCACTACTACTGGCATTAGCGCTGTAGAACGAGGAATTACTGCACGCATGGCTGTAGCTGAAGATACAAAACCATCGGATTTTCGTCGTCCTGGTCATATGTTTCCTCTCATTGCCAAAGATGGCGGTGTCTTAGTTCGAAATGGTCACACCGAGGCTACTGTTGATTTAATGAAATTAGCTGGCTTAAAACCTTGTGGTCTTTGCTGTGAAATTATGAAGGAAGATGGAACAATGATGCGTGGAACTGCGTTATTTGCATTGGCACAAAAGCACTCCATGAAAATGATTACCATTGAAGCCTTACAAGAATATATCAAAGTACATAGTAACTTTATGAAAGAAGTTTCTTCTGCGAAGCTTCCTACAAAATATGGAATGTTCCAAATTCATGGATTTATCAATACCATAACGGATGAACATCATATTGCGTTGACAATGGGTGACGTTCAATCTGCTCCATCTGTTCTTGTAAGGATGCACTCTGAATGCCTTACTGGTGACGTACTTGGTTCTGCAAAATGCGATTGCGGCCAACAATTACAAGAATCTTTAAGACGAATTAGCGAAGACGGAACTGGAGTTCTTTTGTATCTACGCCAAGAGGGACGTGGAATTGGGTTAATTAACAAAATACGTGCTTATGCATTGCAAGATGAAGGATTTGATACCGTCGATGCAAACTTAGAACTTGGTTTTGCAGAAGATTTACGAGATTACTATCCTGCTGCTCATATGCTAAAATCACTCCAAGTAAATTCTGTTCGTTTACTTACGAATAACCCAGATAAGATTTATCAATTAGAACGTTATGGTGTTTCCGTTGTAAAGAGAGAACCATTGCAAATCAAAGCAAATGAATATGATGCCTTTTATCTTCAGGTCAAGAAAGAAAGAATGGGGCATTATTTATAAATTTATTTCACTACAAAATGTAGGTAACACAAAGTATGTAAGATATGATACAAAAATGAAACCACAAGAAAGGATGTCTATTATGAAAACATTAGAAGGAAAATTAGTTGCAGAAAATATGAGGATTGGAATCGTTGCTTCCAGATTTAACGAGTTTATTGTAAATAAATTAGTTAGTGGTGCTGTCGATGGCTTAGTACGTCATAATGTAAAGGAAGAAGATATTTCTCTTGCTTGGGTACCTGGTGCATTTGAAATCCCACTTGCTGCTCAAAAAATGGCGAACTCAGGAAAATATGACGCTGTTATATGCGTAGGTGCAGTAATTCGTGGTGCGACTTCTCATTATGATTATGTTTGTAATGAAGTTTCTAAGGGAATTGCACAAGTTTCTATGAATTCTGGCATTCCAGTGCTATTCGGTATCTTGACAACAGATACCATTGAACAGGCGATTGAACGTGCAGGTACAAAGGCTGGTAATAAAGGCTATGATTGTGCGTTATCCGCTATTGAAATGGTGAATTTGTTAAAGGAAATTTAGACGAATTCTTCCAAATTCAATCTCATCTCACAGAGTAAACTATACATATGGAAATGTAGCAAAGCGGAATTTCCTATGAATTAATAAAAGTCCATTCTGTCATCTTAACGACAAAATGGACTTTTCATTTATCACCACTAGAAAAGTCTCGCTTCTAGTTTATTCTCTTTACAATTTCATCCAAGATCCTAACTGCAATCTCATCCTTCGACATTAAATCGATCGGCATCTGACCATCCTCAGTAATCAATGTCACAATATTGGTATCCCCTTGGAACCCTGCCCCCTCTTGACTAATGCTATTTGCCACAATCATATCAAGATTTTTTTTCTTTCTCTTCTCTTCCGCCCGTTCCAATAACTGTTCTGTCTCCATTGCAAATCCACAGATAAATTGCCCTTCCTTTTTTCGTTTACCTACATAAGCCAAGATATCATCTGTCCGTTCACACTCAATAGACATAGAACCATCTGACTTTTTCATCTTTTGGTCATGTACCACAGCTGGTCGATAATCCGCAACTGCTGCCGCCTTTATAATAATATCTTGCTCTTCCGCACATCCCGTCACTGCACCAAACATATCCTTTGCACTTAGCACATCTATGCGTTTCACACCAAGTGGGGTCTGTAAATTCGTTTTTCCAGATATCAACGTAACCTCTGCACCACGAGCTTTCGCCACCTTTGCAATAGCATATCCCATCTTTCCAGAAGAATGATTTGTAATATAACGAACTGGATCAATCGCTTCCATCGTTGGTCCCGCAGTAACCATTACTTTCTTTCCCGCTAAGTCTTTCTCTTTCACTAACGCATACTCAATATGTGCCATCAAAAGTTCTTCACTTGCAAGTTTTCCACTGCCAACATCACCACATGCCAATCTACCTGCATCTGGCTCAATAATCGTCATCCCATGTCTCTTTAGTATGTCAATATTTTCCTGTACAATTGAATTCTCCAACATATTCGTATTCATAGCAGGCGCAACCAATATAGGAGCTTTACATGCAAGTACAGTTGTGGTAAGCATATCATCTGCAATTCCATGTGCCATTTTTCCTATGACATTGGCACTTGCTGGTGCAATCATCATCACATCTGCTTGCTTTGCCAAAGACACATGGGCTACATGAAATTGAAAATTTCGGTCAAATGTTTCCACTAAACATTTATGATTGGTAAGGGTTTCAAATGTAATAGGATGTATAAATTTTGTTGCATTTTCTGTCATGATTACATGGACGTCAGCACCTCTTTTTATTAATGCACTTGCCACATTTGCCATCTTATACGCTGCGATACTTCCAGTAATCCCAAGTACTACTGTTTTCCCTTTCATCGTTCCTATACCTCCAAGCACGCTCCATATGTCCCGTGTTTTTCATAAGTAGTCACTTGACCAATTGTATTATCATCATTTAAAAATACAACTTTTGGCTTGTGCGTTTCTACTTCTTCTACTTCCATATCTGCGTACGCCATTATGATAATCTTATCACCAGTCTGCACACAACGAGCCGCTGCACCATTTAAACAAATGATACCACTTCCAGGTTCTCCTGCTATGGTATAAGTTTCAAAACGACTACCATTATTAATATCTACAATATGCACCTTTTCGTATTCAAAGATTCCAGAAGCTTCTAACAGCTTTCTATCAATGGTAATGCTCCCAACATAATTTAAATCCGCTTCTGTTACTGTCGCTCTATGAAGTTTTCCTTTTAACATTGTCACGCGCATTATTGTTCTCCTCCTAGAATCATACGATTATCAATTAAACGTGTTTTTCCAATATATACAGCCAATGCAATAAGTGTAGACTCTGTAATCTCTTCTACTGGCTTCATTGTAAGCACATCTACTGCTTCCACATAATCAATTTTTGCTAATGGCTCTAATTCAATCAATTTCTTCATTTCATCTAAAATTTCACTTGCCCTACGCTCTCCTCTTGCTACAAATGCTTCTGCAAATGCTAAAGATTGACTTAATACCAATGCAGCTTTTCTTTCTTCTTCCGATAAATATGTATTACGAGAACTCATGGCCAATCCATCTTCTTCTCTTACAATCGGACATCCAATTACTTCCACATCCATACTCAAGTCAATTACCATACGTTTAATGATAGCCAACTGTTGTGCATCCTTCTGACCAAAATAAGCGCGATCAGGTGTAACGATATGGAATAACTTACTTACAACGGTACAAACTCCTTGGAAATGTGTTGGTCTGCTTTTACCACATAATTCTTCTGTTAAGATACTCATACCCACGAATGAACAAAATTCTTTTGTATACATTTCATCTGCTTCTGGTGCAAAGATTAAATCTACACCTGCAGATTCACACACTGCCATATCATGTTCTAAATCTCTTGGATAGGTACTAAAGTCTTCATTTGGACCAAATTGAATTGGATTGACAAAGATACTGACTACTACCTTTCCATTTTCCTGGCGTGCTCTGTCCATTAAGCTCTTATGACCATTATGTAGATATCCCATCGTTGGGACTAAGGCAACCTCATTTCCTTCTTGCTTCCATGATTTTACGAGATCTCTTACTTCTTTTATTGTCTTAACTACTTTCATCTTATCCTCCTATTTTTATCTTCTATCACATAGGTTATATATTGTAAAATAATAACACGAAAACATGTACACATCACTATGTACATGTTTCCGTAGCGATTAAGCATCTTTTTCAATCTCTTCACTTACACTTTTTAAAATTTCATCATCTATTTTAAAACAATGTTCTTTTGCTGGGAATGTTCCATCTTGTACTTCTTTTACATAAGATGCAAATGCCCCTTTCATTGTTTCATTCAAATTTTCATATTTCTTCACGAACTTTGGTTGCATATCTCCATAGATTCCAAGCATATCTTGATATACTAACACTTGACCGTCACAATCTGGACCTGCGCCAATACCGATTGTTGGAATAGAGACCGCTTCTGTCACCATTTTTGCAAGCTTATCTGGTACACATTCTAATACAACTGCAAATGCACCTGCTGCTTCCACTTTTTTCGCATCTTCAATTAATGTTCTTGCCGCTTCAAAGCTTTTTCCCTGAACCTTGAATCCACCGAATTCATTTACTGACTGTGGAGTAAGACCAAGATGTGCCATTACTGGAATGGATGCATCTACGATTGCCTTAATCTGAGGACACACTTTTGCTCCACCTTCTAATTTAATGGCATGAGCACCTGCTTCTTTAACAAGACGACCTGCATTTACAACCGCATCATATACGGATGTTTGGTAAGACATAAATGGCATATCCACTACTACAAATGCCTCTTTTACACCTCTTGTAACTGCTCTTCCATGATGAATCATATCTTCCATAGTAACAGATAATGTATTCTCATAGCCTAACATAACCATGCCTAGAGAATCTCCTACTAATATCGTATGTACACCTGCTTCGTCAATTAATTTCGCTGTAGAATAATCGTATGCGGTAAGCATCGTAATCTTTTCATGATTTTCCTTCATTTTTTGAAGTGTTGTAACTGTTTGTTTCAACTTTCACTCCTCCATTCATTTTATTAAAGTATAAAAGCATCTTCTCAATGTCTCTTTACCAATTTAAAATATAATTGGGAAAAGTAGATAAAATTATATACAATTGAACATTTTCAATTGCTGGTACAGCTTTCTGTTCGAAATACCGTCCATAGATACTATAGCTTTTTTCTTGTGAGATGTAAAGAAAATTTTGTTTTTAATTTTCATCTTGCATATTTTCATTTCCTTCCACAAAACCAGTATCTAATACCTCTAAAAACCATTCTAATGCTTCATGTTGTGAATACCTATAATCCCAATTACTAGTTAATGCTTCAAATAACATATCCTTTTCTTCTAAATTCCTCTTCTTCCCCCATATCTCCTTTTGCTCCTCTTCGGATAACGCACATATTTCTTGATAAACTTGATAAAGTCGTTCTTCTGCCTTACCACTTAAATTTCCAAAAATTTTCATAGCATTACTCAACGTAGCAGACGCCATACTCGTAATTTTGCCATGTGACTTCCCAAACCATGTTGCCCAATCATAGTCTTCTAAGGTTTCATCATATTTTTCATCCAAATCAATTATAGTACTATAATAATGCTCGATATCTGTATAAAACGAAACACTTTCTAATAAGTCATACTTAAACTTTTCTATTTTACGATTTTCTCCCACTTCAATTTTCTCCTTCTAGTTGTGCTTTTATTTTCCTAAAAAATGCTGTAACTTCATCTTTCCTCAGCGTTTCTATATCGAATCCATTTTGATAGATTTTTAATAATTCAACCTGTGATTCTTCCGGATCCATTAATCTCGCTTGTACTAATAATACAATTTCTCTGTCTGTGAATTTCTCTAAAAGCATATCACTTATCCAATACTCTTCAATGCATTCAAAAATGATAAGAGGTAAAGATATTTCCATCGAATTTTCTTCAATCATCCCCTCTTTATCTACTCCAACTGTTACTCTAAGATATGCTAGCAAATTTCCAACCAGTGTTTCATAATCATCATGATAGATTTCTTCGTAAAATTCTTTCAACAATGGTATATAAGCATACTGCATAAAACAATTTTTATCTATTTTGTTAAGCTTTTTAATTAAACTAAAATCATCAAAATCAAGTAATCTACGACCAAGCTGTACCAAGTTATTTTGTGTTTCTTCCTCATTAAAAAGCAGCCTATAAAACTTTTCCTTATCCTCATTTTGTAACTCTTTCATTTTTGCAAAAAAAGCGGACATAAACAAATATTGATTTTTGACATAATACCATTTCCCTTTTTTCTCCAAAATTTCTCCTTCAACAAAAAGGCTAATCAAATCATCTTCTAATTCATCTGAAATGTCTTCTAAAATTTCTTCTAATTCAAATTTTGCCAAATATTCTCCTTCTGCACATTTTTTATTACATCCCATTAGGATTAGTGCTTTTACAACTAATTCTTCTGCCACATCTATTTCTTTCGAAATACGCTTTAATCTTGGTAAACTATTTTTCTTTATGAAAGATTTTTTCTTTTTTTCATCAAAAAGTTTTAGCGACATCTTTTCTTTTATTTTCAAATCAATCCTTTGAAAATCAAATTGTTCATATATCTCTTCTTCATCGTATTCAAACCATCCATCATATGTATCTATTTCTTTACAAAATTCTGAATTATCCTCTAAACAATATTGTTCTTTTAAATCATAAAAACAATCCTCTAAATAAACAAACGTATCAAGGTCATTTTCCATTGCAGCATTATACATTCCCCATCTATAATATGTATAAATATGTTCGCTTACTTTCTCAAAATTTTGTTTTACATATTTATCAAACAAACTTGGATTGATCCCCCGAATGGAATCATAATCCGGTTCCATAACACAATACATAATACATGTCATATATGTATCAATAATTGTAAATGCATCTGTAAAAATTCCTTCTTTTAGTGCCACTTGAGCCACTTCTGGAAAAGCTATAATGTCTTTCTCTATAACATGCATTGGATCGTTTTTTAATTGTCCTAAATAAAATTGGAAAAAGGCACTAAATTCATCTTTAAATTCAATACAAATACCGTTTTTATAATAAGGAAACAAATCTAAAAATCTTCCTATACTATATTCCGTATCATGATTATCCTGTATGAATATGGTTACTCCATTCAACGTAGTTTTTTGATTTCGTTCCAAAATACTATCTGTATGAATCAACTCAAAAGCTTTTCTCATAACTAGAGCATAATACTCATCAAATCTCTCTTTTTTAGATAATAACTCTAACAAATTTATTGTTTGTGTAAAATACATACAGCACTCGATTAATCGTTTTTTATTCTGCTCAAGATTATCTGCTAAATAACTATGTATCATTTCATACATAGATGGATTCTGAAATCGAATTATAATACGCTCCTTTGTTATTATTTCCATTTGTTCATCAAACATTTCATCGCAAACTACATCTGTATATATAACCGTCTTCTCTAATTCAGCAATTACCTTCGGATACTCTTTCCAATTATACTCATTTTGTGCAATATGGCAATAACATTTTTCAATAAATTTTCCATCGATATATTCAGGCATTAAAAAGAGAATCTTATATAAATGTTGTGCTTCTTCAGATAAATTTGCATAGATTCCCTCCCAAAAATCTCCTGGTCTATTAAGGTATTGTAATAATTCATCCTGACAATCCTCTGCATTTAGTTCCTTTGGAAATAGACTTAAGTATTTATCAATGACACGAGGATTATAATTAGCTGACTCCGTTATTCTAGCATGAATATCATATAATGCAACTGCTTGTTCATAAGTCACTTCTGCTTTATTAATATGTTCACAATAAATTTGATATTTCTCCTCCGTTGTATATTCTGTCAATCTACATTCCAATTTATATGTATCAATTATTCTCCGAAGTTCTTCATGTCTTCTAAGACCCTGCTCTAAAATGTAATGTCTTGTTGTTAAAATAAATATATCATTTTTACTTTTCTTAACACTTTTGATAATCTGTGCAAGTTCTTTTTCTTCACGTCCAAGACGACTATCCTTGTAGAATATACTCCCCCAAAAGTCATCAAATATCATGATATTTCGTTCATTCGGATCTTCTATTTTTCTATAATCATATATATCAGTAAACCAATAATACTTTACATTATCTGTTCTACAAAAATACAATGCCAGTTGTTTGGCTAACGTAGTTTTTCCCATGCCAGGTTCACCAGAAATGATAATTACCCTATTTTTCCTCACTTTTTCTATTGCATTTTGAAATAAACTAGTTTCTACAAAATATTGACTTTCCACAATTGCTTCTTTCAAGCTCAGATTAGATATTTGAAAAAAGTCTTTATGAATAATTTGATTTAAATATTCCTTCAATCGTTCTGGATTATGAGCTAAAAGCTTATGATATTTTTGTTCAATCTTTCGATACTTCTCAGAGGGATCATCTAAGTAATGGTTCAAATTCTCTCTTCCAACAATATCATTTGTAGAAATAATATATGGTGCAAATAATTCTTTGATTTCCTCTTTTCGTGCTACTGAAACCTTATACGAAAGTACTAAAATATATCGATCTACCTTTAGATTGTCTAATTTTGCTTTTTCTATCATCAAATCTTTTTTTCTATATTTTTCATGTCTTTTTGCCTGTACAATAATTGTTTCTCCATTATTTACAGCACGACGACCATCTATTCCACCATCTTCGCCCTCTCCAAATACTTCAAATGTTATACCTTCTCTTTCTTCTATCATATGAATAGCAAAATCTTGAAATTCCATTGGTTCAAATATATCATGAAAACAATAGTTTCTCATCAAGTATCTCTCCTTTTGTTGATAATAGATTCTGTATCATTTCTATCATACTATTGTTTTCATGAAAATGCACTATAATTTACTTCTATTCTTCTCTCATTTTATCAAGCAATGCTTCTACAGACATACAACCCATTTCCCCTTCCTCACGTCCTCTAACCGAAACCTGCTTACTTTCCACTTCCTTCTCTCCAACAACAAGAATATATGGAATGCGTTCTAAACGAGCTTCACGAATCTTATAACCAATCTTTTCATCACGGCTATCAATCTCACAACGATAGCCCTCCTTCTTCAATTGTTCTGCTACACAGTTGGCATACTCTACAAACTTATCGGATATCGGCAACACCTTCACTTGTACTGGTGCCAACCACAACGGAAACTTTCCTGCAAAATGCTCTATCAAGATACCAATAAATCGCTCAATCGAACCCAATACCACTCTATGAATCATAATCGGTCTATGCTTCTCCCCATCTGCACCAATATATTCTGCCTCGAATCGCAATGGAAGTTGGAAATCTAATTGAATCGTACCACACTGCCACGTTCTTCCGATAGAATCCTCTAGATGAAAATCAATCTTTGGCCCATAGAATGCACCATCGCCTTCATTTACCACATAAGACATCCCTAACTCATCTAATGCATTCTTTAATCCCGTTGTTGCAATCTCCCAATCTTCATCACTTCCGATAGAACCTTCTGGTCTTGTAGAAAGTTCTACATGATATTTAAATCCAAATTTAGAATACACTTCATCAATTAATCGTACAACTCCCTTAATTTCCTCTGGAATTTGTTCTTGTGTCATAAAGATATGGGCATCATCTTGCGTAAAACAACGTACACGCATTAATCCATGTAATGTACCTGATTTTTCGTGTCTATGAACTAATCCTAACTCACCCATACGAATTGGTAGTTCACGATAGGAATGAGGCTGCATTTTGTAAACTAACATTCCACCTGGACAGTTCATTGGCTTAATTGCAAAATCTGTGTCATCGATTACAGTTGTGTACATATTTTCACGGTAATGATCCCAATGTCCAGAAGTTTCCCACAACTGACGGTTTAACATCATCGGTGTTGATATTTCTACATAATTTTCTCTTGTATGAATCTTTCTCCAATAGTCAATTAATAAGTTTTTAAGCACCATTCCTTTTGGAAGGAAAAATGGGAACCCTGGACCTTCATCCATAATCGCAAACAATCCTAATTCTTTTCCTAGTTTTCGATGATCACGACGTTTTGCTTCTTCGATTCGTTCTAAGTACGCCTTCAAATCATCACTCTTCGGAAATGAAGTTCCGTAAATTCTCGTTAACATCTTGTTCTTTTCATTTCCACGCCAATATGCCCCTGCTGTTGTTGTAAGTTTAAATGCTTTTACTACACTTGTGCTACTCACATGAGGTCCAGCACATAATTCTACATATTCACCTTGTTGATAAAAACTTAGTTCTGCGTCTTCTGGCAAATCGTTGATTAACTCTATTTTGTAATCCTCGTGTCTCTCCTCCATAAGTTTTAATGCCTCAGCACGTTCTAAAGTAAATTGACGTAGCGGAAGATTTTCCTTTACTATCTTTCGCATTTCCTTTTCTATTTCTACAAAATTTTCTTGTGAGAAGTCAAAATCGAATTCAAAATCATAATAGAATCCATCTGCAATGGCTGGGCCAATTGCACATTTCGTATTTGGATAAAGTCTCTTAACTGCTTGTGCTAAAATATGAGCAGTTGTATGATGAAATGCCTCCTTCCCGATTTCATCTTCAAATGTTAGTTCTTGAATAGAACCATCTTTCATACAAACTTTCATAATGCTTTCTCCCTTCAATAGATCTTCATTTTAACCACAATTTTAGACTGATAAGTAAATAGTCATTTTGATTTGATTCTATCTGATTTTGATTAATAGAAAATTTCCCATGAAACAAAAAACACCCTTATAGACACAAAATTCTTTGTCTATAAGGGTGCAAAATATGCACGGTTCCACCTTAACTTTTCACTTCAGATTCCATCAAATCCTAGCCTTTAACGCAGACATACGATAGCACTTAACAAGCAAACGCTCTTACGCACTACAGCTCAAGAATGGTTTTTCACATATTTCCTTCATAAGCAACTTCCACCTTATATTGCTCTCTCTGGATGACCTCTCATATGCTACTTTTTTCTTTCAACGCTTTTATGAAACTATTTTATATTTACCAAGTAGTTCCAGTATATACCTCGTGCCAACATCTGTCAACCTTTTCTTATGCTACAAAATCTGTTCCTGATGCAAATTCGCCATCATAGTAAACTACGATTGTATCGCCACCTGCATAAGAATAGTCATTTGTTTGGTCGAACATGCTCCAGTTGCTATTTGCTAAACGTGCATCGATAGAGATTGTTCCACCTGCTGGTAGTGCATAACTTAAATCTTCGAATGAGATTTCACAATAGCAGTCATTTCCGTCAATTGTATAGCAAGTACCTTTTACATTGTTAGTAGCATCAACATACCAAGGAGCAGTATTTAGTTGCATACCAGCACAGTCTGTATAGAATACTTGTGAAACATTTGCTTCTTTTGTATAGTAATAACGAATTGTTACTTTTGATAAATCAACTTCTTCGCTTCCTGTATTTGTAAGTTCGTATTTTCTTTGAATTGTTGTTTCAGAAGCTTCCCCTTTTCCAGATACATTCAAAGTTAATTTTCCTGCTAATGGACTTGTTGCTCCACTGCCAGATGAAGTTGCATTTTCAAAACGTACTTTCACCTTGTAAGAAGCACTTGTTACTTCTATTCCACTATTGGTAATTACCTTTGCAGTGATAACAAAATCTTTTGTCTTTTCATCTGCATCTCGTACTGGTGTGTAACTTACAGAATATGGAGCAGTTGTATCTGCACCAACTTTTTCACCATTTACATAGAATTCAACTTCTGAAACATCATCACAATTGGTAACATTTGCATTCAATGTAATAGGTGAAATTCCTTCTGTAAAATCTAATACAGTACCTGCTTCTGCCTCTGTAACATTTGCTGTAATTCTTGGTTTTTGCTCACCACGTTCTGGTTCTGTACCATAAACTAGTTCATCATCTACATAAACAGTTACTTTATCTGTCAATGTGTAGTCTTCACCGATTCCTTCACGGCTATAGTCATTTGTTGGGTCCCAGTTTGGTTTCCAAGAAGAATCAAGTGCTGGAATTAATGCAAAATGAATTTCTCTGGAACCATGGAAAGCATCGCCTGTCCAATCTAATTCTACATAGTAAATGTTGTTATCTTCATCCCAAGCATATGGACCACTGATATTTGTTCCAATTCCATCTGCGATTAACGCTTGGTCGTACATAACAGCTAAACCTACATCGTCGATATCTTGTCCTGCTTCTACCATTTCTGTAATGTCGAAATAGTAACGAGCTTTCATTGTATCAACTAATCTTGGATAGCAAGCTGTATCATTTGTAACACGAATGGTTAATTGTGTTCTTTCGGAATTTTCTTGTTCGATTTTACCTTCTGCAAAGAAAGCCATCTCATCTTTATCTTGTGGAAGTTCTGCTAAAGGTTCTTGTCCTTCACCGTATTCTGCATAAAGTCCTGCTAATGCACCAACAAATCCTGCATTGTAGTCAATCGCAACTTCGTTGTATACATAGTTTGTTCTATCATCTTCATGATAATCGTCGAAGTCTGGACCACCAACTAATGCACCGTATAAGACGTGTTTTGCATCTACTGGATCTTCCATACTATTGGTTAATGAACCATGAGAAGCTCTGTGGTGAGGTTCTACTGCTGAATTTTCAGCATAACCAACTTCATAACAACGATTCATTGGATTATCCCCTAAAATATAATCCATTTGGCTCTTAGCCCATTCAACAAATCTTTGTTCTGAATCGTATTTATCATATACCATTGCACACATTTGTGCTGCTGCATTGTATCTTGCAGAACCCCATGTGGAAATAACACTGAATCCTGCTGGTGTCTTCTCTAAATATGTACCGTCAGATGTATCTTCATGAGGAACTCCTGACCAATATTCAAGATTCCATCTGAAAATGTACCAATGAAGTGGATCGTCTGTAATTGGTGCTAATTTAGCAAATACACCGCCCCAAACAGTATCCCAAGAATGTACCCAGATATTTTGCCATGTACTAGAGGTTGTCTTAATAATTTGTTTCATGTAACCTGTGTAGTTACCTTCACTGTCAATGTGGCAGATATCATCAATATATTGTTCGTTTCCTGTACAAATATTTAACCAAACAGCTGCCCATGACATTTCATCATCATCATAACTTGAATTGTAGAATCCACCTGAGAATCCGCATCCTCTGTTTGCAACAGCGAAGTCATATAATGCGATGGCTGTATCCAAACATTGCTCTGCATATTCTGGGTCGGTTTCTTTAAAGTTCAAATAGCTTGTACATAATGCTGCCGCTGCGCCTGCACATTGATCACTTGCAGGTGTTTCGCTTGTAGCAAGCCAGATTGGACGAGTTGTTGTCTGCAATTCTGGTGCTCCCCAATAGTTATGGTCTGTGGAACCATCTCCTACTTGATAACAGAATGCTACAACATCTCCATTGTCATCACGGAATGTACAACGTAAGAAATAATCTGTGAAATGTCTTAAAATGTCTTCCATGTGTTCTTGTTCTCCTACATTTACATAGGAATCTCTGAACTCATAGTAGCTCCATCCTAAAGTAGACGCAGAATAGCTTTGTGGTAAACCGAATTTTACGTGGTCACCTGCATCATGGAAACCACCACTTACATCTACACATCCGTCGCCATCTGGATCTAATACATCAATATTTGCATCAATAAATTCTTGTGAAAGATTAGTTCCGATACCTTCTCCAACATCTGTCTTTGGAATCAAAGGCACGGCTGCATCTTCCATGTGACATTCTCCTCTGTAACTTAATCTGCCGTCCTGTTCCCCACACATGTTGGCATCATAAAAATACAAGGATTTTTGGAAAGCTTCCGCATAGTTATAATTACTATCACTTTCACTTTCTGCTGTTTCAGCACTTACTACTTGTGCAGGAATTGGTGTTGCAATCATTGACATTGCTAAAGTTCCTGCTAAAACTTTTTTTAACCACTTACTTTGCATACATTACCTCCCTAATAAGTTAAGATTTTGTACAGTTTGAACAAAAATCTTTGTTCATTCTTTATTATAGCATGGAGGGTTGTTAACTCAATAAATTCTGCTTAGCATGTATTTATTTTTTGCTTATCTTGTAGTTTTCCTTTTCCAAATCCTTCATGATCAGTTCTAATAATTCTTTCGCTGCATAAGACATGGCAATATTTCTACCCAAAATAATACTAAATGTTCGCTTTGGTATCTTCTTTTGAAATTTCATTTCCCAAAGTTTTCCTGACTCAATCTCTTTTCTCGCAAATTCTTTCATCACACAGCCTATTCCAAGATTTCGAAGTGCAAATTGAACAATCATTTCACTGGTTGCCAATTCGAATTCAGGTGTTATTTTGGTTTTATTTTTTTCTAAAAATTCATCCAGATATTTTCTTGTACTTGTGTTCTCTTCTAGGCAAATAATAGGGTGTTTCGTCAACTCGGATAAACTATGTTGTTGCATTGCTAGTTCTTTCAATTGTTTTCCTACTACGAAACAATCCTCAATTTCCTTTACATCAATCACTTCAATATCATCTTTTATATCAAATGGGGAACTTACAATTCCAAAATCAATAATACCATGATACAGATTGTCAATGGTCTCAGGTGTTGGTCCATTGGTAACCTTTACTTTAATCTCTGGGTGACTTTCATGAAACGTTTCCAAATAAGGCAATAAGAAAAATTGTAAGGTCATATCGGAAGCACCAATTCGTATTTCACCAGATTTTAATTGCATGATCTGTTGGATTGCATTTTCACCCTTTTCAAACTCTTCAATTCCTTTTTTCACATGTTCAAAAAGCGTTTCTCCTTCTTTGGTCAACTTAACACCTTTTGACGTTCGAACAAAAAGCTCACATTCTAATTTTGCTTCCAATTGACGAATGGACTGACTCATAGCTGGCTGTGAAATGCAAAGCTCCTCTGCCGCAGCACTAAAGCTATGACATTTTCCAACATAATAAAAATTTTTATAGTATTCAAGATTAAATAACATAAGCAATTCCTTTTCTATAGAAAACAGCTGGCATTCCCCCTTATCTGCCAGCTGTTTGTTTATGTTAAGAAAATTATCCACTAACATAAGTAAATATATCTTCTTACACATCTCTGTTTACAATCATTTTGTATTACAATTATAAATACTGTCTCTGAATGTTCTTACACATTAATTTCTGCTTTTAAACCAAGTAAGTCTTTGTTTTCTTCTAAAATTGGATTAATTACTTCTGCAACAAATTCTTCTACTTGTTGTTCAGAACGTCCTGTGTATTTAGAAGGATCCATTGTTTTCTTTAACTCATCTAATGTCATATTAAATGCTTTATCTTCGGCAATTAACTCTAATAAGTTATTGTCTAGTCCTCTTTCTTTTACATTACGTCCTGCTTCCATAGAAAGAGTACGAATTCTTTCATGAAGTTCTTGACGGTCTCCTCCTGCTTTTACAGCATCCATCATAATATTTTCTGTCGCCATAAATGGTAATTCAGACATTAAACGTTTTTCAATTACTTTTGGATATACTACTAAGCCGTCTACTACATTTAAGCATAAATCAAGGATACCGTCGATTGCTAAGAATCCTTCTGGAATGCTTAAACGTTTGTTAGCAGAATCGTCTAATGTTCTTTCAAACCATTGTGTTGCGGATGTAATCGCTGGATTTAATGCGTCAATCATCACATAACGAGCTAAGGAAGCAATTCTTTCACTTCTCATAGGATTTCTCTTGTATGCCATAGCAGAGGAACCGATTTGTGATTTTTCAAATGGTTCTTCGATTTCTTTTAAGTGCTGTAATAAACGAATGTCGTTTGAGAATTTGTGGGCACTTGCAGCGATACCAGCTAAAATATTAGCAACTCTTGTATCTACTTTACGAGAATATGTCTGTCCAGACACAGGGAAACAAGCTTTGAATCCCATTTTCTCAGCGATTTTCTTATCTAATGTCTTGATTTTGTCATGATCTCCATCAAATAATTCTAAGAAACTAGCTTGTGTTCCTGTTGTTCCTTTAGAACCTAGAAGTTTCATATTTTCAAGAACATGATCTAAATCTTCTAAATCTAATAAAAATTCCTGTAACCATAAGGAAGCACGTTTTCCAACTGTTGTTGGTTGAGCTGGTTGGAAATGTGTAAATGCTAATGTAGGAAGTGCTTTGTATTCCATAGCAAACTTGCTTAACTCATTGATTACATTCACTAATTTCTTCTTAACTAATTGTAATGCTTCTGTCATAATGATAATATCTGTATTATCACCTACATAACAGGAGGTAGCACCTAAGTGAATAATTCCTTTTGCATTTGGACACTGAACACCATATGCATAAACATGAGACATAACATCATGGCGAACGATTTTTTCTCTTTCTTTTGCAACATCGAAGTTAATATCGTCTGCATGTTCTTTTAATTCATTGATTTGGTCTTGTGTAATATTAAGACCTAATTCATGTTCTGCTTCTGCCAATGCAATCCATAACTTTCTCCATGTTCTAAATTTCTTATCTGGGGAGAAAATATATTGCATCTCCTTACTTGCATAACGTTCTGATAACGGACTCACATATCTGTCTGTACTCATCGTCTTCCTCCTACTTTTCATAATTGCCACGAATATCTTCTGTTGGTGGTTCTACTGGGTATTTACCTGTAAAACATGCTTCACAGAAATTCGTCTTTCCATCTACTAGTTCGGATAATCTCGTTTCATCTAAATAACCTAAGGAATCAGCACCTAACATCACGCAAATTTCGTCAATGGACATTTTACGAGCAATGAGCTGATCGCTAGATGGTACGTCTGTACCAAAGTAACATGGATATAAGAATGGAGGTGAACTGATTCTTACGTGAACTTCCTTTGCACCTGCATTTTTAAGCATATGCACCAAACGTTCACTTGTTGTACCACGTACAATAGAATCATCAACCATAACAACTCTCTTACCACGAACAACTTCCTTCAATACGTTTAATTTAATACGAACGGCTTCTTCACGAACGGATTGTTTTGGCTTAATAAAGGTTCTTCCAACATAACTATTTTTGTAGAATCCTGTTCCATAAGGTATTCCACTTTCTAAAGCAAATCCCATAGCTGCAGCATTTCCTGACTCTGGAACGCCGATAACTACATCTGCTTCACATGGATGTGTCTGCGCTAATATTCTACCAGCCATAATTCTGGAGTTATATACGCTAACGCCATCTATGTAACTATCCGGTCTTGCAAAATAAATGTATTCAAAAATACATGGTGCACATTTTGGAATCTGAAGACTTTTATCGGATTGGATACCATCTTTTGTGATAGTAACAATTTCACCTGGTTCTACATCCCTTATAAATTCTGCACTTACTGCATCTAATGCACAAGTTTCAGAAGCAAGAATGTAACAATTATCACGTTTTCCAATAACTAATGGGTGAAAACCAAATGGGTCTCTGGCACCAATTAATTTTCTTGGACTCATTACGATTAAAGAGTATGCACCTTTTACTTTTTGGATTGCATTTTTTACAGCTGTTTCAACATTGTGTGTATTCAAACGTTCTCTTGCAATATGATATGCAATCACTTCGGAATCAATTGTAGTTTGAAAAATCGCTCCTGTGTATTCTAATTCATGTCTTAACTCTGGTGCATTTGTTAAGTTACCATTGTGAGCAAGAGCAAGCGTTCCTTTTACATAGTTTAATACAAGTGGTTGTGAATTTACGCTATTACTAGCACCTGCAGTGGAGTAACGAACGTGTCCGACACCAATATCACCTTTCAACTTGCTTAAATTATCACTGTTAAATACTTCATTTACAAGTCCCATTCCTTTTACGGATTGTACCTGACCTTTTGGACCAGTTGTTTCACTCACTGCAATACCACAGCTTTCTTGTCCTCTATGCTGTAATGCAAATAATCCATAATAAATGGAAGAAGCGATATCACCGCCGTCTAAATCGTATATCCCAAAGACGCCACACTCTTCATGTAATTCGTCTGATTGATATTCCATTTTTACGCAATCTCTCATGATTAAACCTCTCTTAATTCAGTTAATATTCAGTTATTTTGTTCGCACACAAGTTTCTTTCTTAGCAAACAAAAGAACAGACGTCACAAAAATCGTGCCGTCAGTTCTTATCCATTTATTTTAATAGACCGATTCTCTTCGCAACTTCGTTGTATGCATCTTCTACTCCACCTAAGTCTCTTCTAAAACGATCTTTATCTAATTTTTCATGAGTTTTCTTATCCCAAAAACGGCAAGTATCTGGTGAAATTTCATCTGCTAAAATAACTTGCCCTTTGTATCTACCAAATTCTACTTTAAAATCGATTAGATCAATTCCGCATTCATTAAAAAATTCAACTAAGAAGTCATTGATCTTAAATACCATATCTGTAATAGCATCAATTTCTTCTCTTGTAGCGGCACCGATTGCAATAGCATAATAATCATTAATCATTGGATCGCCTAGTGCATCATCTTTGTAGCTGAATTCTAATGTTGGACTAAGTAGTTTTTTACCTTCTTCAATTCCAAGTTTTTTGGAGAAACTACCTGCTGCAACGTTACGAACGATTACTTCTAATGGAACGATCTCCACTTTCTTTACTGCTGTTTCTCTTTCACTTAATTCTTCTACGAAATGAGTTGGAATTCCTTTTTCCTCAAGTTTCTGGAAAAGATAATTAGTCATCCTATTATTGATTACACCTTTTCCTGTAATGGTACCCTTTTTTTCACCATTAAATGCAGTAGCATCATCTTTGTAGTCTACAATAAGAACATCTTCTACATCTGTACAAAAAACTTTTTTGGCTTTTCCCTCATAAAGCATATCCAATTTTTTCATTTCAGCCACCTATCCTTTTCTTCTAAGTGTTCAATTCATTTTGAAATATTTTCTTTGAGAATTCATATGCCTAAGCATATTCCCACTTTTATTATAATAAATCATTCGAATTTCACAATAGTTTTTTGGAATATTTTAAGCAAAAAGAAATTTTTTTTCATAAATTAAATCTTTCCATAAGTAGAAGTTTTAAGTTTTATTATTTTTTTTTATAAAATACCTTTCACTCTTTATTATTACTTATTGAATCAAGTCAGTATTTGACAAAATTAGTCCTCTTTTTATCTTTGTTGTTAAAATACGAGTGACAGATTCATCAATTTGTGATTCTGAAATGTCTTCTGTGATAACTGCATTCACAACTGAATTGTAAGCATCTACGAAATCAACTGGCATTAGAACTATATCTGCACCTGCTTTGATAGCTTTTACTGCTGCTTCACCTGATGTGTAAACATTGGTAATTGCTTTCATGTCAAATGCATCGGTAATGATAACTCCTTCAAATCCTAATTCTTCACGTACGATTTGTTTCATAACTAATGAGCTTAAAGAAGCTGGTGTTGTATTTCCTTCTACACGACTAATAGAAATATGAGAAATCATCATAAAGTCTGCACCTGCTTTGATTCCAGATTTAAATGGAACAAAGTCTACACTTCTTAAACGATTTAAATCACTTTCTACATTTACACTTGCCTGATGAGTATCTCCATCGGCATCTCCGTGTCCTGGGAAATGTTTTAAGGTTGCACTTACCCCTGTGCTTTGTAATCCCTTTAGTACTGCTGTGGAGTATGCAGCAACTTTTTCTGCATCACTGCCAAAAGAACGATTTCCTATCTCTGTATTGGTTTCATTGGTTCGAACATCGGCTACTGGAGCAAAGTCAAGATTGAATCCTAATTGGCTGATTTCCGTCCCGATAGTGACACCCATGTTATAGCAATAATCTTCGTCTTCGGTTGCTCCGATCACTTGCATAGATGGAAATTGTGTTGTCTTCATATTGCTGTTACTTGCAATTCTAGATACATCTCCACCTTCTTCGTCTACGGATATCCATAATGGTAATTTGGAATTTTCCTGAAGATTTCGAATCAATTCCGTTGTTTGTGAACGTGTTTCAATATTTCGTGAGAAGAAAATAGTACCTCCCACTGGATATTCAGATAAACTCTTTTGCATCTCTTCTGTGAAAGTACGGTGTTCATAGTAGCTTCCTTTTGTTGAATCTAGTGATTCTAAGTTTACAATAAACATTTGTCCAACTTTTTCTTCTAGTGTCATATTATTTAAAATAGCCTTTGCTAATCCCATAATCTCCGTGCTATCAGTAAGTACTCGCCCTTCTTCTTCCCCCGAAACAACTGGCTCTGTTATGTCCAAACTTCCTCCTTGATTGGTGTTATAAGTACAGGCAGTAAATACAAGAGAAAATAGGGCTATAAATATCAGTAGTTTTTTCATTTCCGCCTCCATATTGCGACTGATTTTTCCAAATGTGCATGAATGTATTATCGTCGATTTTTTCGAAGTTGTCAATGAAAAGGTGAAAAACCTCGTTATGGTGCATGCAAAAAGCCATGAGCGTCAACATCACCCATGGCTTTCTTTATTAGGATTCGATTACCATTCAACTTTATGGAAAAATCAACTTACCCTAAATTGGAATACCCCATTAACCAAGTATCCACTTCTTTTGCAGCCTCACGTCCTTCACGAATCGCCCAAACAACTAACGATTGTCCTCGGTGCATATCCCCAGCCACAAATACCTTTTCCTCACTTGTCCTATACTTCCCAGCCTCTGTCAACACATTGGTTCTCTCATTCACTTTCACTGAAAATGCCTTTGAAACATAAGACTCGCTTCCTAAGAATCCTGCTGCAATCAATACAACATCCACATCCAGTTCATACTCTGAACCTTCCACTTCTGCCATTATCATTCGACCTGTCTTCTCATCTTTCTTACTCTCTAACTTAACGCATTTCGCCTTACACACATTTCCTTTTTCATCTGCCACAAATTCCTTTACTGTGGTTTGATAGATTCTTGGATCGCCTCCAAATACTGCAATTGCTTCCTCTTGGCCATAATCCGTCTTCAAGACTCTAGGCCACTCTGGCCAAGGATTGCTCTCCATTCTCTGTTCTGGAAGTTTCGGCATCATCTCCAACTGAATCACCGATTTTGCTCCAAGACGAATGGAACTTCCGACGCAATCATTTCCAGTATCGCCACCACCGATAACTAATACATTTTTATCCTTACAAGGAACAAATTGATTATCCTTTAATTCTGAATTCAACAAACTCTTAGTCACTCTTGTAAGAAAATCTACTGCAAAGTAAATCCCTTTCGCCTGTCTTCCCGGCACCTTAATATCTCTAGGATTGGAAGCACCACAACAAAGAATGATTGCATCATATTCCTTTTGTAATTTTGACACCTTTACATTTTTACCTACATCTGCGTTTGTTACAAATACAATTCCTTCCTCTTTCATAAGATTTACTTTTCGGTCAATTACGTGTTTTTCTAACTTCATATTTGGAATTCCGTACATCAAAAGTCCACCTATTCTATCATTTCGTTCAAATACGGTGACGGAATGTCCTCTCTTATTTAACTGATCTGCTGCTGCCAAGCCAGATGGACCAGAACCAACAATGGCAACTTTTTTTCCTGTACGAACTTTCGGAGGATTGGCTTTTATATATCCATTTTCATATGCGTGTTCAATAATATAATTTTCATTTTCCTTAATAGAAACTGCATTTCCATTCAGATTACAAGTACATGCTGCTTCGCAAGGTGCAGGACATACCCTAGACGTAAATTCTGGGAAACTGTTAGTCTTTTGCAAACGGTGTAACGCCTGCTCAAAATTATTGCAATACAATAGATCGTTCCACTCTGGAATCAGGTTGTTAAGAGGACAACCTGACGCCATACCACCAATCATCATGCCTGACTGACAAAATGGTACTCCACAATTCATACATCTTGCCGCCTGCTGTGTTCGTTCTTCCTCTGAAAGTGCTATATGAAACTCATTGAAATGTTTGATTCGTTCCTTTGGTTCGATTGCTTTACTATTTTTTCTCTCATATTCTAAAAAACCAGTTGGCTTACCCATAAATGCTCCCTACCTTTCTGTAAATCTCACTATTTTCTAATATTGGAATAAAACGCCTCAATCTGTGCTTGTTCACTGGACAATCCTTTTTCTTCCATTTGTACAATGGTTTGAAGCATTCTTCTGTAATCATAAGGAATAATCTTCTTAAACTTTGGTAAATAATCTTTAAAATTCGTAAGAATTTCTCTTCCCTTTTGAGAATTAGTGCATTTCACATGTTCTTCAATCATAAGCTTTAGCTCTAGTACGTCGTATTTATCGGTTACAGGTTCCATAGAAACTAATTCTTTATTTATTTTCAAATACAAATCACTTTCTTCATCTAATACATATGCAATTCCGCCAGACATTCCTGCTGCAAAGTTTTTCCCAGTCTGACCAAGTACCGCTACACGTCCTCCTGTCATGTACTCGCAACCATGATCGCCAACGCCTTCCACTACTGCTGTTGCACCAGAATTTCGTACGCAAAAACGTTCTCCTGCTACTCCATTGATAAATGCTTTTCCGCTAGTTGCACCATATAATGCAACATTTCCAATAATGATATTTTCATCTGCTTGAAATGTCGTTCCTTTTGGTGGATACACCACGATTTTTCCGCCTGAAAGTCCCTTTCCTAGATAATCGTTACTATCACCGCACAATTCTAATGTAAGTCCTTTCGGTATAAATGCACCAAAGCTCTGACCACCTGCACCATTACATTTTACCGTAAATGTATCCTCTTCTAGCTGATTATCAAATCGTCTTGTAATCTCCGCACCGAAAATAGTTCCCAATGCACGGTCTGTGTTGGACACATTCACTTCGATTGTCTTTTTCTGTCCTGTTGCAAGATTGTTCTTAAATTTCTTTAGAAATACTGCTTCGTCAATGGTACGTTCTAATTCAAAGTTGTAAATTTGAGATGGATTAAATTTATTATGCTCTTTATCATTAAACTCGTGGGCTAAGATAGCACTTAAATCCACTTTGTCGGCATAACGATTTCCAACCGAACGACGTTTTAATAAATCAGTTCTACCAACTAATTCATTTACGGTTTTCACCCCAAGTTTCGCCATATATTCTCGTAACTCTTGAGCGATAAATCGCATAAAGTTTTCCACGTATTCTGGTTTTCCTTTAAAACGCTTGCGAAGTTCTGGATTCTGAGTCGCTATACCTACTGGACAAGTATCTAAGTTACAAACACGCATCATAACACATCCCATAGCTACCAATGGCGCTGTTGCAAATCCAAATTCTTCTGCTCCCAGCATTGCTGCAATTGCCACATCACGTCCACTCATTAATTTTCCATCTGTTTCGATGACGACCTTATCACGAAGTCCATTCATCATTAATGTTTGGTGTGTTTCTGCAAGACCAAGTTCCCAAGGTAATCCTGCGTTATGAATAGAACTCTTTGGTGCCGCTCCAGTTCCTCCATCATATCCTGAGATTAAAATTACTCCTGCACCTGCCTTTGCAACACCTGCTGCAACAGTACCTACTCCCGCTTCCGATACTAACTTCACAGATATTCTCGCATTTACATTGGAATTTTTTAAATCATAAATCAACTGTGCCAAGTCCTCGATGGAATAAATATCGTGGTGTGGTGGAGGTGAAATCAAACTTACTCCTGGGGTTGAGTTTCTCGTTTTCGCAATCCATGGATATACTTTTCCTCCAGGCAAATGTCCACCTTCTCCAGGTTTTGCTCCTTGCGCCATTTTGATTTGAATTTCCTTTGCACTTACCAAATATCTGGAATCTACACCAAATCTTCCTGACGCTACTTGCTTAATCGCGGAACAACGGTCTGTTTTACTTCCAGCACTAGCAAGACGTTCTAAACTTTCACCACCTTCACCTGTGTTCGATTTTCCACCTAGGTGATTCATGGCAATGGCAAGGGTTTCATGTGCCTCTTGAGAAATGGAACCGTATGACATAGCTCCTGTCTTAAATCGTTTTACAATGGCATCTACACTTTCTACTTCATCTATTGAAATTCCTTTTTCTGGATATACAAAATCCAACAATCCACGTAAGTTGATAATTCCTTCTTCTTTATCAATCTGTGCCGTATATTCTTTGAATGTCTGATAATTGCCCGTTCTCGTCGCCGTTTGTAACAAATGAATAGTCTTTGGATTGTACAAATGTTCCTCTTTTTCATTTCCACTTCTTAACTTGTGACTACCAAAACTTTCTAATGTCTCATCAATATGTAACCCCAGTGGATCAAATGCTTTGGAATGCAGTTCATTGACTTGTCTTTCAATATCTTTCATATCTATTCCACCGATACGACTTACCGTTCCTGTAAAATATCGATCGATTACTTCCTTGCTTAATCCAATGGCCTCAAATATCTTAGAACCTTGATAAGATTGAATGGTGGAAATACCCATCTTGGAGGCAATCTTAACAATTCCGCTTACTACTGCATGATTATAGTCATTTACTGCTGCGTAATAATCTTTGTTAAGCATGTTGTTGTCTATTAATTCTTTAATCGTATCCTGTGCTAAATATGGATTGACTGCACATGCACCATAACCCAATAAAGTTGCAAAATGATGGACTTCTCTTGGCTCTGCACTTTCTAAAATAATGGCAACGTGAGTTCTTTTCTTGGTACGAACTAAATGTTGTTGTAACGCTGATATTGCTAATAGTGATGGAATCGCAACATGATTTTCATCTACACCTCGGTCACTTAGTATTAAGATGTTGGCTCCATCTTTGTAAGCGCGGTCAGCTTCCACGAATAAACGGTCAATAGCTTTTTCAAGAGACGTATTTTTATAGAATAAGATTGAAATTTCTTCTACTTGGAATCCATCTACTTTCATATGTTTTATCTTTAATATATCAGTATTTGTTAAGATAGGATTGTTAATTCGAAGAACTCGGCAATTTTCAGGTTTTTCTTCTAATAAGTTGCCATCTTCTCCAATATACACTGCAGTAGATGTTACGACTTTTTCTCGAATACAATCAATTGGCGGATTGGTAACCTGTGCAAATAATTGACGGAAATAATTGAACAATGGTTGTGGCTGGTCTGATAAAACTGGGATAGCTGTGTCTGTTCCCATAGCGGCTGTTGGTTCGCCTCCATTGATTGCCATTGGTAAGATAGCCGTCTTTACTTCTTCAAATGTATAGCCAAATGCTCTTTGAATCTTGACTTTCTCACTGTCTGTGTACTCATGTACTTTTTCATTTGGAATTTTTAGGTCTTTTAGATGTACTAAGTTACCATCTAACCATTCACCATAAGGTTGACGATTGGCGTATAAACTCTTTAGGTCGTCATCGTCTACAATTTCACCTTTTACAGTATCCACTAATAGCATTTTACCTGGTCTTAAACGTTCTTTTCGGATGATTTTTTCTGGTGGAATATCTAATACTCCGACTTCGGATGATAAGATTACTTCATCGTCTGTTGTAATGTAGTAACGGGAAGGTCTTAAGCCGTTACGATCTAGGATAGCTCCCATTTTATCACCATCAGAAAATAAAATTGACGCTGGTCCATCCCACGCTTCCATCATAGTCTCATAGTATTGGTAGAAATCTTTTTTATCTTGAGACATATATTTATTGTTTGCCCAAGGTTCTGGGATGGTAATCATAACAGCTAATGGTAAATCCATACCACTCATTACTAAGAATTCTAATGTGTTGTCCAGCATTGCAGAATCGGAACCTTCTGTGTTAATTACTGGAAGAACCTTATGTAACTCTCCTTTTAAATGTTCAGATTCCATAGTCTCTTCACGGGCTAACATTTTGTCTGCATTTCCGCGGATGGTGTTGATTTCACCGTTATGTACAATAAATCGATTTGGATGAGCACGCTGCCAGCTTGGTTGAGTGTTGGTACTGAAACGAGAATGAACCATGGCAATAGCAGATTCATAGTCTTGGTCTTGTAGGTCTTGGAAGAAGGAACGTAATTGCCCAACTAAGAACATACCTTTGTAAACGATAGTTCTACTGGAAAGGGAAACTACATAGGTGTCGTCGTTACTTTGTTCGAAGATTCTTCTTGCAATGTAAAGTTTTCGGTCGAAGTCAAGTCCTTTTTCGACTTTTTCTGGTTTCTTAATAAAACATTGTAGAATACAAGGCATACATTCATGGGCTGTCTTTCCAAGAATTTCAGGATAGGTTGGAACTTGACGCCAACCAAGGAAGGAAAGACCTTCTTTTTCTATAATGATTTCGAACATTTTCATAGCTTGTCGTCGCATCAATTCATCTTGTGGAAAGAAGAACATACCGACACCATAAGAACGTTCTTCCCCTAAGTTGATGTTAAGTTCTTTTGTGGCTTTTGTGAAGAACTTGTGGGAAATTTGGAGTAGGATACCAACGCCATCCCCTGTTTTGCCTTCTGCGTCTTTTCCTGCACGATGCTCTAGGTTTTCGACGATTTTTAAAGCATTTTGGACGGTGGAGTGAGTTTTCTTTCCTTTTATATTAACGATAGCACCAATTCCACAGTTGTCGTGTTCGAATTGTGGATGGTATAAACCGACTGGGGTGCGCTTAGATTCTTCGATGTGTTGATAGTTCATAGGGATTCCTCCTCGTATTATATAGTTTGATTACATATGGGGCAGTTCTTTTTACCACTTTATCGTTGTGTCACTTTATTTCATAAAACTCACAAGAATAAAAAGGCAAAACGAAATTTCCTATTAAATAAAAAAAAAGGTGACTAGAATCCGTTGAATCCTAGAACACCTTTGTTCGTTGTATTGATTATAGTATGGTCGTTTAATAAAATCAAGTTTAGTCAACTTAGAACTTAGAAAATTAAGTTTTTTGTCATTTTTCTTAATTTAATAAAGTTCTTAGATTCATTCAAGACCAAATTATTCAATTTCTTTCAAAATACTATCTGATATGGCATATATCAGAACTAAAAGGTTAAGTTTACATTCCAAAAACTCTCTATTTGGGTGAGAAAAGATGCACTATCTCATTTCAAATCTCATTTCAATTTTTTTACCAAAATATACATGTTGAATTATGTCAAAAAATGTTGCATCATATATTTGAGTTTTTTAAACACCAATCAAAAAGTTTTATTTCAACCTTCTTTGTTTAGTATGGTAAAGTATTAACGTTTTTCTGTATCAGCTAGATATAGTTACTTTGCCTAATATTGGTGTGATTTTAAAACAAAAATAAGAAAAGGATGGATAGGATATTTTATGACAAACGAAAACAACAT
Organism: uncultured Anaeromicropila sp.; assembly: GCA_964409685.1. Lineage (GTDB taxonomy): Bacteria > Bacillota > Clostridia > Lachnospirales > Lachnospiraceae > Clostridium_AI. The sequence goes on from CAYPEJ010000005.1 coordinate 118,808, forward strand.
CAAAGAGAAAAAGCCTTCCTTAATTGAAAGAATAGGCTCAAAGATACCAGATCCAGTACTTATTTTCATCGGATTATATATTTTCGTAATGGTAATTACTGGAATTTTCGGTGGAACAACTTTTGAAACTATGGGTGGAGACGGCTCTACAATTACTTACGAAATCAAGAATATGTTCACTTCTGAAAATATTCGTTGGATTTTCGACAATGCGTTATTAACAAACTGGTTAGGATATGCAGGTGGTATCTTAGGTACAATCTTAATCGTTATGTTTGGTATTGGTATTGCGGAAGAATCTGGTATGCTTTCTGCTTTAATACGTAAACTTGGTGGCGGTATTCCAGAACGTTTTCTTCCATATCTTTTAGTATTCCTTGGTATTATGAGTAACATCGCTTCTGATGCTGGTTACTTAATCTTAATCCCACTTGCTGGTTTACTTTACTTAGGCATTAACAAAAACCCATTAATCGGTATGTTTGCAGCATTCGCTGGTGTATCTGCTGGTTTCAGTGCGAACTTAATTCCTGCTACTGTAGTAGACGTTATTATTGGACGTAACGCACAAGGATTTGCTGAAGCGCAAAATGTCCCTTTTGTTTCCTATTTAGGAAAAGACATTAATCCATTTACAATGCATTACTACTTTATGCTTGCTTCTACTTTCCTATTAGTATTACTTGGTGGTTTTATTACAAACCGTTTTATACGTCCTAAATTTGAAAAGATTTCTTACACAGTACCTTCTGATATTAACTTATCTCAGTACGGTGTATCTAAAGAAGAAAATAAAGCTTTATTATGGGCTGGTTTAGGTTTCCTTATCTCTTGTGCATTTTTAGTATTTATGGCATTTGGACCACTAAAGAGCTTTCAAGATGCGGATGGTAGCAAAGTAACACCATTCCTTGACAATATCATTATCTTAATCACATTTGTATTCTTCTTAAGTGGTTTATTCTATGGTATTGCAATAAAGAAATTCACAAATTCAAGTGACGTTGTAAAAGCTTTATCAAAGCAAGTAGGATCAATGGGTTATACTATCGTATTAACATTCTTCTGCTACAACTTCCTTGCTTTATTAACTTATACAAACTTAGGTACTTACATTACCTACCTTGGAGCTACTGTACTTGGCGCACTTGGCCTTGCAAAATCTCCTACTTTATTAATCATTGGTTTCATCATAATTACAGCAATTATCAACCTTTTTGTTGGTGGTTTAACAGCAAAATGGATGTTACTTGGACCAATCTTTATTCCAATGTTATATCAAGCAAACCCAGATATGACACCAGACGTAGTTGCTGCTGCTTACCGTTTAGCGGATTCTTCTACTAATATCATCACTCCATTAATGAGTTATGCTGGTGTAATCTTAATCTATATGAAGAGATACAAAGAAGATTTCACAATTGGAAATCTTATTGGTGCAATGTTGCCATACTCCATTGCATTCCTAATTTCTTGGACAGTATTATTACTTTCCTTTATTACATTTGGAATTCCTCTAGGATTCTAAAATGAGATAAAAAAGCCTGCTGTGGAGACAGTGGGCTTTTTTAATTCCAAGGAAATTCCGCTTCGCTATATTTCCTTGGAATTAAAAGCAGGATGCACACTTTGTTCATTACAATCTTGCAATCTCCTCAACTTCCATTATAATAATCTATGAAATATACATTTTTGAAAGGAAACAACTATGGAATCAGAATTTTCAAGAACAGAACTTTTATTAGGCAAAGAGGCACTGAATACCCTTGCAACCAAACGCGTCGCTGTATTTGGCGTTGGTGGTGTTGGTGGCTTTGCGATAGAGGCTCTTGCTCGTAGTGGTGTTGGTACTCTCGACCTATTTGATAAAGATACCGTATCAATCAGCAATTTAAATCGTCAGATTATTGCTACTTATGATACGATCAACACATATAAAGTAGATGCAATGAAACAACGTATTGCAAGCATAAACAAAAATGCGGTTGTAAATGCACATCCTGTATTTTATTTACCTGAAAATGCAGCAGACTATGACTTCTCGCAATATGATTATGTAATTGATGCAGTTGACACAGTTACTGCAAAATTAGAAATCGTAATGCAGGCGAAAAAAGCTGGTGTCCCTGTGATTAGTGCTATGGGGGCTGGAAATAAATTAGACCCAACAAAGTTTGAAGTCGCTGATATTACGAAGACAAGCGTATGCCCTCTTGCAAAGGTTATGCGCCGTGAATTAAAAAAACGTGGTATCAAGTCTTTAAAGGTTGTGTACTCAACAGAACAACCACTTGTGCCAAAATATGAAATTGCACCAACAGAAAGAAAAGTTGCCCCTGGTAGTATCGCTTTTATCCCAAGCGTAGTTGGACTTATTATTGCAAGTGAAGTCATAAAGGACTTAGGAGGAATCAATGGAACGATATAAGGAAATCGAACGAAGTATCATAAAGCGTTTTCGTAAGGAAATCTGGCGTAAATTCATTACTGGAATTAACGATTATGATATGATTCAGAAAGGGGATCGCATTGCTGTCTGTATATCAGGCGGCAAGGATTCCATGTTATTAGCAAAGTGTATGCAAGAGGTGCAAAGACACGGTAAATTGGATTTTGACCTTGAATTTATCGTAATGGACCCTGGGTATAATCCTGCAAACCGTCAGAAGATTATTGATAATGCTGAGATTATGAATATTCCGATTAAGATTTTTGATACCGATATTTTTAATATTGTACATGATATCGAGGATTCACCATGTTATCTTTGCGCACGTATGAGACGTGGGTATCTTTATAAGAATGCTCAGGCGTTAGGGTGTAATAAGATTGCGCTAGGACATCATTTTGATGATGTAATTGAGACGACACTTATGAGTATGTTGTATAGTGGACAGTTTAAGACGATGATGCCAAAGTTGCATAGTTCAAACTTTGAGGGGATGGAGTTGATTCGTCCACTTTATCTTGTGAAGGAATTTGATATTAAGTCTTGGGTTAGATATAACGACTTAAGCTTTTTACAGTGTGCTTGTAGGTTCACGGAAGGAACTGAGAATGGTACACATGATTCAAAACGTCAGGAAATGAAAGAATTAGTGAATAAGTTCCGCGAAATTAGTCCTGTAATTGATATGAATATATTCCAGAGTGCCCATAATGTAAATGTAAATACGGTAATTGGCTATGAGTTTAATGATGTAGAGCATAAGTTTTTGGATTTGTATCCAGAGATGAAGTAGTAAACGTGAACGAAAACCTCTCCCACTTTTGCTTCAGAAGTTGTGCATCCGTGTTGACTCTTGTTGGAGTTGACTGAGGCACAACTTGATTACGCATAAGTAGAAGAGGTTTTCATTTTGTAGGTTTGTGTGGCAGGGTTGTAGTTTTTTGTGATTTTTCAGAAAAGTATCCTGCTGAATGTTGTACTTGATGTTGCTGTTTTTTTCTGTGTCTTTGAGTTTTAATCTATGAGTTCTAAAAAGAGTTAAAATACGGGTACTACTGCGCCATTGTAGGTTTGTTGGATAAATGTTCTTACTTCATCGGAAGTCATTGCTTCGATTAGTGCTTTTGTTTTTTCGGATTCTTCGTTGCCTGCTTTTACTACTAAAATGTTTGAGTATGTGTCGGCACCTACGGAATCTTCTTGTTCTACGATTAGAGCATCGCTATTTACGTCTAAACCTGCATCTAATGCATAGTTGCCGTTTACAACTGAGAAATCTACGTCTGGAAGTACTAGTGTTGTTTGTGCGGATTCGATTTCTTGGAATGTGATGTTGTATGGGTTTTCTGTGATGTCTTTCACAGTTGCTTTTAAGCCTTTGCTTGGGTCTAGTTTGATTAGACCAGCGGATTCTAACATTTGAAGGGCTCTTGCTTCGTTGGAAGAATCGTTTGGAACGGCAATTATGGAATCTTGGATGTTGTCTAGGCTGTTTTTCTTGCCTGCGTATAAGCCAAGTGGTTCGTAGTGGATTTTTGCTACGCTTACTAGTGCATCACCATTTGCAGCGTTATAGTCATCTAGGAATGGTTGATGTTGGAAGAAGTTTGCATCTAGGGAACCGTCTTGTGTGGCTGAGTTTGGTTGTACGTAGTCTGTGTATTCTACTACTTTTAATGTGTAGCCTAGTTCTTCTAATTTGTTTGTTACCGCTTCGGATTTTAAGATTTCGGAATGTGGTTTGATTGTAGCTCCTACTACGATTTCATTGCTATTTGTTTCCTTTTCTTTGTCACTACACCCTGTTAAAGCACCAAGACCTAATAAAAGTGCAAGTGTAAGTGATAATAATTTTTTGCTTTTTCTCATCTATCTCTCGCCTTTCTTTCTCTTATCCATTTTATCGGAAATCAGTTGTCCAATGGATTGAATAATCTGTACAATGGTTACTAATAAAACAATGGTTACAACTGCGATATCCCATTCGTTTCGATAGTAGCCAAAACGAATTGCAATATCTCCAAGTCCGCCTCCGCCGACTGTTCCAGCCATTGCAGTATATCCTACGATTGTAATCGCCCCTAAGGACATGCTTAAAATTAGAGATGGTAATGTTTCTGGAAGCATAACTTTCCATATAATTTTGAAATCTCCTGCGCCCATGGAACGAGCTGCTTCGATTACACCTGGATCTAATTCATTTAATGAATTCTCTACCAATCTTGCAAAGAATGGTGTTGCAGATATTACAAGAGGAACGATAACTGCTTTTGCTCCTAATGTGGTTCCGATTAACCATCTTGTAAATGGCATAATTGCAATCATTAAGATAATAAATGGAATGGATCTTCCAATATTGATAATTGCACCAAGAATTTTATTTAAAATAGGCATTGGATGAATCCCTTTTGGAGAGGATACCACTGCTAAGATTCCAACTGGTAATCCTAAGATACAAGCCATAAATGTGGATACCACTGTCATATATAAGGTATCTAAAATTCCTTGCCATAGTAATGTTCCGTAATCATTTATCAATTGTGAAAACCATGCTGCCATTATGCTTCACCTCCTAATAATCGTTTGGTTACAGGGGATGAAGGATTGGAAAATACTTCTTCTGTGAAACCAGTTTCTACTACTTTGGATTTATCCAAAACAGCTACTTTGTTACAAATTTTCTTTACTACGTCAATTTCATGTGTAATTAAAACAACCGTAATATTTCTTTCCTTATTAATTTTCTTTAATAATTGAAGAATTGCTTCTGTTGTCATACTATCTAACGCAGATGTTGCCTCATCACATAATAAAATGGATGGATATGTTGCTAATGCTCTTGCAATGGCTACCCTTTGTCTTTGCCCACCACTTAACTGAGATGGGTATGCATTTTCTTTATGTTTTAAATCTACGATATCAAGTAACTCGTCAACCGTACGTTTGATATCTTCTTTTTTTACTTTGCGCTTTTTCCAAAAGCCTAATTTGTCATATTCTTCATGGGTATAGCCTTCTGGAAGATATTCCTTAGTTGGAATTAGTTCAAGACCAAAGCTTGCATTTTTCCTTACATTTCGCTGCATATGAAGGTTGAAACTTTGGAAAATCATACCGATGTTTCGACGGCATTTTAAGAGTTGTTTCTTATTTAATTGTGTGATATCGGTTCCGTCAATCTTGATTGCCCCACTAGTTGGCTTTTCTAATAAGTTCATACAGCGAATTAATGTACTTTTTCCTGCACCACTCATTCCGATAATACCAAATATGTCACCATCTTGAATAGTAAGGTTGATATCATTCAAAACGGTTAATTTAGAATCACCAGAACCGAATTCTTTTACTAGATTTTGTATTTCTATCATTCTTGTCCTCTTTCTTATTGAGATTGCATTATTGCGATTTCTTTCGAAATCGCAATTTTGACAATAAAAGTGTTTCTAGTATATAATCTGACACCCTATTTGTCAACTTGAAATAAAAAAGCATCTCATTGGGTTATGCGAATAAGTCGGTGGATAGATAGCGTTCGCCAGTGTCAGGTAGGAGGACGATTAGTTTTTTACCTTTGGCTTCAGGGCGTTTGGCTATCTGAATGGCTGCGTATAGGGCTGCACCAGAGGAAATGCCTACTAAAAGACCTTCGGTTTTGGCAACCTCCTGGGCTGTTTCATAAGCCTGATCATTTGTGATGGTGATGACTTCATCTACAACATCTGGATTGTAGTTTTTTGGGATGAAGTTGGCACCGATGCCTTGAATTTTATGAGGACCAGGTTGACCGCTGGATAGGATCGGAGAATCGGCTGGTTCTACGGCGATGACTTGGATGGCTGGATTTTTTTCTTTTAGACCAGCTCCAGTACCGCTGACGGTACCACCAGTGCCTACACCTGCGATAAAGTAATCCACCTGACCGTCAGTATCTTGCCAGATTTCTTGGGCTGTAGTAACTTTGTGGATGGCTGGGTTGGATGGATTATCGAATTGTAATGGGATGATGGCGTTGCCATATTTTTCTTTTAGTTCATTTGCTACTCGAATGGCGCCGCTCATGCCTTCTGCACCTGGAGTGAGTACTACTTCAGCACCTAGGGCTTCCACGATTCGTCGGCGTTCAATGCTCATGGTTTCGGGCATGGTTAAAATTAAATGTAGTCCTTTGGTTGCAGCTACGAAAGCTAAGCCGATTCCGGTGTTGCCACTTGTTGGCTCGATGATGATAGTGTCTTGATTGATGGTTCCAGCTTGAATGCCATCTTCGATCATAGCAAGCGCTACTCTATCTTTGGCACTGCCTAGGGGATTGAAATATTCTAGTTTTACGATGATATCTGCTTGGTATCCGTACTTTTCTTTCATATTTCCTAATTCTAATAGTGGTGTATTTCCGATTAAATCGGTTAATTTTTTTGCGATCTTACTCATATGTACCATCCTTTCTATGTAAAAACTTAGCATAATATTGTTATTCATACTTTTTTGCTAGGGTTTATTTAGTTATACATCAATTGATTTCTACTGTCAATATTTTTTTGGAACATCTTACCTTTATGGTTTGCATATGCTTCTCTACATTTATATATGCTTTTTAGAATACAAATTGAAATGCACAATTTCGAATACTGTGCAAATACTATTTCAAAATCGAAAAGATACCGATATAATATAAGAAGGAAATGATACTATTTATAAGTATATTTATTTACAAATAAAATACAATACAATATATAGAAAGGTTGAGACACGATGGATTTATCAAGTAAAAAAATCGGCACTATGGTAAATCAGAGAAACACTGCGAATCAGGGCAATCGAACAGTCGGCAAAATGCAGAATTTTGGGGAACGTGCCACTACCAAACAATTAACGGAAGGACAGTTGATTAAAGGGGAGGTTACGGACTTACGCAATAGTCAGGTTTCGATTCTATTAGAAGATAATACGAAGGTGATTGGACGCCTTGATAATGTGAACTGGCTCTCCATTGGTGATGTAGGAACTTTTAGGGTTGCTAGTATTGAAGCTGGTTCTATTAAATTACAAGCCATTCCCCTTAGTGATTCGGAAATGGAAAATAATACGATGTTTAAGGCTTTAGAAGAAGCGGGGCTTCCTCATAATAGCCGTAATCAATCAGTTGTACTTTCTTTGATTCGCAATCAGCTTCCAATTACCAAGTCAAGCATTTTAAATGTACTCCGACAAAGTTATGATTTAAAAGATGCAAGTATTAGTACGATTGTACTTTTGAACAAATATAATATTCCAGCAACTCATGAAAATGCTTCTCAGTTAGAGAATTACATCAGCGGTAATAATCAGCTTGGTCAAGAACTAAGCCAGTGCATCGACGATATTCCTTCGCTTCTTCGTGAAATTGCTTTATTTGCGGATGATGAAATCGGAACCGTTGCCAAGGAATTTTTTGAGTTGTTAGATTTTGATCCAACTCATCAAGGGAGTACTCATACAGAAAATGTTCTTGCTTCTACCGATGACACAATGTACCATTTTTCTTCCAATCGAATGAAACATGAAGTTCTTTCCATCTTAAGTGATTTTGATTTGCCAGAAGATATTCAAAAGGCCCTTGCAGAAAATAAACTTACATTACCCCAATTAAATCAAATTGTGCAGGAATGTATGGAACATGCAAAGGCTATGGATCAGCGGAACCAAAATGAAGTATTGGCTTCTCTTTCTCCTGAGGAATTAGTAAATCCTATGAAGGTACAAGAAGCATTGGCAGATATTCCGAAGATTATGGATGCATTTGACCATCCTGAATTTCAGCGAATTCAAGAGGCATTTCAAGAGCATTTAAAAGATAATCATGTAATTGGTGGATTTTTTGATGAAGCAGCTCGTAATCAGCTTGCAGAATTTGTAGAACAGAATCCTAGTCAAACTGCCCTTGCACAAGCTATTCGTTCTGGTACTGCTACTATGACTGAACTTATGAATGGAATTCAAAATAGTGTGGCATTTGCAAAACCCGAAGCGTTACAGCAATTATTTACGTCCAATGAGTTTATGCTTTTGATTTCAGATGAATTGAAAAAACAGTGGAATCTGTCACCAAAAGATGCTAAGTCTAAAGATAATATTGGTGCATTTTATCAAAAGATATATACTCAGACAAAGGGCTTACAAAATATGATGCAGCGTATTTCACCTGATTTTCAAGAAAGTGCTTCTGGTACAAATCTTGCGACTGTGAGAAATAATATTGATTTTATGCAGATGCTAAATCAGATTTTTCCATATGTACAGATCCCATTTGATGCAAAAGGTTTCTCTGGAAATGGAGAACTCTATGTATATACAAAGAAAGAAGATATCAAGAGTAATCCACATCAGATTAGTGTATTACTACATTTATCTTTAGAACATCTTGGTGAGATTGCGATACATGTCACAAAAAATGGACTTGTATTAGAGAATAAATTCTTTGTTGAAGATGAACAGGCAAAACGTTTATTAAAGAAGAATATAAACTTATTAAGTGATAAACTACAAGAACTTGGCTACATGGTTACCAATGACTTCGCAAAAAAAGAAGGGAAACCTGACCTTGTAAATGATTTTATTGCCCAAAAGAAAGAACCTACCACAGCGATTAAACGCTACACATTTGATATTCGTGCCTAAAAAATATTCTTTCTTTACACTTCATCACAAAATAAATATGCTACACATTGAAAAAATAAGTACTTCTACATTCCAATGTGTAGCATATTATGTAATGGATATTCTACATTTCTAAGGATTCATCTTTTTTCTTGGCTTTTTGTTTCTCAACTAAATCAGCTAACGTTATATTATCTACTACCCGATCCACTGCTTCTTTAATCTGTTCGTATACATCAAGTGTCACACAATCATCACAACGTGAACATTGATTTTCTTCATCTTCTAAACATGTAACTGGTGCAAGACTCCCTTCCGTTAATCTTAAAATCATGCCAACGGTATATTCACTTGCTGGCTTTGCCAAACGATAACCACCTTGTGCGCCTCGAACACTTTTTACATATCCAGCACGATTAAGCACTGAGATAATCTGCTCTAAATATTTTTCAGATATGGCTTGTCGTTCTGCAATAGTACGTATTCGAAGCAACTCACCTTCTCTATTAGAAGCTAATTCTAACATTAAACGCAATGCATACCGACCCTTTGTTGAAATTTTCATTATTTCACTCCCTATCTTTTGCATTTATAATAAATCATAGCAAATTGATAGACTTTTTGCAATAGTAAAACTGACCTCCAAAAAGTTAAATTCTTTGAATTAACTTTTTAAGGTCAGCCTAAACTCTTAACATGGAAACCCTTTTACTACTTATCTTTTATTCACCTTGAACAACCAAAGATAATTCATCTGCCATTTCATTAATACGATTCACAATTTCCTCAAGTTCATTCATAGATGTCCCACCAATTTCTAGTGAACATGCAACTGCCTCTAATGAACTTTGATTTTCATAACATGTCTTTGCTAATGCATTAACAATCTGGACAATCTGTCCTGTACTTTCTTCAATATGCTTTGTATTACTCGTAATAATATGCATTTTTTCTGTCATTTCTTGCGTTGCTTCTGTTACACCTTGTGCACTTTCCACTGCTTTTAGGATAGAATCTTTTTGATTCTCCTGCATCACTACAGATTCATTCATTGCATTTACCGCAATTTCATTTTGCTCTAATACTTCTGAAATCATAATCTTAACATGTTGTAACGTGTTTTGCGTTTGCTGAGACAACTTGCGAATCTCTTCTGCAACCACCGCAAAGCCCTTTCCATGTTCTCCTGCTCTTGCAGATTCAATTGCTGCATTTAATGCAAGTAAATCTGTTTGGTCAGCAATATTTGTAATAATTCCTACGATACCATCAATCTTTTTCGTTTTCTCTTCCAATTGCGACATAGCATTTTGACAGATTATAGCACTTTCTCTCATCTGACTCATACAATCCGTTACATTTTGCATCATAGATTTATTATCATTGGATAAATTCTCTACATTATCAAATAAACGAGCTATCTCATCACTTTCTACAACTAAATCTTGAAGATTACTATATATTCTAGCAGAGTTTGTTTCTGCACCCTCTAATTGCTGAACAGAAGTTTCGATACCACTAATAACTACTTCTGTGTTCTCCGCAATGTTTTCATTTACCTGTTTTGTTTGCTGTGTCACACTCGTTAAGGTTGTAATACTTTCTAATAGTCCTTTTGAAACATCGGTTGACTTATCTGTTAGTTTTTTCATCTTGGCATATACTTTTTCCTGTTCTTCCGCATCCATTAAAGAACTCATCATAATACTTGTATTTTTACCAAGAGTAATAAACATATATCCTAAAAAGAGTTGCATTAATACTTTTGGCAATATTCCATGAAGAATCCAGAGATCCCATGTTGGATAGTTTTGGTCAGGCATTGTTTGTAACCAAAAAGTAATAATTTGACCGAAAGAAGATGTAGCGACCCCTAATAATAAGGCAAGTACATTCAAATTAGGATTATAATAGACTAATGCTACAAGCATTGGAAACACATACATAAGTACTACATGAAAGTTTAGTGTGATACTAACTATCATTACAAAAACACATGCACAGATTAAATTCACATATTTAATCCAAGCATCTTCCCTTTTCATAACATTTACAAGTATAGTCGGTATTAGCACTACCACTGTTCCTGTTAAACAGGCAATTGTCATAATGCTTGCCTGAACAGTAAACATGCCTATAACATTTAACAGAAATGCCCCAATTGTAAAGGCTGCACATACTCTCATGACTTTGGCAATATAAAGATTTGCAATACGTTCATTTTGTTCACGAATATTCATTTCTCTCATTTGTAAAAACCCACTTTCTACCTATTTTAGGGTATTATTATTTTATATTGTAATATTGCAGATGTCCATATGTATTTTTTTCCTTTGCACAATTTCAATTCCGATTGTTACAAAAGTGAAGCTCTAACATTCACAACCCATTCTCTTGCTTTATTTTCATCTAATTTAAACCGCCTCACTAACTTACTAAGGATACGCTCTTCCCCTATACCTTCCTCAATATTATCCAATATAAATGCCTGTATTCCCTCTCTACGCCCTTGTTCTATTCCTTCCTCTCTTCCAATTTCCCTTTCATCTTCTCGTATCAACTTTAATTCTCTCTCTTCATCATATTCAAATATACTCATGTGAATTGCCTCCGATCTACATCGTGAAAGAAACTCTTCTAAAATTCCTTCACGAATACACTCATCTACTGCTCGTTCCACAGCTTCTACAATCTCCATCTCCTTGGAATACTTGCGAACTCTCTCCACATATTCCATATATTCAAACAACGTGTGACATTTCTCAGCCATTTCACTATTTTTCCCATGATTGATATTAATCATAGTAACGAATAACTCCAGTTCAGGTACATCTGTCTTTTTCTTATATGCATCCGATAGTTTTAGAACCTTCCTATCCCAGTCTTTTTCTATTCCGTTATAAAATACAACAAACCTAGGCGTAGGAAGTGTAACTAACCTTGACGAATACAATGTTCTTTGATTAATACTTTTTTCCAATTCCTTTGATATGTAAAATAGATTGCGTACTGGAAGATTCGGTGAATAAGTGGATTGATGCTCATATAAATTCATAGAACAATCAATAATAAATGCTAAATCATTCTTCATATTCATATAAATAGCATTGTCTAAAGTAACAATTTCCAATGCATCAGGATCTGAATAATCAGTTCCATTGATTGCATTATACAAACTAAGCAATTTCACCTTATCTTGAAAAATCATACGAAATAAAGTGTCCTTATAATTACGTTGCACTTGAATATCGTTCATATCTTTCCTCCCTGTCTATTGCAGGGCATCTCATCAAATCCCTGCTTTTTCATGAATGTAAAGCATAGATTTTCTGAAATGAAACTTATTACTACCCTAAAATGATAGCAGCAATAATAAGCAATAAAGAAATGGTATAGAATTACTATAGATTTTTTTGAAAATATGCTTTCTAAGATTATAGCATTTGCGTCTAGACAAATCAAGTAAAACCTTCTTCGCAAAATAGCTATACTTTCTACAAAGTATTGTAGAATTTTAATAAAAAAGTAGAAGAACTTCACACTATCGGAAGCCCTTCCACTTTCACATTCATTATATTTCAATTTTATTTCAACCGAACATATTTCCTTAGTTATTACATAGAATCTAAAATCTCTGTTACAATCTGATTAATCATACCAGGATCTGCTTTACCCTTCATCTCTTTCATTGTTTGACCAACAATAAAGCCCATTGCCTTCTTCTTACCAGCTTTGTAATCTTCTACAGATTTTGGATTGTTATCAATAATTGTTTGAATGGTACTTCTTAAAGCACCTTCATCATTTACCGTCTTAAGACCATTTTCTTCTACATATTTCTCTGGATCAATATCATCTGTAAATATTTTTTCAAATACTTCTTTTGCAACAGAACTATTGATTGCTCTTGCATCAACTAAACCGATTAATTTTGCAAGATTTTCTGGAGAGAATTTGATATCTTCTGGATCCATGTTATGCTCTTTTAATAGACGCATTGTTTCTACCATTAACCAGTTAGAAACTTTCTTTGGATTGTTGCAGATAGCAACTGTTTCTTCGAAAATATCTGCCATATGCTTAGAGTTTGTAATGATTGCGATATCGTATTCTGGAATATCGTATTCTTCTTTATAACGAGTCATTTTTTCATCACGAAGTTCTGGCTGATTATCCTTTGTTGCCTGTAACCATTCGTCACTGATTACAATTGGTACTAAGTCTGGTTCTGGGAAATAACGATAATCTTGTGCATCTTCTTTGGAACGCATTGCATAAGAATAACCGTTGTTATCATCCCATCTTCTTGTTTCTTGAACTACTTGTTTACCTTCTTCAATTAAATCGATTTGACGATTTTGTTCTGCTTCGATAGCACGAGCAATGGCTTTGAAGGAGTTTAAGTTTTTCATTTCTGTTCTTGTACCGAATTTTTCAGCGCCTACTTCACGAACGGATAAGTTGACATCAGCTCTCATAGAACCTTCTTGTAACTTACAATCGGAAGCACCAAGGTATTGAATGATAAGTCTTAATTTATCAAGATAAGCGATAACTTCTTCTGCACTTCTCATATCTGGTTCAGATACGATTTCGATTAGAGGTACACCAGAACGGTTGTAGTCTACTAAAGAGCAGTCATCCCATTCATCGTGAATTAATTTACCAGCATCTTCTTCCATGTGGATTTCATGAATACCGATTACTTTTTTACCGCCTTTTTCTGTTTCAATCTCGATACCACCATCATGACAGATTGGTAAGTATAACTGAGAAATCTGATAATTTTGTGGATTATCAGGGTAGAAATAATTTTTACGGTCAAATTTACAATATTGATTGATTTTACAGTTTGTTGCTAAACCAACCGCCATTGCATATTCTACTACTTGTTTATTTAAAACTGGTAAAGAACCTGGCATACCTGTACATACTGGGCAAGTATGGGAGTTTGGTGCACCACCGAATTCTGTACTACAACCACAGAAAATCTTTGTCTTAGTTGCTAATTCTACATGGACTTCAAGCCCAATGACTGTTTCGTATTGCTTACTCATACTTTCACCTCTTCCTCTTATCTATCTGCAATGCTTGGACGTTCGTAGCTTCTTGTTTGTTCAAAGCTATAAGCCGCGCGAATAATATTTTTTTCTTTGAAGCAATCTCCGATTAATTGTAAACCAATTGGAAGACCTTTGGAGTCTTTTCCACAAGGAACACTAATACCTGGAAGACCTGCTAAGTTTACAGCGATTGTATAAATGTCACCTAAATACATTTTAATTGGATCCGATAAACTGTCACCTAATTTGGGAGCTGTTGTAGGAGCTGCTGGTCCTAAGATTACATCGTATTTTTCAAAGGCATGATCAAATGCTTCTTTAATTAATGCTTTTGTTCTTAACGCTTTTAAGTAGTATGCATCATAGTAACCACTACTTAATACGAAGGAACCAAGCATAATTCTTCTCTTAACTTCAGGACCGAATCCTTCAGAACGAGATTTTTTGTACATATTGTGAAGACCTTCGTAATCTTCTGTACGGTAACCGTATTTTACACCATCGAAACGAGCTAAGTTAGAACTTGCTTCTGCGGAAGCGATAACATAGTATGCAGGAATTGCATAATCAACTAAACTTAAGTCGAATTCTTCTACGATAGCGCCTTTTTCTTCTAATACTTTTGCAGCTGCTAATACAGCTTCTTTCACTTCTGGGTCAAGACCTTCACCAAAGTAATCTCTAGGAATACCGATTTTCATTCCTTTTACATCGTCTACTAATGCAGATGTGAAGTCATAATCTTCACGTTTTACAGATGTACTATCTTTTGGATCATAAGATGCAACTGCTTCTAAAATAGTAGCACAGTCTGTCACGTCTTTTGCAACTGGTCCGATTTGGTCTAAAGAAGAACCGTAAGCAATTAAACCATAACGAGAAATGGTTCCGTAAGTTGGTTTAATACCTGTAACACCACAGTAAGAACTTGGTTGACGGATAGATCCACCTGTATCAGAACCTAATGCATAAGAACATTCTTCTGCTGCAACTGCGGAACAAGAACCACCAGAAGAACCACCTGGTACGTGTTCTAAGTTCCAAGGATTCTTTGTTTCTCCGTATGCGGAAGTTTCTGTTGTACTTCCCATAGCAAACTCGTCCATATTTGTTTTACCAATAATAACAGCACCAGCTTTTTCAAGATTTAACACTGCTTCTGCTGTGTATGTTGGTTTGAAATTATGAAGAATCTTAGAACTACATGTTGTAAGCATTCCTTCTGTACACATATTATCTTTGATTGCAACTGGAACACCAGCTAAAGGTCCTGTTAAAGTACCATCATCAATTAATTTTTGCACTTCTTCTGCTCTTTTTAGGGCAGCTTCTCTATCTACTACAGTTACAAAGCTGTTTACATCCTTTTCTAATGCTTCAATTTGGTCTAAGGCAGCTTTTGTTGCTTCCACAACAGTAACTTCTTTTGCTTTTATCTTTTTGCCTAATTCAACGGCAGTTAGACTCATTAAACTCACAGCGTTTTCCTCCTATTATCCTTATTCCACAGTCTTAGGAACTTTAAAGCTTTGTTCCTTTTCTTCTGGTGCATTTGCTAATGTAGCAGCATGTCCATCTTCATTTGTCACTACATCTTCACGAAATACATTTTGAACTGGAAATACGTGAGACATTGGTTCTACCCCACTTGTATCTAATTCATTTAACTTGTCGATATAATCTAACATGCTTCCCATATCTTTTTTCGCATGTTCTTTTTCTTCTTCACTTAATTCAAGTTTTGCAAGAATACCAACGTATTCGATTGTTTCGTCTGAAATAATATTTGCCATCGTTTATTGCCTCCTTCATTGATTTCGGAAATGATCAAAAAATCCCGAAGATTTGTATGAAAAACAAACCTCCGGGACGGGATCTATAACTCCCGCGGTACCACCCGCGATTGAAAACGAATTTTCCACTTTCAGTACTTAACGCGTACAACGCATGAACCTACTTTCTGATTCAGAATATTCAGAACACGAGCTCCAGAGTGTTCTTCCATCTGTCCTTCAACCTATGTGCGTTTTCAGTCTATGACACACATTCCCTGTCGTTCCTTGAAGCATCCAAACTTCCGTCTCTTTCAAAGCCTTTAAAACTATGATATAGCTTACCATAAGATGAAAAGAATTGCAAGCAGTAGTTATTTTACAAATTTCTTCCACCTTTCATTCGCATATACTTTATGAAAATTCCATGAACACTCAAAGAGGAGTCCTTAGTCAAATCCTAAGAACTCCCTTTTCTAATATCATACTTTATAAAATGAGTTATTTACGATGAAAACAATCCACTAAAGAACTCTCCGACTTTCTCTCCAATTGTCTTGAAGAAATTACCAACCTTACTCCAAAAACCTTCTGTATCAATATCCATTGCTGCAAGTTTGTCATAAAGGTCTTTGGCTTGTGTCTTTAATGTATTTAGATTTAAATCAAGCTTAGAAATCTTACCCATTGTACGTGCAATCTTTTCTTGTGATTCCTCAGATATGCTAACATCTAATTCACCACATGCTTGTTCTACTGCTTCTACAATCTCAGATTGTGTACTTAATCCATCTTCTACAACTTTTTGCTTTACTAACGCCATAAGCTCGCCAGCAGTTTCCTTACCTTCTTCCGTATCCCCTAGCTCCTCACCAAGTTCTTCGCCAAGTTCACCAGTTAAGACAAGTTCATCTGTTGCAGCATCTACGCTCTCCGCAGAAACTTCTGTTCCTGTCATTGCTGCGTATGCTTTAATCGTACCAACTAAGGCAGCTGTTCCTGTTAAACCAAATGGTCCAGCTACGACTACATCTGCATCTTCAATTCCTGCTGTTATCAATGCATTACAATACATCAGATCCGTACAGAAAGTAATGTTATGTGTTTCCACCGTAATACCAGACTTCTCTTTTGTCTTTGTAACCAACACAGAAGACAACGCTTTTGTACCAATTACCTTTTGGGATAAATAATCCCCAAGATACTCATGCTCTTCTTTGTTCGTAACAGTTACCACATTGTAATTATCTAGTTCATCTTCTTTTACACCAAGTAGTTTTAGTACCGTTGACTTTTGTGAACTAGTTAAATCTGCTCCCAATGCAAGATACGGCATATCCTCTGTATTGTAAGCGTCTGCAAGAACGCTCATCCCAGGTGAAAGGAAACAAATACACGCTATAAGCATTAAACTTAAAATTCTCTTCATCATAGATTTCCTTATCCTCCTTTTGCCCACTCATTTTAACATAGAATGGGCAAAAGAAAAAGGGAAATATGTTTTAGCTAAAGCTTGAAGATGTGGCATGTTTTGCTAATACATAATAAGACTCTGTATAGTGAGGGTGTTCCAATCCACCAATTGCAGACGAAATAATTGCACTCTTCGCATCTTCGTAATGATCTGCAATATTTAACTCTGTTACAAAACGATAATTGCTAATAGTACCTGCCATCTTCGCTGCTAACACTTGCATAAAGTAAGCTGGTGTCTGACATACATCAAAATCCCATCCCCAGAAAGCTGTTCCTGTGTAACGAGTAATCTTACAATAAGGAAGTGCATTGGATGGTATTTTTGCAATCGCTTCTTCTCGACTAGATTGAGAAGTACCGTAGTTTGTAATAGTGATGTCATCTTTTGAACCATTTCCATGGCAGGAACAAGTATAAATGTAAGCATAATTTCTACTGCTAAATACTTTTCCGATTTCTGTCACTGTATCATTCATTCCAATTGTATCTGGATTATAATCAAAGATATCTACTAAGTCTTCCCACTCTGTTTCGTAATTGTCTGCAATACTTGCAGTATAAGTAACCCCGTAACGACGGAATCCCCAAGCACTACAAGGTAAACATGGAACAAAGTCATCTGAATTTACAACGTTAAAAATACTTGTGTATTTCTTAGCTGTAGTTGCAGTTTTAGTTGTTGTATTTGGTGTTGCAAATGTATAAGTGTAAGATGTATAACCTGCATCTGTTAATTTTGCACCTAAAATATTTGCAACTGCCGCACCACGTGAATGTCCTGTTACCCAGAATGCTTTGGTATTGCTTGAAGAACAATAAGATGAAATATAACTGTCAATGTATTTCTTGATTCTAGTAGCTACCATATCAAAACCTTTATGGTTTGTAGATGTTGTCCAGTCAGCATAGCTGCTATAAGTTGATGTCGAACCAATATCAAAGTTACTTGTCCATTGTTTAATCGTAGAGTCCGTACCTTGTACAGCAACTACAATAATATCCTTTGTAGTTGAGTTATATGTTACCGTTCTATGTCCAATGTAGAACTTAGAAATATGGTCATCGGAGTATCCAGATGATAGATTATAGGCTTTCACATCAGATAAACCTTGGTATTTCATTAACGTATTTAATGTGTATGTATTTCCACTTCCACCATCTACAATCTTGAATCCATATGCAAGACTGGAATATACGGAAGAAGCCTTACATAAGTTACTGTTAAATGTAGATGCGGTTTTAAAGAAGTTACGGTAATCAATTGCATATGACACACTATAATTAATGTCAAAATCTGTATTTTTAAGTGTACCTGTAAATGCATTATTATTTGGAGTTGGGTCAGAAGAATCACTGATTCCATCATAATCTGTGTCTGTATCTGCGTAAGTAGCAGCTAACACAATTGGTTCTCCGATCATATCGCTGTCTACTGGCATTTTACTTGTATCTACAACAAAATAAGTTCCGCCTTCTGTAATCTGTGCATAAATTTTCTTAAGTACCGGTGTTGTTTTTAAATAGGTAATCGTACCAGTTTCTTCATCATAGTGACAAATCATATATTTCTTAACTTGGCTTACGGTCGCATTTTTACATGTAAATGCTAACTTCATCGTAACGTCTTCTGTATAACTTGAAACCACTTCAATTGGAAGTCCAACCATAAAATCTTCCATACCTTGAATTACAACAGTTGAGTTTTCAATGGATAAGTTCCGATCAATCAACCCTGGTAACTTTCCAGAAATACTTGGAATGGCATCATTATCGTTTGCACGTAAAATCTCTTCAATACATTTTGACTTCAAACTTTGAGAAAAGAATCTTTTGCAATCGCTTACTAAACCTTCTGTAAACTTCTTGATTGGATCAAGCTTTAATTGAATCTCATCACCATCTACTAAACCATCATTGTCACTATCACTTAAAATTGGTGATGTGTTGTAAACCATAACTTCTTCTCCATCGGATAGTCCATCTTCATCGGTGTCCACTTTTAAAGGCTTTGTTCCAATACTTATCTCTGTTATGTTAGATAATCCATCCCCATCTGCATCTTCTTTGTCATCAGTCACACCATTTCCATCCGTATCTACATTAAGCGGATCTGTCTTTAATGACATAATTTCAATATAGTCGGATAATCCATCTCCATCTGTATCCACTAATGTTCGATCTGTCTTAAAATATTCCTCTAAATAGTCAAGTAATTTGTCACCATCGGTGTCTAATGTCTCGTCTGTGGTTGTAAACTCGGTTGTTTCAGCACTAATTGGCATACTTGTAAAGCTACTTGCTCCCATAAGAAGTGCCATTAATACAGCTGTACTTTTGACATACTTTTTCCTCATAAATATCTTCCCTTTCTCTTTCTAAATTTTCCTTACTTCGTCCTTAATACAAATGTCTTACCCCTGTCCGAAACCGAACCCCCCAAATGTTACACTTTATCTGTACAAGATCTATTTTAATATTTTTTTAAGAAATAATATAGTTCTTTTATATTTTTTTGTTAAATAACCAAATAATAACCTCTCTTTCCGTAAATGTGCAAATCATAATACTTCTAACATTTCTGGCAGCAAAAACTCTCTTCTCAATTCTCACTCCCTAGTGATATGATTATCTAGCCACTTAAAATGAGAACGAAACAAAGGAGCGGATGAGATGAAATTAAAAAAACATAGGGGTTGGGTCATTGGCATAGGTATTGCCGTATTTACCTTAATCACTGGTTTATTCGCCATCTATTATCGAGATACAAAATCTATTGATGCTATTGGAAAAGGAATTCTTTTTCTAATCGTAATCGGATTTATCATTTTCTTAGTACGAAATATGATGCAGACCAATAGTAGCTCTTCTAAATATAAAGTAATTGAAACTACCAACGTAACATTTGACCAAATCGCTGGTATGGAACAAGTCAAAAAAGAAGCACAAGTTTATATAGATATCATGAAACATTTTGAACAGTATAAAAAAGAAGGGGTACGTATTCCAAAAGGTATTATCTTAGAAGGTAGCCCTGGAAATGGCAAAACATTGTTTGCCAAAGCGATGGCAACTGAGATGGGCATCTCCTTCATTCAAGCAAATGCTTGTGATATCGGTGGTATTATCGTTGGAAAAGGCGCTCAGGATCTGAAGAAAATTTTTAACCATGCACGAAAAATTAAGCCATGTATTGTATTCCTAGATGAAATCGATGCAATCGGTGGGAAACGTGCTGATAATGGAAATGCAACCAATAGTGACAGTAACCGAACAGTAACTTCTTTGTTAACAGAGCTTGATGGGTTTGATGATAATGAAGGAATCTTCGTTATCGCCGCAACAAACCGAATTGATTCTCTAGATGACGCTCTTGTTCGTCCTGGACGATTTGACCGTAAGATTACAATACAAAATCCAGATTATAACACACGTTATCAGTTGATTAAGATGTATACAAAAAGCAAAAAATTGTCTGATAATGTGAACCTTGAAGAACTAACTTGGAAATTTTCAGGAATGTGCTGTGCAGATATTGAAAATTGTATAAATACTGCTGCCATTCATGCTATCTCAGAAAACCGTTCTATTATAGAAGAAAAGGACTTTGAACAAACTATTGTGCAACAAAAAATTAAAGGTTATTTATTAGATAACGACGAAGAAATCAGCCAAAAAGAATTGACTGCATATCACGAAGCAGGTCATGCGATTGTAACAAAATTGTTGACTAATGACATAATTGATATTGTGTCCATTATGCCTACAACTTCTCATGTGAAAGGATTTACTATGTCTTACAGTAAGCAGGCACAAGATCTACTTGCGCTACATGAGATTGAGAGTAGAATCTTTATTTTACTTGCAGGACGTGCAGCAGAATACTTGTATCTTGGAGAAAAGGAAGAAAACATTACGACAGGATGTTCCGATGATTTAAGAAAAGCAGTAAATCTTATGAAAGGGTATGTAAAGACAACTACGAAAGGTATTAGTTATAACCATGAAAATGAAAACCATCTTCCAGCATCATTTTATGAAGACTTAAATAGCGTAAGTGATGCCATGTGGGAGGCGACTGTGAATATTTGCCGTGAACATTGGGATTGTTTAAGCACGATTGCAGAGGCTTTGATTGAAAAGAAATGGATTACGAAGGATGAATTCGAAGAGTTAGTTCATATAAATTAAAGATTGTGAAATAGTATCATATATTCCATATATTTTCTTGCATTTGTGACAAATTCCTTTTTCATTCTTGTACACATGCAGATATTATGTTATACTTTCTCGTGTAGTATGTATATGCTACACGATACATATCGAAACCAGTCACATCGTGAAGGGTGGTTGCCATCTCCGGAAGGAGGTGGGATTATGAGTTCGTTTGAAGAATTAATGCTTATTATTTCGATTGTAGAATTGATATTCATTATATTAAAGTTCCATGACGACAAAAAAAATTAACCGCCCACCTGACCAAGGATACGGTTAATTTTTTAATCAAACTCTTTGGCAACCACTCATGTGACTGGTTGTTTTTTATTATTGTAGCATAATGAAAATAAAGAATCAACTCTAAATTTTGATGATTGAACAAAACTGAATAATTAAAAAAATTGCTCTTTGTTTTCCCATATGTATGCTTCCTTTCTCAATATCTACGTCTACATCCTTAACAAACTCTATTATATTGCAACAAACGCAAGCTTATTGTAACAAAAAAAGCAGCGAATCCTAGGACTTACTGCTTTCTGATACATTGTTCAAATATTTCTTCCATTGCCTGATACTTACATAAAAATGATTCCTGACTTGCTTTTAACATTTCTTCTGCTGATATATTGGAAAAATTAAGGACATATCCATTTTTCAAGGCAAGAGAACGGATAAACTCCCTCTGACTTCTTCCATTTCCCTCTCGAAACGGATGCAGGGCATTTATTTCAGAAAAATAATACGCCAGCCGCCTGGCAAGCTTCTGTTGATTCAACCCTTCAAGAAACAGTTCCTTTCTGAGGCTTTCAAATATTTCTTTTGCCTGCGTCTCGACATACATCACGTTACAGAACCTGTTTCCTTTTGCAATATCAACTGTTCTGACTTTGCCTGCCCAGTCATATACATCCTGAAAAATATAATAATGAATCGAACAAAGATGCTTCAAATCAAAATTCCCCTTGATTGGCTTATCAATCAGGTCTAAAATCCTAAGCATTGTCAATTTCCGTTCTATTACCTGTAGTTTTTCGTAATCCTGTATTCCAAGTTTATTCACCAGCACATCGGTTCCTGGATAACAATAAATTGTATCTGCCATAATCAAACCTCGCTTAAAATCTGCTTTCTGACGGCATCTCCTGATATCATGCCACTCCTATACTCCTCTAAAAGCTTAATATCTTCCGGTGTCAGCTGCATTCCTTCCATTTTCATTGTAGCTTCTACCTCACTGACTGCTTCCTTTGCCGTGTAAGGAGAATTCTTTAACTTTACTTCAAAAGGAATTCCTTCCTGTATAATTAGCTGGTTTAGTGACATATTAATATAAGTAGATAAATTAAGTCCCAGTTTATTCAATATATCAACTGCATCCGCTTTCACTTTTTCTGGTGTACGTGCTTGAACTAATGTCATTTTTTCCATGATTCATCCCTCTTTCTTCTTGTTGATTCAAGCATACAATACCATCATTACAATGTCAATACAACTGCATGTCTTTTGTTACCTATTTCTTTACCTCACCCTTCCTTTTTTCTCTATATTCTATTAGAAATTCTTCTTCCTCCTTATCATTGTTAACATCTCTGTTCTTACATCCATTTAAAACTAGGAAACAGAACATTGTCCCACAAAATAGAATTAGAACACAAAAAGGACAACTCATCATATAGATACGAGTTATCCTTTTTTCATTGCTTAAGTATTCAATTTCAAGTTTTACGAAATACTAGGATAAAACTAGGGTATCAACCGTCCCCACATGGATACAATACTTGTAAACAGTGGGTTACAATAAACATTAACGTAGTTGCGACATATGACACAAAAAAATAAACCCTCGCCAACACAAGGGTTTTAGAACGGAGACGGTGGGATTCGAACCCACGTGCCTGTTAAGGCAAAACGATTTCGAGTCGTTCTCGTTATGGCCTCTTCGATACGTCTCCATATGAAATAAGATTATTCATTTCTAATCCAACAATCCATTCCATGTCACCATCTTAACTACCTCTGGCTAAACTTCACAATCAACAGCTCCACCGCCATCTGATCCGCCATAAGACCTGTTTTCACCTGTGCTTCCATCTCTGCACAATCCTTCAGATGCTCAATCAATCCTCGTTTTGTAAAGTTCTGTGCCTGTGACATATACTTTTGAACTGCAAAAGGTGGCACGCCAACCTTCCGAGCAATATCATTACGATTCTGCCCTTTCAGTTCTTTGATTTGCAATAAGATGTTAAAATGTCTTGTGATTAAAAATAAAATAGACATAGGTTTTTCCCGTAAAGTTAACAAATCATAATAATAATTCAGTGCTTGTTGTTGACGCTTTGACGCAATGGCATCAATCATCATAAAGATCTGATTCGATACCTGTGTCACACAAACTGCATCAATATCTTCTACTGTGATAACATCCTTATCCATACAGTAGCATACCAACTTTTCAATCTCCTGCACCATACCTTCCATGTCTGTCCCAGACTTATTCATAAAATAAGTCAATGTATCCTTCGTAATCTTCTTCTGCGCTCGATTCAACATCTGCACAATCCAAAGCTGTAAATTCTTCTCGTCCATCCCGTTCATCTCTGAGATAACACCCATATCCTTTACTGCCTTGTACAAACGATTACGCTTGTCCACTTCCGACTCCACAAAGATAAAATAGCAATAATCAGGAAGTTGTTTCATATAATCCGCCAAATCATTGGTAGACTTAAATAGTCCACTATTTTGAATTAATATCAAACGACGTTCACTGAAAAATGGCATCGTATTCGCAATCTCAATTATTCTTGGAACTTCAATTGATTTACCTTCTAAGTAAGTAAAATTCATCGTGTCTTCGTCACCAATAATTGCTGTCTTTAACTTATTCTTATAAAGCTTCTTCAAATACTCTTCCGTACCATACAGCAAATAGCACTGCTTAAACTGATTCTGCTTAATATGTTCTTTAATAATTTGCATAAGGCACTCCTAACTAACCAATTGAATTTCCGATTTTTCCTTACTGGAAATACCTATACTATTTTAACCGTTATTAAATGAAGTTTCAAGTACATTTTTCATTTTCTCAAAATTTAATAACTAAACTATTTCATGTAGGGTTCTACATCCGTGTTCTCGATATAACTCCTGATTCGAAATATATTTCCATCTGTTTCAACATGAATTGCACCACACTTGGTTGTAACTTTCTGTTTTACTTGATACGTATCTAACCGTTCCATCAACTCTACATGAGGATGTCCGTATCGATTTTCTTTTCCACAAGAGATCAAACCTATCTTTGGATTTATTCGCTTTAACCACTCTTTACAGGTAGAATACTTTGAACCATGATGTGCAATTTTTAGAATGTCATATTGCTTCCTCGTTAGCATCATACTTTCTAATATCGCCTTTTCTCCTTGTTCGTCTACATCTCCTGTTAATAGCATGGAAAATTCTTTATAAAGAACCTCTAATACAATGGATGCTGCATTTCTATCATCAGATGGAAAATCATAAGATGGATGTAGACAATTTAAAATCAAATCTCCGCTCTGTAACCTGCTTCCTCGCTCTACATAAAGCACTTTTATTCCTTGCTGTTCTGCCAAACTAACCATTTCTACATAAGTATCATCTCGACTATTCAGATTTGCAAGTACTAGATGCTCTATCCTAATCTCATCGGAACACTCTCTTATCAATTCCTCCACTCCGCTGATATGATCCGCATCTAAATGTGTTAAAAAACAGTAATCCAACCTTTTCACACATGAGTATTTTAGAAATGGTAGAATTCGATAAATCCCGACTGATGAAATATCGGTACTCCCCCCATCAATCAAAAAAGTTACACCATCCTTTGTTTCCATAAAAATGCTATCTCCCTGCCCTACATCAAGCATTGTTACCTGTAAAGTCGATTCTGGTACCTTACACATTAATAAACAACAAGCTAATACTAAAAATATACCTGATACCTTAGTCTTCCTCCACATAACGCCAATACCAAACACAAGCACACATATGGCAAACCCAAGTACTTGCCATACCTTCGG
This sequence comes from uncultured Anaeromicropila sp., assembly GCA_964409685.1. Lineage (GTDB taxonomy): Bacteria > Bacillota > Clostridia > Lachnospirales > Lachnospiraceae > Clostridium_AI. Next base: position 144,483 of record CAYPEJ010000005.1, read on the forward strand.
TCTTCCCAGCAAAACTCGATTCCAAGGAATATCTTGAAAAATATTACAGACAAATTGATACAACACAAGAATGTAATGAACACTTTTACATAACACAAATGTAACTGGTGGGATTATATTTCCAAACAAACCTATTAGAAGTGCCATAAGCACAAGATAAGAACTTAGAGGTAAAATGAACAAATTTACAAGCGGAGCAAGACACGCAAATTCATAATAGAACCACAACAATATTGGTAATGTTAAAAATTGTATCACACAACTTACAAACAAAGACTTTCGGAATCCCTTCGTAAGTTTATTTAAAAATACCGCTACACTATGATATTCTGTCTTTTCCTTCATTTTCATATGGCGTTCAAAGTCTGGAAAGCAACATTTTAAATATTCTACACATATAGGATAGAAAAACACAACGCCTATAACGGCTAGATACGACAATAGAAATCCGCATTGAAATAATTGATATGGTTGCTGCAGAAGAATAAGAAAACCGCTTAGTGCGATAGCCGATTTTGAATCATAACTCCGTTGAAACAAACATGCAGATAGAGATAATATCATCATCACAACCGCTCTGTTTGTAGATACACTAAATCCTGTCATGATTCCATAGAGATATATTAAAATGATACATAAAATAGATGCAATGTTATGATGTAATCCAATTTTCTTTAAACATTGAAACAGAAATAATCCTATCATTGAGATATGCAAGCCAGATATGGCTAATATGTGAGAGATTCCCGCCTTTTGATATAGCGTTTTGATATCACCACTCAAATTACTTTTATCTCCTAATATCATAGCATGAAGAATTTCACTATCTTCTGGTGATAGCATTTTTTGATACGTTTTGCTCATATTTGATTTTAATCTTTGCAGATAACGATAAATTGCTATCTTTGACTTCTTCCTTTGAATTAGAGTCCCATCCCAAACTCGATAATGGACTCCTTTCGCCTGATAATACGACTTACTATCAAATTGTCCTGGATTGGTAGCAGAATCAAATTGTGTAATTTCTCCTTGATAACAAATTTGGTCACCAATGGTAAGTTCGTTGAAATTAGGGTCTTGGATTACTAGGCTACTTAATGGAGCACTATCTTTTCCCTTCTCCTCTACAATCAATACATCAGACAAATACACTTCTTGTAAGGTCGCTTTTTCAAGGATGTTGCTTATCCTTCCCTCTAGCACAACCGTACTTTCTAGCATCTGATCTGGTAATTGATTATTCATCTGATAATATGTAGGTAACAAAAAGCCAATACACATGAATATCGGCAAAAATAATATAAAATAATCGGATTGTTCTATGGACTTTCCTTTAGAATGAAAAAAGATATAGTAGAAAAACAACGTTAGAATACTGATTACAAGAATACAAGGAATAAATTTCAAAAATGAACATATATATTTATTACAGACGATACCTATCATGAAAAAACATAGTATCCAAATTAAAGGTCTTTTGACCAATGACATTCCTCCCAAATATGCAAACTGCCGTCAGCCTTAGATGGCAGTTTGCTTTTATTTTAATGAAACATTCCATATTTACTACTTCACATTTAATATTCCACCAAGTCAAGATTTCGTTCAAAGAATCCATCAAATGGTATCTTTTCATGGTAAGTTGCTACAGTGGAACCGTCGATCATAAATTGTACTTTACTAATGGTTGACATTTCACATAGAGAATTCACAACAGAATAAATCGCTACTTCATCGGTAATATTCGATTGTCGCACTAAAAATTCACTATTAAAATACACATAACATACATTATCACGAACACTTGTCTTTTGAATTACCGTACCTTTTGGAATCGTTGCTTGAACAGTTCCTTCTTCTAGTCCGTCAATTGTACTTGGCCCGTCAATTAATCGTTGGATGATTAACTGTTCTAGTGAAACAGTTCCGTCATACTTCACATTGACACGAACTTCTTTTAATCCGTCTCCTTTTTCATTTGCAAAATATAAACTCATCGTTACATTTTGACTAAAATTTGTTTCTTTTCCTGTATTATCAATGAAATCATCGGCAGCCATAAATCCATATGGCTTTTCTACTGTTTTCATCAACGGCTGGTCTTCAATGTAAAATTCTACGTATTCTACCTCTTCAATCTGACACATCATCTTAACGACTGCCGCACGAAATAAAATCTCTGGAACTCCTGATAATTCATTATATTCCTTACTAAAATGCATCGTTAACTGTTGATTATCATTGGTTTCAAATGTCAGCAATTTTACTACATCTGGCTTCACTTTTTTGTATTTTAGCGACTCTGGTTCATTTTCCATTGCTTCCATTAACTCATAAATTAAATCATTGGTATCCGTCGAAGTCGCTTGGTACGGAACACCGACTAACTCAGTCTCTTCGTTGTTACAATAATAAATTTGAAATTCATTTTCTGTTATTTGTGCCTCATCTTCTTTGTTACATGCGACAAATAGGAACATGGTGAAAAGAAGTAGAACACTGCATAACACTTTTTTTCCAGTTATCTTTCGAAACATACCATGCACCTCCTATGCAATATATGTGAGCGGAATTCGAACGGTAAAGGTTGTTCCTTCCTGCTCTTTACTATAAACTTTAATGGCTCCACGATGCATTAACACAGCATTTCGAGTGATGGACAATCCAAGTCCTGTACCGCCAGTTTCCCTAGAACGTGCTTTATCTACCCGATAAAAACGCTCAAAGATCGAATCTTGGGCATCTTCTGGAATCCCAACGCCAGAATCTGCTACTTTTAAATAGAAGAATTTATGGTCTGCATTTAACGTAACGTGAACCCATCCTTCATCGTTGTTATATTTGATTGCATTTTCAATTAGATTGTTGATGGCAAGAGAAAGTTTTACTTCGTCTACCTCTGCCATTACTGGTCGAAACGATTCAAATACTAACTCAATGGAACGTTTATTGGCAATTGGTTGAAGTCGTTTCAAGATTTGCTCAACCAACTCGTTAATGCTTACACTAGCAATATTCATTTCACCCGCTTTTTTATCCATTTTTACAAGTGAAAGTAAATCTGTAATAATTTTATTTTCACGTTCAATTTCTTCTGTAATGTCTACTAAGAATTCACGGTAAAGTTCATTTGGAACTTCTTCTTGCATTAAGAGCGAATCTGCTAATACTTTAATGGAAGTAATTGGTGTCTTTAATTCATGAGATACGTTGGATACGAACTCTTGTCGGCTGTCTTCTAATTTTTGCAACCTTGCAAGCATATGATTGAAGGAATCCGAGATAGTTTCCATTTCCTTAAATCCTGTAAACTCGATTTTTTCATCTAGTAATCCGTCTGACCATCTATTAAAAGAACTTGTCATCTGTTTTAATGGTTTTAGGTAAAAGTTACTATATAGCACAGAACAGATACAAACTAGTATAATTAATACAACAGAAATCAGTAATATCGTTTGATACATATCTTCGTAAAGTTCTTGAATTCCTGCGATGGAAAAACTGGTGATAATACCACCTAAGATTTCCTTGGTATCTGGATTTATAATAGATGATGTGAGCTCGATATATTGATTTGCCTCATCAATGTACTTACTACTTGTCCCACGAATAGCTAACACTGCTTCGTCTGAAATTAAAGTTTTCCCTTCTTCCAGACTATACGTATCATATCGAATCACTAAATTGCTATCGACAATTAACATTCTTCCTTCATAGATATCTGCAACCTGCGATACTTCATTCATAACAGTTGCTGCTTCTATGGTACTAGAATCTTGAAAATAACTATTGGAAACTAATAGATTAGAAATAATATTAATATTGTGTGTTAACTCTGATATTTTTTGATCCATAGCTCTATCTTGATAGATATATAAAATCAACTGCGACATTGCAAATATCGGCAACACACCCATAACAATACACACCGTAATCAATTGTAATTTCATACTGTGAAAAACTTTTAGTTTTTCTTTTAATTTTCTCAAATATCCTCACCCGCCCTTTTTTTATAATACGAACGCATCCTGCCCCTGCTTTTTAGGGGCTTTTTTGATTCATAGGAAATAGAGCGAAGCGGAATTTCCTATGAATCGAAAAAGAAGTTCCGAAGAACTTCTTTCTCATTCCCTAGTTCTGAAAGAAATAACCAACGCCCCACTTTGTATGTATATACTGTGGCTCACTAGGATTTGCTTCTATCTTTTCACGTAATCGACGAATATGCACGTCAACGGTACGAACATCACCAGGATAATCGAATCCCCATACGGTATTTAAAAGATTTTCACGGCTATATACTTTATTCTTATTCATCATAAGAAGCTCTAATAAGTCAAATTCCTTAGCAGTTAAGTTCACTTCTTTATTTGAAATATAAACTCGTCTTCCATCACAATCTACTTTTAAATTTCCAAAAGAAATAGTTTTGTCAGACTCTTCTTCTTTTCCTTTCTTATTGCTTCCGCTTCTGCGCATAATAGCTTTAATTCTTGCCTTAACTTCCAATATGTTAAATGGTTTCGTAATGTAATCATCAGCACCATATTCTAATCCTAAGATTTTATCCATATCGTCGCCCTTTGCAGTAAGCATAATGATCGGCATCTGTGAAAACTCTCGAATCTGCTGACACACTTGAAATCCATCTAGTTTTGGTAGCATCACATCTAAAAGTACTACATCATATTCTTTCCTTTTGGCAGCTTCCAGTGCTTCTTCACCATCATAAGCACAATCTACATTCATACCATCCTGTTCTAAACTGAAACGGATTCCCTTAACAATTAACTTTTCGTCATCAACGACCAGCACATTCTTTCCCAATTCTTTCACCTCATTATTGAACTACGATTAAATCAGCTATCTTTCGAAATACACCTTCTTTAATCCCATCAATATTCTTTAATTCTTCTATTGTTTGAAACTTACCATGTTCTTCCCGATAAGAAAGGATACTGTTGGCTTTTGCAGTACCAATTCCTGGTAAAGTAGTAAGTTCCTCTATATCGGCAGTATTTAAATTCACCTTATCCTCTGTATCACTTTTCACGACCGTAAGCCCTGTAGAATTACTTGTATCTGTAAATGCAGCTTCTTTTCGCTGGTATTCTGTTAATTCGTCTACTGTAGGAACATATATTTTTTCACTATCACAAACTACTTTGGCAAGATTCAGATAATCCGTCGCTGCATCTTCAGTAAATCCTCCTGCAAGAGCAATCACTTCATCTAATCGTGTGCCTTCTTCAAATTTATATACGCCTGGATTGATAACAGCTCCACACACATAGCAACATTTTCTCGTCAACTGCTCTGGTTCTTCATTTTGAACCACTTGAACTGGTTGATTTGTTTGATTCGTTTCTGAATACTTCTCGAGCGATCGTTGGGACGGATAAGCCTGTTCTGTGACAGTTACCATGCCACTTACAAATACATCCTCTTGTACCCCTTTATTTTCTTGAAAAATATGGTATACAATTCCTGTGATAATAATTGTTATGACAATTGTTACAACAATATAAATAATACTGCATATAATAGGTTTCTTTTCTTTTATCATAATGTCTCCTTATGAAGGAATACCTCTATACCTTTTCACAACAAGACACAATCCTATTCTACATAAATGTGAAATCGAATACAATAGCTAATTTTCATTTTTACAATTTTTTTATATCCTACTTTAGTCCCATTTAAATAGAACAATACCTCCGATAATGATTCCTAAGCCAATTAATTTTCTCCATTCGAAGTCTACTTTTTCCATTCCAAACCAACCTAATAACTCAATGATATAAGAAATTACAAGTTGAGCTGTAACGATAAAAATAGCGGATTTTGCTGGTCCTAGATTAGTCACACTCTGTATAACCGTAAATGTAATGAATGCACCCATTATACCACCAAGCAACATATACTTGTGGTCAATTTTAAATACAGAAAGCAACCCACTTTCCCTGCCAGTAAAAAACCATGCGAATAAGCAAACGATTAGTGCAGAAAATTGAACGAAACTTGCAGATGTCCAAACGCTAGTTTGTTTCGTAACACCTGTATTGAACACACCTTGCACACTCATAAGTGCACCTGATAATAATGCAATTAGAATACCCCACATATGATTCGACCTCCTTGTTTTACTAGTATGAATCATTTGCGGGGTTTTTATACGAGCATTTTACCTCATGTTCTATATTCTTGTTTATGAACTACTTATATTTATGCTATGCGTTTAGAGTAGCTTCTAACTTTTCTACCATTTCATCAATATGTTCTTTCTCTGTGATTAGAGGAGGAACAAAACGAATGATATTAGTTCCTGCGCTTATTAATACTAATCCATTTTCCAAAGCCTTTGCAATAATTGGAGCTACTGGAACATTCAATTCTAATCCTTGCATAAATCCTTTTCCACGACGTTCTACGATGCAATCATATTTTTTCGCTAATTCTTCTAATTTTGCTTCTAAATATGGTGCTGTTTCATTTACGTGATCTAGAATCTTTTCCTTTTCGAAGATATCGAACACTTTATTAACAGCTGCCAGTACAAATGGATTTCCACCATAAGTTGTTCCGTGGTCACCTGGTACAAGAACATCTGCAACTTTTTCATTTACTAAAAATGCACCAACTGGCACGCCACATCCAAGTGCTTTTGCAGTTGTTACAACATCTGGTTCTACACCATATCCTTGGTATGCGTACATTACACCAGTTCTACCCATACCACATTGTACTTCATCACAAATCATTAAAATGTCGTGTTCGTCACAAAGGGCACGGATTCCTTTGATAAATTCTTCTGTAGCTGGATAGATTCCACCTTCCCCTTGAACTGGTTCTAACATGATTGCACAAGTTTTATCCGTAATAAGTGCTTTTACACTTTCTAAATTGTTGTATTCTGCAAACTTAATACCTGCGTTCATTGGTCCAAATGGTTCTTGATATTTTTTATTTCCAGTTACCGCAAGGGCACCTAAACTTCTTCCGTGGAAGGAATGGTGCATGGAAATAATCTCACTTTCCTTGTTCGGATCTTTCATGTAAGCGTATTTACGAGCTAATTTAACGGCACCTTCGTTAGCTTCTGTTCCGCTGTTTGTGAAGAATACTTTCTTCATTCCAGATGCTTGCGTGACTTTTTTTGCTGCTTCTGCAAGATTGGAATTGTAAAACAAATTAGAAGTATGTAGCAATTTATCTACTTGTGCTTTTAAGGCTTCATTTAAATCTTTATTGTTATATCCTAATGCAAATACTGCGATTCCTGCTCCAAAGTCAAGATATTTTTTACCTTCTACATCATACAGATACATGCCATCGCCTTTGTCTAGCACGATTTTATGGCGATTGTAAGTATGAATTAAATACTGTTCGGATTGATCCATCATTTCCTGCATGTTAGCCATAGTCAATTCATCCTTTCTGAATAAAAATTTATTATTTATCGACTTTTTTATACAAACTCTTCACTTTCATGAGCATAAAGCGCTTTGTGATCATCAATAATTGCTGTTCCAATTCCTTTTTTTGTAAAAAATTCAAGAAGCAAACAATGTTCTCTTCTTCCATCTAAAATATGTACTCTGTTAACACCATTTTCGACTGCGCTAATACAGTTATTAATCTTAGGAAGCATACCGCCTCCGATATTGCCTTCTTCAATTAACTTGTGGGCTTTTTCTAATGTTAATACAGAAATAAGTGTACTTTTATCTTCTGGATCTAAACATACACCTTCGATATCTGTTAAAAATGCTAACTTTTCTGCTCCGATTGCAGTCGCTACTGCACATGCAGCATCGTCGGCATTGATATTATAGGATTCAAAATCATCACCTAAACCAATTGGTGCAATAACTGGAATAAAATCATCATCAATTAAGGAATCGATCAACGCTTCGTCTACATATTCTACATTTCCAACGTGACCAATATCTTCTCCGTCTACGGTCTTTTTACAACATCTTAAAGTTCCACCATCTTTACCACTGATACCAACGGCTTTTACTCCAAGTTGTTCAATCATAGCCACAAGGTTTTTGTTTACTTTACCTAATACCATTTCTGCAATTTCCATCGTTTCGTCGTCAGTTACACGAAGCCCCTTGACAAACTTAGATTCTTTACCGATTTTGCCAAGCCACTTGTTAATTTCTTTTCCACCACCGTGAACAATGATAGGCTTCATACCAATTAATTTCAATAGCGCAACATCTTTGATTACGCTCTCTTCTAATTTTCTATCTAACATGGCACTTCCACCGTATTTGATTACAATTTTCTTATTGTTAAAATCTCTGATATAAGGCAATGCCTCAATTAATGTCTGTGCTTTGATTAAAATTTCTTGCATATATTCTTCCATTCTGCTCTACCAAACCTTCCTTATTTCTTTGAACTCTATCTTGATGTCCCTTAATATAAGTCAATATCCATAAGGTGTTTTCAGGCATATTTTGTCCGTAAGGGCATTGATATGTCGAACACACTTTATCCCTAGTAATTGATCCGCCACTATCATTATGAACGATAGTCACCATTTATTTTTACATAATCATATGTCAAATCGCATCCCCACGCAGTTGCACTGGCATCTCCAGCTTTCATATCCGCAGTTGCTGTTACTTCTTTTCCTGATAAAATCTTAGTTGCAAGTTCTTCACTATAATCTGTCATTAAACCATCTTTTGTAAGTTGTAGCTTACCAAATTCACTTTCTACGTATAAATCGACTTGTTCTGGGTTAAATGTTACTCCTGAATATCCCATAGCACACATAATACGACCCCAGTTTGCATCGTTTCCAAATACCGCTGATTTTACTAAATTGGATGTAATAATCGCTTTGCTTAATACACATGCATCTTCATAAGAAACCGCATTTATTACTTTTGCTTCAAATAATTTTGTAGCACCTTCTCCGTCTGCTGCCATTTTTTTTGCTAAATAAGTTGCTACATATTCCAATGCATCTTTAAATATTTCATAATCTGCGTTTTTCTCTGTAATAATTGCATTTCCAGCTTTTCCATTGGCGAAGATTACATACGAATCATTTGTTGATGTATCACGGTCCACACTAATCATATTGAACGACTTCTTCACAACTTCGCTAATTGCACTTTGCAACATCTCTTTGGAAATACAAACATCTGTGGTGGTCACACAAAGCATAGTTGCCATGTTAGGATGAATCATTCCAGAACCTTTTGTCATAGCACCAATTGTTACTGATTTTCCACCAATCTCTACTTGTACGGCTATTTCCTTTTTATATGTATCTGTTGTCATAATCGCTTCTGCTGCGTCGCTTCCACCTTCATATGATTTTGCTTCTGCAAGAAGTTTCGCTCCTTTTACTACTTTCTCTTCGTCTAAAAGTTGACCAATTACTCCTGTAGAGGCTGTTAAAATCTCATCCGTTTTTACTCCAAGGGCATCTGCCATAGATCGTGCCATCGCAATGTCTACTAATTTTCCTGCTTCTCCAGTACATGCATTGGCATTGCCTGCATTCAGGATGATTCCTCTTGCCGTTTCATTTTTCTTTACTATCTCAATAGCACGTTGCACAGGTGCTGCCTTTACTACATTTGTTGTAAATACCCCTGCTACCACAGCATCAACATCACTAAATACTAACGCCATATCTTTGTTACCATTTTTCTTTAATCCTGCTTTTACGCCTGCTGCACAAAATCCTTCTACTGCAGTTACGCCACCACTCAATGTTTGCATACATACTCCTCCTTTTCCTAACAGGAACAATTCATAAATTGTTTATAATTATACATCACCAATGAATAATATGCAACCACTTTTTCGATGAATTATTCTGTGAATTGCTTTCAAAAAATCCAAATTAGCACTTGAATAATAATTAAATGTGTTGTATATTTATAATCAAACATGGCAAGTGCATAAACTTGCAGTCCTAGCTTCTAGGATTTTGCTTCTTAATTTAATTTTTTGATTTATTTATAGAAGCAATACATTTACAACATTACATATTTATTTTTTGAATCGATTACAAAACAGAATACGGAGGTTATTAAGATGAAAGAAAAAGTTATTCTTGCATATTCAGGTGGACTTGATACTACAGCGATTATTCCTTGGTTAAAGGAAAATTTTGATTATGAAGTTATTTGTTGTTGTATCGATTGCGGACAAGGCGAAGAGTTAGACGGACTAGAAGAAAGAGCAATCTCTTGTGGCGCAAGTAAATTATACATAGAAGACGTTATTGATGAATTCTGCGACGAATACGTAGTACCATGTGTACAAGCAAATGCAATTTATGAAAATAAATATTTACTTGGTACTTCTATGGCTCGTCCAGTTATTGCAAAAAAATTAGTAGAAATCGCTAGAAAAGAAGGCGCTACTGCTATCTGCCACGGTGCAACTGGTAAAGGAAATGACCAAATTCGTTTTGAATTAGGTATCAAAGCTCTTGCTCCAGATCTTAAAATCATCGCTGCTTGGAGAAATGATGCTTGGACTATGAACTCTCGTGAAGAAGAAATCGAATACTGTAAAGCACATGGTATTGATTTACCATTCTCTGCTGATACAAGCTACAGCCGTGACCGTAACTTATGGCACATTAGCCACGAAGGTCTTGAATTAGAAGATCCAGCTTGCGAACCAAACTTCGACCATTTATTAGTATTAGGAACAACTCCTGAAAAAGCTCCTGAAGAAGGCGAATATGTTACTATGACATTTGAAGCTGGTGTTCCAAAGAGTGTAAATGGTAAAGAAATGAAAGTTTCTGATATCATCCGTACTTTAAATGAATTAGGCGGAAAACATGGTATTGGTATCGTAGATATCGTAGAAAACCGTGTAGTTGGTATGAAATCCCGTGGTGTTTATGAAACTCCTGGTGGAACTATCTTAATGGAAGCTCATCAACAATTAGAAGAGTTAATCTTAGATAGAGATACTACTACTATGAAGAAAATGATGGGTAATAAATTAGCAGATATCTGCTATGAAGGAAAATGGTTTACACCACTTCGTGAAGCAGTTCAAGCATTTATTGAAAGCACACAAAAATATGTAACTGGTGAAGTAAAATTCAAACTTTACAAAGGTAACATCATCAAAGCTGGCGAAACTTCCCCTTACTCTTTATACAACGAAAGTATCGCTTCCTTTACAACAGGTGATTTATATGACCACCATGATGCAGAAGGATTTATCAATTTATTCGGTCTTTCTTGTAAAGTACGTGCTATGAAAATGCAAGAAGTAGAAAATAAATAAAAGTCTTATCATCTAAAAATAGCCTTATGAACTAGAAACTTTTTATAAACTCTAGTCCATAAGGCTATTTTAAACATATATGGTTTTAATTTGGTATGCAAATTAATTATTTATACTTACAACTTTTAATTTTCCTTCTTCATCTGTATTGATCCAAACATTATAACTCCCATCGCCAAGCATTACACCATCATCTCCATTACAAAACATGATATCTGCATTGGCAACCGCCATAGATGATATAAATTCATCTGTAAAAATGACTTCTCCCCCAAGTTCTTTTAATTGCTCCTTTGTCTCAATTAACTGCATTGCCTGATTCACATGCACATATAGTGGAAAAGCAACGTAATCTAAAAATGCATCAAAGTCATAACCATTAATCGCATCTAACACTTTTTGTGCAAAACTCTCAACCTCTTCATTAGAACCAATTTGATATAGATGATTTTTATCTACACCATAATTCACCGCTTCTAACGTAAGGGAAACTTCTGCTATCTCTTTTCCTTTTTCATAGAAATATCCTGTTAGACTTTCATCCTCCTGCTGTCTTAGAAGTAAATAGTAGGAATCGTCGCTATATCGCACTCCATCTTCCAATAGTTGACACATAAATGTCATTTTCTCTGAATGGTATGCACCTGCAAATATCACCTGCGCTTCATTTGAAACTGGATCAATCCATAAAGATAGATAACTTTCTTCTTGACCAAACATCCCATGATAAATATTATGTGCCTGCTCTACTATAGTCCATTGTACTCCTGTAAGTTCTTCGAGCTCCGAAATGTTAATTGTAGCTACCTCTGTATTTTCTGTAACGAGTACCTCATCAGAAACTGCATTGGTGACCACAGGTTCCTCTGTTGATGTACCAATATTTTCTCCCCTATTCTTTTGACATCCCGTAGTTATCAATACAACAGTCGCCAAAAGTGTGAGTCCACATATCTGTATCCTCCTTCTCACACTACACTCTCCTTCTTACAAACTACAGCCAAAAGTTCTTATAAAACTTTTGACTGTATATTCATTTCTAATAGTCTCTAATTCTTATCTCTTGCAATATTATAATACACTTTAGAAAAAGAAACAACTGAGAAAGTGTTATGCTGTTTGTTCAAATTGGCTATTATAAAGCTGTGCATAAAATCCATTTTTCTTCATTAGCTCATCGTGATTGCCTTGCTCAATCACATCTCCATCTTTCATAACTAAAATTATATCTGCATCTTTAATGGTAGAAAGACGATGGGCAATTACAAAACTTGTTCTTCCCTTCATTAAGTTATCCATAGCTTTTTGAATCAAGATTTCCGTTCTCGTATCAACGGAACTTGTTGCTTCATCAAGAATCAAAATTTTATTATCTGCTAAAATGGCACGAGCAATGGTCAATAATTGCTTTTGACCTTGTGATACATTTGATGTTTCTTCATTTAATTCCATCTGATATCCACCTGGAAGCGCTGAAATAAAGTGGTCCGCATGTGCCGCTTTTGCTGCTGCAATAACTTCTTCATCTGTAGCATCTAACTTACCATAGCGGATATTTTCCATAATGGTTCCTTTGAATAACCAAGTATCTTGTAATACCATGCCAAACATTTGACGTAATTCGCCTCGATTAAAATCTTTTATATTATAACCGTCTATTAAGATCTCACCACTATTCACATCATAGAAACGCATTAGAAGTTTAATCATCGTTGTTTTGCCTGCACCAGTTGGTCCAACAATTGCAACTTTCTGACCTTGTTCCACCTCAGCATTAAAATCATGAATAATGATACGGTCCTCGTTGTATCCAAAGGAAACATGTTCAAAGGATACATTTCCGTCTAAACCATCAATAGATACTGGATTCTCCACTGTCTGGTCTTCTTCCTCTTCATCTAAAAACTCAAAAACACGTTCTGCCGCTGCTGCTGTTGATTGTAGCATGTTAGATACTTGTGCAAGCTGTCCGATTGGTTGCGTAAATGTTTTTACATATTGTATAAATGCTTGAATATCACCAATTCCGATTCTTCCACGAATTGCAAGGATACCACCAAGAATCGCAACTGCTACATATCCTAAGTTTCCAATAAAATTTGTAATTGGTTGCATAAGTCCTGATAAAAATTGAGATTTCCATGCAGATTCATATAAAATAGCGTTAGTTTCATCGAATTTCTGAATTACTTGACTTTCATGGTTAAATACTTTAACTACATTTTGACCACCATATACTTCTTCAATCTGTCCGTTAATGTGTCCTAAATATTCTTGTTGTGCTTTGAAGTATTTCTGAGATTTCTTTACAACAAGAGCTACAAAAATTGCAGATAAAGGAATAATTAACAGAGTAACCAAAGTCATAAGTGGACTAATGGTTAACATCATTATCAATACACCTATGATTGTTGTCAAAGAAGTAATCAATTGCGTAATACTTTGGTTAAAACTTTGACCTAATGTATCAATATCATTTGTGACACGAGATAAAATTTCACCATGCGTTTTTGTATCATAATAATTCATAGGAAGGCGATTCATCTTTTCAGAAAGTTCTTTTCTTAATCGATAACAGATTTTCTGACCTATATTCGCCATAATAAGTCCTTGAACCCAAGAAAATACAGCACTGATTACATAGATGATAATACAAATTAAAATAATATTACCTATCTTTTCAAAATCAATTCCACCTGTCCCTCTGTACTTATCCATAAGACCGTCACTTAATGCATTAGTAGCCTTTGCTAATATCTTAGGACCAACGATACTAAAGACGGTACTACCAATTGCAACAATTATTGCAATGATAAACGGTACCTTATAATTTCCAATATAACCAGCTAACTTCCCAATGGTACCTTTAAAGTCTTTCGCCTTTTCCACTGGTGCACCAGGTCCATGTGGTCCTCTGCCATGTTTGTTTCCTGCCATTTTCCTCACTCCTTCCTATTTCTGACCTTCTTTATGATACGCTTCAAGTTCCTTGCTCGATAACTGGGATGTTGCGATTTCATAATAAACATCACAATTTTCCATCAATTCTTCATGAGTACCTTTTCCAACAATTCGACCTTCATCTAATACAAGAATCTGTTCTGCATTTAAAATGGTACTAATACGCTGTGCAACTACGATTACTGTACTTTGGTTCGTTTCTTCTTTTAATGCCTTACGAAGTGCAACGTCTGTCTTAAAGTCAAGTGCTGAGAAACTATCATCAAAGACTAAAACTTCTGGTTCTCTAGCTATGGCTCTGGCAATAGATAATCTTTGTTTCTGACCACCTGACACGTTATTACCACCCTGCGCGATTGGACTATCGTATTGTTCTTCTTTTGCTTCAATAAAATCTGTAGATTGTGCGATTCTTGCCGCATTCTTAATATCATTAAGATCTGCATTTTCTTTACCATACTTGATATTAGAAGCAATGGTTCCTGTAAATAATACTGCTTTTTGAGGAACAAAGCCTAATTTATCACGTAAGCAGGATTGCTTCATTTCACGTACATCTACGCCGTCAATTTTCACCGCACCTTCCGTCACATCATAGAATCTAGGAATCAAATTTACTAAGGTTGATTTTCCACTACCCGTGCTACCAATAATAGCCGTTGTCTCACCTGGTTTTGCTGTAAATGATATATCATGCAACGTATAGCCATCTGCACCTGGATAACGGAAGGATACATGATCGAATTCAACAATCCCCTTACCCCTTTCAGACGCGTCTTTTGGATTTTCAGGATCATGCAAAATAGGTTCTGTCTGCAGCACCTCACTGATACGATTGGCTGCTACACCTGCTCTTGGAAGCATAATAGAAACCATCGTAATCATTAAGAATGACATAACAATCTGCATTGCATATGTGATAAATGCAAGCATTTCACCAACCTGTAAACTACCTGTATCAATATTTTTCGCACCAAACCATACAATTGCAAGCGTGATACCATTGATTAGCAAACTCATACTTGGCATCATTAAAGTCATGGCACGAGTTGTAAATAACATTGTTTTTGTTAAATCTTTATTGGCTTTATCAAATCGCTTTTCTTCATACTTTTCTGTACTAAATGCACGAATTACTGGAATACCTGTTAAGATTTCTCTTGTAACGAGATTCAATTTATCCACTAATGTCTGCATTAATTTAAACTTTGGCATTGCAACCAAAAATAGAATCCCTACTAGCAATATAATCATTACAACACCTACTGCTATAATCCAAGTCATAGAAGTATCCGTATCCATAACTTTTAGAATTCCACCAATACCCAAGATTGGAGCATATATAACAATACGTAGAAGAAACACGCTGACCATCTGAACTTGTTGAATATCATTCGTACTTCTTGTAATTAATGACGCAGTTGAAAATCGATCCAATTCTGTATTGGAAAAGGAAACTACCTTTTTGAATATCCGACTTCTAAGATCTCGACCGATGCTTCCTGCTGCTCTTGCAGCTAAATAGCAAACGATAATGGTTACAAGCATTATAAGTAAGGATAATCCAATCATCTTACCACCAGTTGTCAAAATATAACGATTTTGAATTGCCTCCATATCTAATCCAATCGTTTCATACTCACTTGTTGTGTAAGAAATCGCCATATTCGTAATCATGGAATCATCCAAACCATTCAGCTGTGTATCAATCGTTTGGATAATTTCTTCTCGCTGTTCTACTGGCATGGAGACTACCGCACTAATATCCATTCCTTCTTTACTTAAAGCGGATATTGCTAAAATTGCTTTCGAAAAAGGAATTTCCAATTCTTTACGCTGTTCCTCATTTCCTCTCCACTCACAGATATTTTCTGATGCAATTAGTGGATATTTCTTTTCATATGTTTTCAAATCATCTCTAGATAGTTTTTCATGATTAATTGTTACATAGTTAGTTTCTACATTTTCTAAATCCTCATGAAATAGAAAACTTTTAATCGCTGTAAGTTGTGTTTCCCGAATGCAATCTGGCACAGCACAATCAATTCCGCTAGTCATAATGCCAACATCCACTATGTTTGAAGTATATTGTGGCAATGACAATTCACATATTGCCTGTATGATTAGCAAAATTAAAATTAGGAATACTGCCTTCTTCTGCTGCAATAAGAATTCAAATATTTTTTTCATCAGCGCACCTCTCCTTATTTTATTTACATGTTCGCTAGCATATAAATCTTATTTTATACCATTTCATGGAAATATCAATGAAAATAACAATAAAATATTTATTACTTTTTTCTTAATTCTCTCCATTCTTGTTTTAAACTTTCCTATTATAATTAAATTGCTATTATTTCACAGTTAATTTGTAATCTTTCAAATTGACAGCTTAATGTTTTAATGATAACATCTTAATACACATAATTTAGTTTGCTACATATCATAGTAGTATTACGACGGCAAATTATAAATTGCATCTATATTTGATTTGCCTACGAAAAAACTCTATGTACATATGTAGAAAAAGAAATCAAACCAAAATTTACATGAAGCCAGCCCAGGCACTAGGAATGGATATGACATCATTCTTTAGACAGCAGAAATGCTTTTACCCTTTTGTGCAGGTAATAAAATTAGCGCCAGAACCTTTTGGGCCGTAGTAAGGTTGACGAGGTAGAAAGTGATCGAATATTCGGCGGATGCTTTCTCGCGTAACCGGACGTGTGATATGCTGAAAAAACTTCGAGTAATCGAAAAAACAAAGACAGCATAACCGGTAAATCAATTGAATAAAAGGAGAATTATTTTATGTGTGGAATTATTGGTTTTACTGGTATATTAGATGCCAAAAAAGTGCTTACAGAAGGTCTTAGAGAGTTAGAGTATCGCGGATACGACAGCGCAGGTATCTCATTCTTCACAGAAAACGGTATTCATACTATTAAAGCAACTGGTAAAGTATCAAATCTTTGCGATAAGGTTGTAACCGAATCTGACGAAGCAACAACTTGTGGAATCGGCCATACACGTTGGGCTACACATGGTGGGGTTTCCGATACAAACTCTCACCCACATACTGCTGGAAATGTTACTTTAATCCATAATGGTATCATTGAAAACTACAAGGAGCTTCAAGAAGAACTTGCCCAAAAAGGTCTTCACCCTGTTTCTCAAACAGACTCTGAAATTGTTGCTATGGTAATCAACGAATACTATACAGGCAATCCAATTCAGGCGATTAAATCTGCAATTAAGAAATTAGAAGGTGCTTATGCATTCTGTATTCTATTTGCAGATCAACCAGATGTGATCTATGCAATTCGTAATGGAAGTCCTTTAGTTGCCACTTCTTGTGAACAGGGTTCCATTGTTGCATCTGATATGGTTGCTTTAATTAAATATTCAAAGGATTATTTCGTATTACCAGAACATCACATCGCTCGTATGACAAAGAACGAAATTGTTGTCACAGATTTAGAACACCGTGTTGTGATGCCTAAAATGCTTCATGTGAATTGGGATGTTGCTGCTGCGAAAAAAGGTGGTTATGATTATTTCATGTTAAAAGAAATTCATGAACAACCAGATTCTCTACGTAACACAATCACACCACGAATTGTAAATGGTTTACCAAACTTCCAAACAGACAACATTCCAGATGAAGTATTTACTGATATTAATCGCATCGTAATCACTGCTTGTGGTACTGCTATGCACGCAGGATTAGTTGGTAAAAACATGATCGAGAAATTAACTCGTATTCCAGTCAATGTTGAAATTGCATCTGAATTCCGTTATGCAAATCCAATCATCGATGAGCATACATTAGTGATCACAATTTCTCAATCTGGTGAAACTGCAGATACGTTAGCTGCATTACGACTAGCTCACGAAAATGGCTCCAAAACATTGTCTATCGTAAATGTAAAAGGATCTTCTATTGCTCGTGAAAGCGACTTCGTTCTTTACACACATGCTGGTCCTGAAATTGCTGTTGCAAGTACAAAAGCTTACACGGTTCAACTTGCTGCACTTTATATCTTTGCATTCCGTTTTGCTATGATAAAAGGCAAATTAAATGATGAGGATGCCAAAGCTTATGTTGCCAAATTAGAACATGCAATTGAAGTGGTAGAAGAAGTATTATCCTTTGACAAAGATTTAGAAACCATTAGTCAAAAGTTAAAACCTGCTGAAGACTTATTCTTCATTGGTAGAGGTTTAGACTATGCGTTATCTTGTGAAGGTTCTATTAAGTTAAAAGAAATTAGCTACATTCACTCCGAAGCTTACGCTGCTGGTGAATTAAAACATGGTACAATTTCCTTAATTACAGATAACATTCCTGTTATCGCACTTGCAACACAAGAAAACGTACTTCCTAAGATGATTTCCAACATCCGTGAAGTTCGTTCCAGAGGTGCTATGGTTATCTTAGTAACAAATGCAGATGTTCAAGTGGATGCTTCTTTATGCGACCACTTAATCAAACTTCCTGCAATTGATGATGAATTTGCACCATTTGCTGCTGCTGTTGTTTTACAATACATTGCTTATTATACCGCAGTATCAAGAGGATTAAACGTGGATCAACCTAGAAACTTAGCAAAATCTGTTACAGTGGAATAGGAAGAAAAAAGATGGTACGTAATATCAATCGTACCATCTTTTTTATGCTTTAATATCTTTTTTGTTATAGAAATAATAAGTCAATCCAACACATACTACTATTACAGCAATTGTTAAGACTAAGTAAACTGCTTGTATTGTTTCACTGATTACAAGATCTTCTGTATTATAGTAACTAAATGGATTCATGTATTTCATAAATTCAAATTTTTCATTTAAAGTAGCTAAAATACTAAAGAAATATCCTGCAAATACAACTCCAATTGAAATAGAAAAAATACTTTTTGTCTTTACAATAAATACAGACATTAATAATCCGATACTAGCAAAAAATAAACCAATTAACCATGGTCCAATAGATACCAATAAAAAACCTTTCATATTAAAGTCATCCCATTTTAAAGCTGTCATTGCTATGTAATTAGTTACTGAATAAATAAAGAAGAATGCTGTAATGTATGTAAAAGTACACAATAATTTTTGAGTAATTATTTGAGTTCTTGTTAATGGTTTGGATATTAAAAATTCTACTGTACGTTCACTTTCTTCTTTTGATAAAATACTAGAAGATAGTAAAATACAATAAATTGCACCAAAGATAGTAATAAATAAATAAGATCTACTTGCAAAATAATGCAAAATATTTGTCATATCCAATTTATCTAAGCTTAACATATCAACAAATCCTTCTGGATATTGAGATAACATTGACTCCGTATCCGCTGCAAGTTGAGCAACCGCCTCAAATGCTGCTAAAATGCATACATTGATTACAGATAGTGCTACTAACCAAACAATAAATGATTTTAAATTTTTTCTCATCTCTCTACGAAATAAATTCATATTGTTTCATGCTCCTTTCATGTTCCAAGTGCTATTCATACATTATTTATAATAATGCATAAATATCTCTTCCAAAGATGGATCTTCTACAACAAAATTAGAGATATCATTGGCATATAATAAACAAGCAAGTTGTTTCATATCTCCGCTATATAAGAAATCAACAACATTGCCTTTTTGCTCTACCTTTGTAATTCCTTCTGCTTGTAAGTTTACATTTGCTGCTACGCCAAGCTCTAAATGAACCTTTTTAAAGTTATTTTTTCTTAACTCATCAATATGTTCTACTTTTAATAACTGTCCATCTTTAATAATTGCAACACGATCACACATACGTTGTACTTCTGTAAGAATATGAGAAGAAAATAATATAGAAGTTCCTTTTTTATGTTCTTCTTCTAATGTCTCAAAAAATATGTTTTGCATTAATGGATCCAAACCACCCGTTGGCTCATCAAAAATTAATAATCTTGGTTCATGAATTAATGCTTGAATAATTGCAACTTTTTTCTTATTTCCATAAGATAAGGAATCAATTTTTTTATGTAAGTCTAATTCAAAACGATCTGCTAATTCTTTGATTCTTTGATTGCAATCCTTACGATAAAATCTTGCTGAATATTTCAACAAATCATTTACTCTCATATCATCATAATAATTTACTTCTGAAGGTACATATCCAAGAATTTTTTTGATTTCTTTGCTTTGTTTAGTACAATCTAAACCAGCAATTTTTGCTTCTCCACTACTTGGACGAATAAGGGCTAATAAAATACGAATGGTAGTCGATTTTCCAGCACCATTTGGACCAATAAAACCAAAAACTTCCCCTTCATTTATTGAAAATGATATGTCTTTAATTCCTCTTGCTTTTCCATAAAACTTAGTAAGATTACTTGTTTCAATTAAATGCATTCATATTCCTCCCTCTCATGGTTAGTCAGTGAGACCATTATACTATAAACATTTTCAATTTACAATTTATTCACCCAAAAATATTCTTAGATTGTTTATATTTTACAAGCCATCATTGTCCAAAAAATATGTCCATAAATATAGCAAGGAGCAATTCTATCCCATATGAAATTTCATTCATATGATGTGATGGAAATTGCTCCTTCTTCTTTGCATTACATACCTTTTTCAATAAATTCTTTTCCTTTGTCTGTTAGAGAACCACCAGTTAACAATGCAACCATTGGCTCATCTTCTCCGCCTGTAAAAATGACACCTTCGATATAGCCATCTTGTTGTAAATTGCTAATAAGTAATGCAACTTCATTTCCGCTAAAACCGATTGTATTGTGAATGTTATCCCAATTACAATTCTCTTTTTGACATTCATCATACATTGCCTTTAGTATTACCTTTTCTTTTTCACCCACTGAAATAAATCTCCTTTTTCTATGATATGGCGTAGATACAGAATAAATATTCATCGCAAAATATGCTTTATAATAAATTCGCTAATCACCACCATATCATTAATAAGATCATTATGTTCGTTGGATGTTAGAATTATTCTTTTCGTTTTCCTTCAAATTTTGAAGATTCGGAATAAAAAAATAGCTTACTACTTCAACAATGGATTGATTTGTTGAAATAGTAGGCTATTTCTGTTTAGCTGTGTAGATTACTTAGTAAATGCATTTTTTAGAATGGCAAAAATATAACTTAAGACTTTCGGTAGGGATTTAATTTCTTTAACGGTAAAAAATGACAAGCAAAGATTTACAAGACTATGGTTTCGTCCCCTCGCGGGGCTCTAACTTCTTTAACAAGAAAGACTGTGGAGCTTATTTACAACATGTATGAGTTTCCGTCCCCTCGCGGGGTTCTAGCTTCTTTAACGGTAGCAAATATGTTGGACAAGTAGAAGAAAAACTGTTTCCGTCCCCTGGTATAATAAACTCATCACAAATTCTATTACTTCTAACGGGG